>JBEKZL010000027.1:0-40140 GCA_049509915.1 Bryobacteraceae bacterium | reverse complement strand
TCGGTCTCCGGCAGCGTGCTCACGGTCACTTCCCATTCGTTCGCGAGCGGGTGGCAGTATCACGTCTACACGGAACTGCCAGCGTCCAATACCGGCAGCGGCCACGCCGCGGTGACCGGCGATATGCAAGGTGGCACGTATGGCGTGAAGTGGGTCATCGATCCAACCCAGACTCCGGTGCTCAACCGGGCCTTCCGTGATTGGAATACGGATTTCTTCAGCCTGCTCAAGGCGAACAACATGAGTGCGGTCTGCTCGTTCTCCCAGGAACTGGTTCAGCCGCCGGACAATCCAGCCGGTGGCACCGTGTGGGTTCAACGCTTCCCCGACGGCACGGCGGTCGAGACCGCCACGGGATTCGGCACGCTCAACAGTTCACAGATCGCCTTCAGTTCCGGGCCACAGAACTACATAGGGCAGGCCTTTGCCGCGATGGCGGCCCTGATGCTGGCGGCAGGATTGACGCCCAAACTCCAGTTCGGCGAAATCCTCTGGTGGTTCCTGGCGAACGCGTCAGGGATGGCGTTTCACGACGCGGACACGCAGGCAGCCGCACAGTCGGCACTCGGCCGCGCGCTGGCGACCTTCCACACGCCGAACGACGATCCCGCGATCAACGGCTACGCCGACGCAAACTTTCTGCGGACGCGCCTGTACAACTACGTGGCCGCCATCCAGAGCTACGTCCTCTCGCAGTGCCCGTCCGCCGTGTTCGAGCTGTTGTGGCCCATGGACGTGAACGATCCGGACAACTGCAAGCTGCTGCGGTACATCAACCTGCCCTCGCAATGGACCACCCGTGCGGGTTCTGGCTTCGACAGTTTCCTGATCGAGGGTTACCAGTATTCGGGAATCAACCACAACCTCGACCAGACCAGCCGGTGCGTCGCGTATCCGTGGAAGGAACTCGCCTGGGACCAAGCCCACTGCCGTTACTTGATGGGCCTCTATTACGGCACGTGGCCGTGGATGCGTGAGTTTGTGAACGCCGGCCGTCTCGGAGTCCCGGTCATCAAGCTCTGGGCTTACGACCATCTGTGCCTGTTCGGATGGCCAGTGCCCCTGCCCACGAGCGATGACCGTTCGTTTATCTACTGATCACTTTATGGAAACACTTGAAACCCGACTCAACGAGGTGGCGCGGATCGCCGTGCGCCTCGGACAAGAGACCGGCTGCCCCGCGCAATTACTGATTGCCCAATGGGCCATCGAATCGAAGTGGGGCGAAAAGCCCGTGGGCCACTTCAACTGCTTCGGAGTGAAACGGGCTGCACGCCACGCACATTGGTGCGCGGTCACAACGCGCGAAATCGTGAACGGGAAATCGGTTCTACAGAACCTGGAGTTCGCCGACTACGATTCGCTGGAGGCTTCCTGCCGCGATTACACCTGGCTCATTACGCAGGGCGCCCCGTATCGCGCGGCGTGGGAGAAGTATCAGGCCGACCACAATCTGCACGCCCTGATCGATGCTGTTGCCCGTGTGTACGCCACCGACCCGAACTACGCGCACTTGGCAAATGTGATCGCGGGCCAGACGGATGTGGCGCAGGCCATCGCCGCCGCGCGACACAAGGAATCTGCCCATGCAGATGCTTGAAGGGGCACGCTCCTGCGTCTTGGAAGTTGTGCTGATTGTGCCTCTGCTGGCCTGTTGCTTGGGGCTGGCACTGAGCCCGACAAGCAACCGCGGCCGCTCAGTCTCCCCCAAAAGGATTCCTCAATGACGTCTCTCGTGACCTACCGGCCTCCGCGGCCAGCCTCCGATTTGGACGCCGCCTTCGCCGATTTCCTGCGCGTCGATGTGGCCAGCGGCGATGCTTCCGACGACACCATCCGTAACTATCGCAGCGAGGTCGGATTGTGGGTCGCCTGGTGCATCCAGCAGAGCTTCGATCCGGCGGCCGTGACGGTGGCGCACGTCAAGCGCTACCGGCAGGCACTGGTCGAGAACGGCTACAACCCCCTCACCATTCGCTGGAAGCTGTCGATCCTGCGGCGCTTCTATGAGGCCGCGCGCAACGGCGGGTTGCGCCCCGACAATCCCGCCGCCGGGGTGAAGGCCCCGCGCGTGCGCCAGGCCACGGAGGATTTCAAATACCTGTGCGACGAGGAATTGGCCCGGCTGTTTGCCGCCATCCCCGATCCCGCGCAGGCAATCGGCGCCGAGAAGACCCGTCGGTTGCGCAATCTGCTGATGGTCAGCATGATGGCCTTGCAGGCGCTGCGCACCATCGAGGTCCACCGCGCCAATGTCGAGGATCTGCTCGAAAAGGGCGCGCACCTGACGTTGATCGTGCGCGGTAAGACCCGCGACCGCATCGTGTACCTGCGCCCGGACACCGCCGTTCGAATGAAGGAGTACCTCGAGCTGCGCGCCGACGCCGCGCCCGATAAGTTGGGCACGCCGCTGTTCCTCACCGTGGGTTACCACGGCGGCGATACCCGTCTGAGCCGCCGCACCATCCGCGTCCACACCGACAAGTATCTGCAAATCGCCGGTCTGAAGCGGCCCGGCATCTCGAACCACGCGCTGCGCCATACCGCCGCCACCTTGGGCTATCTGCACACCGGCGATCTGCGCGCGGTGCAGGAATTCCTCGGGCATGCCGACCCGCGCATGACCGCCCGCTACGCCCACGTGGTGGACATGGCCAAGCGCAATCCCGCGCTGTTCATCCCGGTGAGCGTGAACGGCGCAGCGTAGAACTTGATATGCCGCGAGCGGCATAGAACTTGCTACTTCGCCGCCGAAGAGGGTTCATAGGGTCAACATGACAGAGGCCCCCCCAACTCGGATTCAGGAAACGACTCTCCTGGTCACGGACCCGCCGCCGCGGATGCGCTCGGAAATGGACGCGGCCTTCGCCGACTTCCTGCGCATCGACGTGGCCAACGGCGATGCCTCGGCCGAGACCATCGGCAGCTACCGCACCGGTGTGGCCCAGTGGGTGGCCTGGTGCGCCGCCGACCACTGCGATCCGGGTTCCGCGACACCGATCCACATCAAGCGTTTCCGCCAGGCTCTGTTGGAAGCCGGCTACAAACCCATCACGATTCGCTTGCGGCTGACCACCGTGAGGCGTTTCTATGAGGCGGCGCGGAACGCCGGGCTGCGTCCCGACAATCCCGCTGCCGGTGTCCGCCCCCCTCGCGTTCGCCAGGCCACCGAAGAGTTCAAGTACTTCACCGACGACGAACTTCGCCGGCTGTTGGCGGCATTTCCAGATCCGGATGGGGCTGATGGCCGCCAGAGGGTCCGCCGATTACGAGACCTCCTCATGGTCGCGATGATGGCGTTGCAGGCGCTCCGCACCATCGAAGTGCATCGCGCCAACGTCGAGGATCTGACTGAAAAGGACGGAAACTGGACCTTGCTGGTACGCGGCAAAACACGTGACCGCATCGCCTACCTGCGTCCGGACACCGCCAAACGCCTGAAGGAGTATCTCGCCCTGCGCGACGAAATCGCGGCGGACGCAGCCGGAACGCCGTTGTTCCCGTCCCAAGCCAGGGGCGGCCGACGGATGAGCCGGCGCATGATCCGCATGCACACCGATCACTATCTTCGATTGGCCGAACTGAAGCGCCCCGGCATCTCCGACCACGCCCTGCGCCACACCGCCGCCACTCTGGGCTATCTGCATACCGGCGATCTGCGCGCCGTCCAGGAACTTCTCGGCCACGCCGACCCGCGCATGACCTCGCGTTATGCGCATGTCGTGGACATGCCGGCGCGCAACCCGGCGCTGTTCATCCCGGTGAAACGATGACCAACCTTGCCCTTGTCCCAACCCGGCCGCTCCAGACAGGCTCCGCCCTGGACGCCGCCTTTGCCGACTTTCTGCGCATTGACCTGGCCAACGGCGATGCCTCCGCGGATACCATCCGCAACTACCGCAGTGCGGTGGCGTTGTGGGCCACCTGGTGCCGCGAGCAGGGCATCGACCCTGCGACTGCCAGCGTCAACCATGTCAAGCAGTATCGCCAGGCTCTGATCGAGGCCGAGTATAGCCCGGGTACGATCCGCTGGAAGTTGGTGATCATGGGGCGATTCTATGAAGCGGCCCGCAATGCCGGCTTGCGGACCGACAACCCGGCGGCCGGCGTGAAAGGTCCTCGCATCCGCCAGGCCATCGAGGATTTCAAGTACCTCTCCGATTCGGAACTGACCCGGTTCCTGGCAGTGCTGCCCGACCCCGAGAAGGCAACCGGTCCGGAGAAGGTTCACGAGCTGCGCGATCTCCTCATGATCGACATGATGGCGTTACACGGTCTGCGCACCATCGAAGTGCAGCGCGCCAATACCGAGGACCTTGTCGATAAGGGCGAACACTTCGCGCTGGTGGTGCGCGGCAAGACCCGCGACCGGCTGGTCTACCTCCGGCCGGACACACGGGCCCGCATGCAGGAGTACGTGGCGCTGGGCGGCGAAACGGCGCGTGACAGGGACGGCACGCCGCTGTTCAGCACAATCGACGGTCCGCGCCATCGCCTGACCCGCACCCGCATTCGCGCGATCGTCGTCCGCTATCTGCGGATGGCGGGCCTGAAGCGTCCAGGGATCTCAAACCATGCGCTCCGGCACACGGCCGCCACCTTGGGGTATCTCCACACTGGCGACCTGCGGGCCGTGCAGGAACTGCTCGGCCACGCCAATCCGCGCATGACGGCGCGCTACGCGCACGTGGTCGATATGGCGAAGAAGAATCCGGTGCTGTTCATCCCGGTGACGGTGGGGTGAGGGGTCACCTCCGGCCCAGTGGGTCACAGCAGAAATCAAGTTGTTTGGGAGGCATGTGCAGGAGGGAATGATGCCCGCCATGCCTGTCTTTTTGGCCGCGCCGACCCGAGGATGAGGAGGATGAGGTCGGACGCTTGCACGTAGTGGGCTTAAAGGGGTCTACTGTTAGAGGGGATCGTCTCTATGAACATTGAACCCACGACGCTGGCGTTGTCGTCTGACCTCTTGGCAGCGATTGATCGGGTGGTCCAGGAAGGCCGCGCCCGGAGCAGGGATGAGCTGGTCGAAGGCGCACTCCGCCGCGAACTGGCGACACTGCGACGGTCCGCACTGGACGCGGAATTCCGACATATGGCGGACGATGCCGAGTACCAGAGGGATGTGCACCAGATTCTCGGGGAGTTTGCGCAAGCGGACTGGGAAACTCTCCAAGAGGAGCCGGGGCAAGGCGCCAACGACCGACGCTTATGAAGCGGGGTGAGGTTTATGACGCCCGGTTGGATCCGGTCGAAGGGTCCGAGCAGCGCGGATCCAGGCCTGTCGTGGTTGTCAGTCGCGATGCAATCAACGAATCGAGTCCTATTGTGAGTGCCGCACCATGCACTACCTACCGTGAAGGCCGACGCATCTATCCCAGTCAGGTACTCGTGAAGGCGCCTGAGGGAGGGCTGGACGCTGATTCGGTGATTCTTGGAGAGCAAGTGCGGGTGCTCGACAAGAAGCGGCTTCTGCGCCGACGTGGGGAGTTGACGCCTACGACAATGGTGCGACTCAACGAAGCGCTGCGAATTGCATTCGATCTGGACTGAACGTGTGTGCGCCCTCGCGCATGCGAACACACCGCCGGCCCAGTCGCCATATTACAGACTCAGGTTGTCAGGGGAAGTGAGGTCGCGCAGGAGGGAACTGCGGGTGCGCGATCTCCTGAGAAGAGGAAAGAGGGGGGAGGTTACAGAAGCGCGAGGCAGGCGCGCAGCGGAAGGCCCCAAAGGGTTCCGCAACTAACGCCGGCGCCGTTGGCGATCACATCGCCGAATTCCACGGTGCGAGAGCGGAGCGGCAGGCGGGCGAGAGGCGAAGTCAGGGCGTGGGTTGGTCTGGTTCGGGACGGGGCTGGAGGTCGGATTGGCGAAGTAGTTCGGATTGCAGGTGGGCGATCTTCCGCTCCAGGAGTTTGTTTGGGTAGCGGAAGAAGAACCAAAAGCGAAAACGGGAAACGGCGCCGGGGAGAAGGCACAGGAAGGCGAAGGACAGCGCCATAGTGGCCAGGCCGCGCAGGCTCAACCACGAGGCGCGGGTGACCCAGGGGGTCCAAAAGGCGGCGACCAGGGCGAAGAGGTAGTAGAACGGATCGGGGGTCCACTTGCGGAATTCGCTGGGGGAGCGGCGCAGGCGCTTCAGGGCGACGATCTGCGAGCGGATGCCGGGAATTGAGGGGGCGGCGTGCGGGGAGAGGGTGGGCAGTAGCGCCAGGAGCAGGGGGCGGACGGCGCCCTCCGCGTGCAAGCGTATCCTGACTTTCAAGGCTCAGCTTTCTCAACGGTCAACAGCATAAGAATGGCCACGGATGGGAGAGACCAACAACCAAAATAGCAACAAAAAGAGGAACGGAATTTGCGGTCAGGTCCCCGATTTCCACCACGCGGCCGGGGGAGAAGCGCTGGCCGCCTTCCATCTCTCAGACGGCTTGGTCGAATTCCGGGCGGCCTTCTTCACCTAACTCCTGCCCCATCCGCCGCATCCAGACACTAACTGCGCGCCGACAGTCTTGGCATCGGTACTCGAAAATCGGCATGGCGTGATCCGCAGTGCCTTACGGCTTCCGGCCGAAGACGTGCTCCAACGCGTAGCGGCTGGCAGCTTCATACACGGGTTCGAGCGAGTCGCGCAGCGGGCACTTGCCCTGCCAACCAGGCAATTCTCCGACGCGGCTCAGGATAAGAGCCGGGTTCGGGGGAGCTTCCACTGGACCCAGAAAGTCCACTGGTAACTGCCGGCCGACCCAGAAGTCCTCGCCCTTAGGCGGCAGGGAGATGGGGGGCTCCTCACACTCATATTCCGGCTGCGAGGGGAAGATCGCATCCCTCCATGCATCGATTTGGTGGCACAACTGCAGCACCTCCGCATCCTTGCCCCTCAGTTCCAGATCGGGCGTCAGCAGCGTCTCCAGCCACCGCTCGTGGATCGGGACCGATCTCCATCTCCATCTGTGCCGGCGCGGCGAATCACCTCGCGGCATGCCATCCGTCATGTAGCCCACCCACACCAGGCACTCCACCAAACGCGCCACAATTTCTCTCACCAGCAGCCGCGGTTCATCCGGCGGCATCGGCTTCGGTTCCCATCTCACCGCCCGCGCCACTACCGGCATTGAATCCGCCAGTTGTTCGTGACGTCCCAAGTCCTCCGCCTCGTACACTGGCTGCCAAAAAGGCAACCAGCGGCTCGGATTTTCCCACGTCTCCATTACCGCCGGCAGGTACTGTTGCCGCACCACCAAGGCCCCCGCGAACTCCCAGACGTGCCGCCAGAATGCCAGATCTTCGCCCAGCCACCCCTCCGGCCAAACCCCCTGCAACCGTGCATACCCGACCATCAGAGTCGATAAATCGCGCGGCGCTAACGACAGCGTACTGATCGCCCACGGCGCCAGCCGTCGCGCCTTCCTGCCACTGCGAACGCCAATCCGTTCGCTCGATGGGATCGGGCCGGTATCATCGCTCGGCAGCCACACCACGGCCCATTGCTCCTGGCCGCGCTCCCAGCCTGGCGGCAGCACCGCCTGCAATAACTCCGGGCCCCCGTTGAACGGACACTCCGACGTATCCACCGTCGGCTTCAGCGGCTTGCGACGATCGCGCCGGGCACGCTCGCGCTCTTCGGCGTCGGCTTCCACCCACGGCCGCAGCACACCGTGAAACCCGCCTTCCGCGGCCAAGTGAAGGGTTAGCATGCCGGCACACCTCCGGCCTCAACGGTCACGACGGGAAAAAGCAAAAAGACGGGTCCCCTCCACGCGACTAACGGCTCGCATGATCGCGTCTGGCTGATTGGTAATTCAATCACTCCCATCCAGACGAATATTTGACCACATGGCGGTGGCGTGGAGACGAAGGAGTGGCTGCGGTGCTCTTCAACAAGCGCTTGCTCTGCCAATTTCGGTTGGGGGAGCTACGCGCAGACCAGGCCTTGATCGCGAACAGACTGACTGAGAAGGACTTCCACGATCCGCTTGGCGGCGTGGCCGTCCCACTTCTCCGGGATGGAACTGTGGCGAGTGTAACCGTTGAGAATCGAGTTAGCCTCGCGCAGTATGCGGTCCGGGTCGGTTCCGACGAGCACATTTGTTCCGATTTCGCACGTGATCGGGCGCTCGGTGTTGGGCCGCATAGTGAGGCACGGCACTCCTAACACGGTCGTTTCCTCCTGGATGCCGCCGCTGTCGGTGAGGACCATACGGGAGTGGGCGACCAGGCCGAGGAAGGGCAGATAGCTCAGCGGCTCCACGATTCGGACGTGCGGATGGAGTTCGAGATCCTTTAGCCGTGGCGCCGTGCGGGGGTGGACGGGAAAGACGACCGGAAGGCGGTCTGCGATCACGTTGATTGCGCGCATGATGGGGGCGAGGAATTCGGGGGAATCGACGTTCGCAGGCCGATGCAGGGTGAGGACGGCATACCCACCTGGAGCAAGGCCCTCCGGTAGTGGCAACTCACGCGCGCGGTTGATCTGCTGGAGCAGGCTATCGATCATGGTGTTGCCGACGAAGTGGATCTTGTCGGCGGCGACACCCTCATTCCGCAGATTCTCGTCGGCCATGATGTCGGTTGTGAACAGGAGGTCCGAAATTGCATCCGTACAGAGGCGGTTAATCTCCTCGGGCATGGACATGTCCCGTGAGCGAAGGCCAGCTTCGACGTGGGCGACGCGGATACCGAGTTTCTTGGCGGTGAGGGCGCAGGCCACCGTCGAGTTCACATCTCCTACGACGATCACCCAGTCCGGGCGGTGCTCCAGACACGCCGGCTCGAAGGCCATCATGATGCGGGCGGTCTGCTCCGCATGCGAGCCGGAGCCTACCTCCAGGTTGATGTCAGGGTCGGGAATGCCAAGGTCGCGGAAGAAGTCGTCCGACATGTTCCGGCTGTAGTGCTGGCCGGTGTGGACGAGGAGGAGGTCGGCGGCGGAGTGGCCGTTTCGTGAGGAGAACGCCCTGTGAATCGGGGCGATCTTCATGAAGTTCGGACGTGCCCCGGCTACTAATAGGTATTTCGTTGGGGACATCGAAAGAGGACGAGTATCAGCTGACTTCAGCCAGCCGCAGCGACGGTGTGGTGTTCGCGATGGGCTATCACGCGCTTTAGTAGGTGGGCGCTGGGGCTGTAGTCGAGTACGATCTCTTTGAGTGCTACGACCAGGCGGCCGGCATCGCGCGTCTCGCAGGTCTCCCGCAGGTAGTTGAGCCACACCACCATGTCGCCTTCCGGCATGCCGTTGCCTACGTAAATGCGGATCTTTTCGTGGGTGGTGGGAGCGGTGTCCTCGATCAGGGTGCTCAACTCTTCGTAGAGCTTCTCGCCGGGACGCATGCCCGTGAATTCAATCTTGATGTCTTCATCCGGCTTCAGGCCCGACAAGAGAATCAAGTTCCGGGCCAGATCGACGATTTTGACCGGCTCTCCCATGTCCAGGACGCAGATCTGTCCGCCCTCTGCGATGATCGCAGCTTGCAGCACCAGTTGGCAGGCCTCTGGAATGGTCATGAAGAAACGCCGCATGTCCGGGTGCGTGACCGTTACCGGGCCACCCGCCGCGATCTGCTTCTTGAAGATCGGGATGACGCTGCCGTTCGACCCGAGCACGTTACCGAAGCGCACGGCGACGTACTTGGTCCGCCCGTTTTGCAGCGCGATGAGCAGCAATTCGGCGATGCGCTTGGTCGCGCCCATCACGTTGGTAGGCCGGACCGCTTTGTCAGAGGAGATCATGACGAAGTCTTCGACTCCGTGCTCCGCCGCCGCCATGGCAACGTTGTATGTCCCGAAGACGTTGTTCTCAATGGCCTCGAAGACGTGCGCCTCCATTAAGGGGACGTGTTTGTAGGCTGCTGCGTGGTAGACCGCCGATGGCGAGTGCTGGCGCAGCACTTCGTCGAGGCGAATGCGGTTCTGGATGCTTCCGATCTCGGGATAGAAGGGGATCTTGGGAAACGACTGACGCATTTCTCGATCGATTTCGAACAGAGGCGATTCGGCGATTTCGAAGCCGACGATGCCGGCGGGATGAAAACGTGCGATCTGACGGCAGAGTTCGGAGCCAATGGACCCGGCCGCACCGGTGATCATGACGACCTTGCCTTCAAAGGTGTTGCGGATCACGTTCTCGTCGAGACGCACGGGAGTGCGGCCGAGAAGGTCTTCGACGGCCACCTCGCGAATTTGCGTCGCCAAACTACTGGATTCGATGATCTCAGCGAGGGCAGGAATCGTGCGACATTTGATTCCGGAGCTATGGCAGTGGACAAGTATGTTGACCATCTCGGCCCCGGCAACTGAAGGCAATGCGATCAGGATTTCGGAAATTCGGTGGCGTGGTGCAAGTACCGGCAGGTCGGCTCCGGCACCTACCACCCTAACCCCGTGGATGGTGATCCCACGTTTGCGGGGATCGTCGTCGATGAAGCCACAGACCGCATAGCGAAGCCTCGGGTTGGAACGGATCTCGCGCAAAAGCGTCACGCCTGCCGTTCCTGCACCATAGATGAATATTCGCGTGCCCAGGGCGTAGTCGGCGCCTCGGCCTAGCCAGTCCAGCGAGATTCGGACAAACAGTCGCTGACCGGCAGTCGCGAGAAAACAGAGGAGCAAGTCCAGGATGTAAAGCGAGCGCGGAAATCCGGCTGGAGCGACTGCGAATATCACAACAGCACCCACAGTCGAGCCGATAAGGTTGCCGTACGCGAGGTGGACCAGATCGTGGGCGGATACGAAGCGCCACCAGCCGCGATTGAGCTTGAGCAGCCGGAAGATGATCAGTTTTACCGGTACCCAGATGAGCAGAGCCCAGTACAGGTATTTGCGATAGGTGCCGGGGACCGTGAATTCAAATCTCAACAGGAACGCGCCAATGACGCAAAGCGCAAACACGCAGATCTGAATCGGCCATATAGCGAAGCGGCGCAGGCTGGCCCAATGCTCAATGCGAGTGGAGGAACGAAATGAAGTTTCGGATAACATGGCAGCCTCAGCGGTACTGTGCGACCGGGGAACCGTCCGGCAACGGGTTCCGCAGCTTTTCGGCGCTGATGGGGTTGGTCGTGAACACACGATCCGAAATGGCGTCAGCGCAAATGCGATCGATCTCTTCCGGCGGACGATACCGATTTGTCGAGGTTCCGTTTCCGCCCGCGCTGGCCCAATCAGGGGGCCACGTCCTCGCCACGCCAGCTAATACGCCGTCATGACGCGAGTGTTCAGCCTCGATCCTGGCGACTCGAAACACTCAAACACGAGCACGCCCGAACCGATAAAGGAGGACAGGCATTTGCGGACACTGAACTCGAAGCCAAGGAGTAATCAGTACCGGGGGGGCCGCCTGCCCAAGTAAGGCAGCGTCGCCAAGATGATAATCACGTCTTTCACAAAAGTAATGTTGCGGGCGTACCGGCCGTCCCATTCCGCCACTTCTCTTTCCGGCATCCCGTCGAAAGACTTGATCTGAGCTAGCCCGGTAAGCCCAGGTGCACAATTGAGCGCGCCGTTGGCTCTTCTCAGCTCCAGCAGTTCTTTCTGCGACGGCAGCGGCGGCCGAGGGCCCACAAAGCTCATATCGCCACGCAGAATGTTCAAAATCTGTGGAAGTTCATCGATGTTTGTACGCCGGATGAGCCTGCCGATTGGCGTGACGTCCACAGAAGCAGCTTGCGCCGACGGAATATCCAGCGTCGTCACGCTCATGCTCCGAAACTTCAGGATAGTAAACGGATTCCCGCTTCGACCCACCCGCTTTTGCCGAAACACAGAGCAGCCGCCATCTTGCACGCGAATCGCCACAGCCACCACGCACATCACCGGCCACAGCAGTAAGAGGGCCCCTACCGCGAGAATTGTGTCGAATACGCGCTTTACGTAAGCACGGTACATTTGCTACACCTGAATAAATGTGCTGAGCAGTGAGAATGCTGTCTGGAACGCTTCAGCGTATTTCACGCCTGCTTGACCTCCCCGGTACGCCGCCAACGCGCGAATGATCTCTTCGCTCCGGGGATGCGGGAACTCCCGCATCACATCCTGGTAGCGTCTTAAAGCCTCGGTTTTCTTCATGAGCAGCTCTTCACCCAGTTCGAAGAAGGCATCCGGCACGAAGCAGGGACCACCATCACCCCGGAACGACCAGTCTGTGGATGACGCGATCTCCATGAAGTACAGGGCCCGCAGCGGACGCAGACCGGGCCGGCGCTGAGCGATGCGCACGGCAGCCTGGCATGCTCTTGAGGTCTGCCGATGATCGTCGTTCAAATCACCTGGGGAATGGGTGAAAACCATGTCCGCTTCCGCCCTTGCGATGGCGTTCTCAATGAACATTACCAATTCCAGATGAGGAACAGTGTTGAATCGAATGTTGGGGAAGTCACCAAGAAACTCATCGGTGATCCCGAGGCACTCGTGAGCAGATCTGATATTGTCGCGCAGAGTGGCTTCATCAGGCTTGGAGCATCGGGCTTGGGCGCTTGCTGAAAGAATGCAGGTGCGCACGTCTTTGCCTCCTGCCGCCAGCGCGGTTACCGTGCCTCCGCACCCAAGCACCTCATCATCGGGATGAGCTACGACGACCAGGATGCTCATTGCACCCACCAATACACTAGGCGATGCTCCACTGTGGTTTCCCTTTCTAAGATCTCGAGACTTTCTCAGGAGTTATCGCTCAGTTCAGCGAATTGCCAGCTCGGAATACAAGTTGTCGATATCTTCCCGCTTGAGAGAGAGCGATTTGAACATACTGACTCTCCTGTAAGGCCAGACAAGAGCGGGCCTGCGCCCACCCAACAGCCTCTCATCAACGGCGAGGAGCCAGGTCCGGTCGCGCCATAAGATATGCAGCCTCGCCAGCTCCAGATGTTGAAGGAAGATATCCGGATTTCGAATATAGAGTATCTCCGAAAAGGAAATACCTTTCTTTTTGCGCCTCTTCCAGACGGCGTAACAGTATCGCTCGGGCAGTGACATCAGCAGATGGCCACAGCCAGTGCCTTGGTGGTCGTCGAAAAGGCAGCGATCTTCGGGAGTCAGTGCCTTACCGATCAGATCACTGTCGGTAGTGATCTTAGCCTTTGGAAACGTGAGCAAAGTCTGCAGGTGCGTTAAAGGCAAGCTAAAGAGCTTGTACGTGTCGAGAACCTCATACCGAAGGGCACGCAGCATCTTCTCGACAACCGGAGTTGGAGACAGGTTAGTCACTGTCTGCTTTGAATTATTGATCATTGCAAACAGAAGTGAGATGCTGTTGCCGCGATGTTCGGGCAAAACACACCAGGTAGTTAAATTGCAGACTCTCTCGATCCGGCCTTGAATCGCGCGATCTGCATAGATTCCTCCCAGGAACCCAACGATCCGGCAGCCGTCCACCATGATGTAACCCTTTCCGGGTTTGTCGTTCATCCACGGATACGTGAAAAGTCTTTGGTGTTCTTCTGCCCGCATCCCGCGGCCCAGGTGCAGTTCGAGAAACCTGCAGATTCCGTCAATATCCCCGTCTGTGACGGGCCGGATTTCAAGCATGGGCGTCGAAGACGGTACTGGAGCGGATCTTCTTCTGCCGCGACGATATCAGGGGAGAGTATGTAACCTCAATAACCACGGGAACCTTGTACGACACCAGCCGTTCCTTACAGAAGGTTCGGACTCTGCGTTTGAAATCGCCATATCGCTCATCATTGATCAGCCTGAACCGAGCGCCGACAACATGTCCCATAATCGCGTTTGGGCTGCCAAACACCAGGACATCAGAGACGTTGTCCATGTGCATCAGAACGTTTTCCACCTCCGTCGGATAAATCTTCTGCCCGCCCACGTTGATCAGATCGCTCGTACGGCCGAGAAATCGCACGTACTCTCCATCTGCTTCAACTCCATCTTCGGTATTGATCCATCCCTCCTCATCGAACGGATCCCGGGCGTTCAGATATCCCAACATCGCTGAACGGGCCCGAATCCACAGCGTTCCGTCGACTATCTTTGTCTCGTAACCCTCATCGTCGATCTTGACCCATAACGAGCCATCCTCTCTCGTTCGGGTCCGGGGAGACCCGAGTTCCGTCGTACCGTACTTTTGTACGAACGCGGTATTGGGCAGGATCTCCTTCAGCCGGTCGAGCGTCGGTTGCGGCATGACATCGGAGCCATACGCGACAAGCTGGAGAGAGGAAAGGTCATGACTCCTGTACGCTCCAGACATGAGCAGAAGGTTCAAGAAGGCAGCCGACGCCGGCAACAACTGAACTTTCTGCGATTCGATTGCCCGGCACACGGTCGCCGGCTCGCGGTCCTGTATGCAAACGACTGCGGCGCTGCTCGATAGGCAGTACATGAGAGTGTCCAGTCCCGCCACATGATCCATGGGCGGAACGGCGACCGCCCTCAGGGCAGCTCGCGGCCGCTGGAACTTCTCCAGAAAACGGCCTGCATCGTGCAGGCTTGCCTTAGGCTTGCCCGTCGACCCGGAGGACATCAGGATCAGACCCGGAGACGATTTGTCGGCAAGGGCCCTCAGGAGGGGGTGGGAGACAACGCTGCCGAACATCACTTCCCGTGCCGTCCCGTTTCCGTTGATCTGTATTGCCGCCTTCGCCTCCGCAATTCGGTAGCTTTCGGCAGTCTCGGCACTGATCGTCGGCGGAAGAAGCAAAACGATCGCCAGGGCATCGAGCAGGGCCAGCAGGATAGCGATACCGTCCGGCGAATAATCCGCGTTCAGAGCGATGACGTCGCCCGAACCAAGTTGTTTTGAACGTAACCACTCTTTCCAGAAGGACACTCGGTCGAGCAAAGCGCCATACCTCATGCCTGACCCGTCCGCAATGACGGCCTGGTTCCCCGGCGTTTCGCGCATGCGCTCCAGAAGCCAGCCGACGCCGCTCATAATCCCCCGAGGTAGATGACTTGACCGGTAACGAAGTCGCTCTCCGGCCGAAGGAAGAAGTCTACGACGTTGGCCACGTCCTCAAGGCGGCCAAGCCTCTTGATGGCCATGCGGTCGACAAGGCCCTGAATCTTGTCATTTGGAACATTGCGGATCAGATCGGTCTGGATCGGTGTGGGACCGACGACATTGCAGGTGATGCCCCAACTGCCGAGTTCGTAGGCCAGCACCTGTGTGAAGGCGACCACTGCGCCCTTGGAAGCCGCGTACATGGCTTCCCCTTCCAGGCGCATCGGAAGAGCGACGCTTCCGAGGTTCACGATCCGGCCGTATTTCCCGGCCTTCATCAACTTCGCACTCTCGCGGCAGACCAAGAACGTCCCCCGGAAATTGGTTGCTATGATGCGGTCCAGAGTCGAAACAGGCGTCAGAAGCGTATGGTTCATCGACGCGATGCCGGCATTGTTAATCGCCACATCCAACCGGCCGTGCCGCTGCTGGATCCCCGTCATCATGCGGACGACTTGATCTTCCTGCGCCACGTCGACGAGGTGGTGAGTGTAATTCTCCAGCGTCCATCCCGGTGCCTCTCTGCTACATCCCTCCACCAGGTAGCCCTGCGCCACTAAGTGCTCGGCGAGGTACTGGCCAATACCCTTTCGAGTTCCCGTGACAAGCGCGACCCTACGCTGCTCCGTCATGCCCAGTCTCCGCTGCCAGCAGGCAAAGGTAATCTGTCAGTGCCCCGACGGAACGAAATGGGCTGTTCTTCTGGGACATCGCGCGATCACTCACAATGGTCACCGATGCGCCGTATTCCGATCGCACCTTCTGTTCAATATCTACAAGCAATGTCACCAGCCCCAGGGAGTCGAGAACCGAACCGGGTCCCAGGAGGGGAGTGTCCTCGTTTACGGGAATCTGGCCTGTGCGCTGTGCAATGGCCTCTTGGGCGAATTCGACTACTAAGGCCGACATCCTTGGACGATCGTGTGTCATAATGCGCGTTCCTTTCTGGTGGCGTCGACTATCGCGGGGCCGTCCTTGACTACGGGAACCGGCCCGCTCTTGGCGACGCTTGCTTGTTCGAGCACGTTCAGTGTTGTCCGCGCCTGCAACTCCCGGGTGTGCCACTCAGCGGCGTGCAGGCTGTTCGTGGCGAGCCGATTGCGTAGTTCCGGACGGTCCTTGAGCTGCGCTACAGCCTCTGCAAGCGCCTTCGGATCTTCGGCGGGTACACATATGCCGCATTGGTCCTGCTCGATAATCTTGCTGGCCTCTCCGTCGGGCGACGCAAGAAGAATAGGCAGGCCCATACCCATCGCCTCGAATATTTTGGATGGGATTACGGTCATATGGAGCGGCATGTTTCTTAGATTGACTAGAGCTACATCACACAAACTCCAGAAATCGGGCATGCGCTCTTTGGGATGCGGCGGCACGAATACGACCCCTCGTATATTGCGCCTGGAGGCTTCGTTCACAAGACCTTCCCGTGCCGCTCCCGTTCCTACTAGTAGAAAACGCACCGCGGAATCCTGGAGGATCTCTGCGGCGTCGAGAATGCTCTCCAGGGCGTGAGCTATCCCAAACGTACCGATGTAGCCGACGACGAAATGTTCGCGGGAAAGTCCCCACTGTTCGCCCAGGCTGAGATCCTTGTTTCGGGGCTTATAGCGGGCAAGATCCACACCATTCAGGATCACGTGAACTTTCCCGCTCTCCACCCCACGGCCAACTAGGTCTTCTTTGAAAGCTGGAGTCAAAGCGATTACTGCCGCCGACCGGCGGTACAAAAACAGTTCTAGTTTCTCTAACCAACGGAAGGCCAGATTTGGCTTCATCATCCCTACCGCCACGACCGCACGTGGCCAGAGGTCGGCAACTTCAAATACAAACGGCACCCGGCGCACTGCGGAGATTGCCCAAGCGGCAACGGCAGTAAAGAACTGCGGCGAATTCGCCGCAACCACAGCGGGTCTGGGCTGGATAAGCCCTGCGGCAAACGCCATCACCATGAACGAAAGAAAGTCCAGAATCCTTAGAAGAAAACCCTCGTTCTTTGTGATCAAGGTCTTTACTCGAACGACGCGGATGCCTGACTGCATCTCGGTCTGATACCACCGGTTCTTGTAGCCGGGATAGACGCTACCCTCCGGGAAATTTGGAGCGGAAGTGATCACGGTGACCGTGTGCCCCCACCTCACCCAGTAGCAGGCGCGTTCATAGACTCGGGAAGCCGCCGCATTTTTCTCCGGCGGAAAATTGTCAGACAAACATAGAATATTCATCGCTGTTTTTCACCGTCTTCCCCAGGGAATGGATTCTCGCAGCCACCACGACGCCGTGCACGGCCGTTGCTCCTCGGGTCGGACAGTTCCAGTGACCGCTCAGACAAATGCCTGCCATGGTGCTGACCCGGTCGGGGTGCTTTTTGCCTTAATGTCGCTGCTATCAAGTGATCCGGCGGTCCGTTCTGGTTGCAGCGCGATGAAAGACCAGAACACCACAGGCAGCGCACCCTTGAAGCGGCCCACGATAGTTGTGTTGGGAATTGAAAGGTTGAATCCAGGGTGATACGTGGTCTCTTCCACGCTTTTGCGCATCTTCGGATCCAGCTCGATGTCTACTTTCACGCCGGGGTGAAGATGAAAAAAGATCTCAACTGCGTGTTCGCCGGATCCTTCGACCGTGTCGGCGACTGCGACACCGCCGCTGCTCAGTTCCAGGCGCCGCCGGTGGACCACGGGATGCCTCAAGCGCCGGTAACCGTCATGCGCCGCTTCGGCGAAGCTTCGGTGATCTGTTCTAATGTCAAACGGATAGGCGCGCCGCGCAACTCTAAAACTCGCCCATACTTCTGACTGGTCGAGTCCGTCGATTCGCACGGTGTTGTGAGCGGCTGTCCCCCGTTCGTGTTGCCGCTCCGCGCCCACTTCATATGTGGACGTTCCGGAATTAACCACCACACGCTTGCCGTGATGCGAGAGTTCAAACGAAAGAGTGTCCGCATGGGCGTGGCCTGGCTGGTAGTCTGGCCCTATCCGGCCCGCGTCAAAGATCAGGACGGTGCCTTCGTTTTCCAACCT
Organism: Bryobacteraceae bacterium; assembly: GCA_049509915.1. Classification (GTDB taxonomy): domain Bacteria; phylum Acidobacteriota; class Terriglobia; order Bryobacterales; family Bryobacteraceae; genus JBEKYD01. Next base: position 22,170 of record JBEKZL010000027.1, on the reverse strand, counting down.
GATGAAACCGGAGTCAGACAGGCGTGCTCCAGTTCCACACTTCACGCCAAGTCGATCAGCATAATCTCGAAGCTCCGCAAAGGCGGGCGCGATGCCCTGTGTAGCGTCATTGAAAAACGAGATATCTCCGTCCGGGTGAATCATCTGCTCCTGCCAGTGCAACATCCGCTCACCGATCTCGGACCAGTCGGGGAGCAGATCGGGATGCGTCCGCCCTAGGTTCACCAAGTCCAAAACATCTTCCAGTAGGATGCCGTGATACATCGGGCTACGCTCGAAATGGCCGCCATCACCCAGAATCTGCTCGGGAATCTCACGATCCAGGATCTCCAAGCCAGCGGCGCGCCAGCCATCCGCCTCCCTGCCCGCAAAGAAGCTGCCTGCGAACACCAACGCCTTAGCGTTGGCAAACAGGTGATTCGCGAGCAAGTGATACTCCAGGCGATGCAGCAGGTAGCGCATCTGCACCGCCATGCTCTCCAGCGCTGCGACGGGGAGTTCCCCGCCGTTGCACGCCCATTTGATCCAGTTCACCGTGCGTCGCGAAAGAGGATAAGGCTCCCATCCATCGCCTTTGCCCACCGGGTTCTCTCGGACCCACCGCTCGATTCGCTTCCCATCGCAAAAGTCGAAGTAGTGCAGGTGATAGCGCCATAGCTTGGGTACCTCTGCATCAGCCCACCCGCGGATCTCTCGCTCCTGGTTCAGGAAGCGGAAGCGATTCGCAGACAATTGCTCCGTTTCACGCCGAATCGAGCGCAGCCAAGTCCCTTGAATCGCCCGAACAGGTGGCGCTCCTGCAGTCGGTAGGGACGGTCGGGGCCAGGGTATCCGGCTGCGGATCTGCACCGGCTTCAAGTGGCGGATGGTGTGTAGTAGCGTGCCGATCATCGGGACACTGCGAGGGTGACGCCAGTCACTTCAATCAATTCATCAAATGGAATCGGGGAAGGCTTACCGGTGCGGACCGCATCCACAAAGGCGGCCACCGCGGCCCTCTGGCCTTTGTCCTGGCGCCACAGGTTCATCTTCCGGAAATTAGGCCAGCCATACCCAGTCAGCTTACGGAAGTTGTCGAGCTGAAGAATCCTGCCCCCGCAGAAAACCTCTAGACGCTCTTTGGGAAATGACTTGTTGCCATTTGCAAAGTAGTGGATCGCCCCGACAGAGCCATCTGCAAAACTCAGCGAAATGGTCATCGTCTCCGCGTTCAGCTTCGTGGCATTCAACGATGCAATGGACGCTCCGGTCAAATGGCGCAGCAGGTCGACAAAGTGGCACGCTTCGCCGATGATTCGTCCTCCGCCGATTTCCGGTTCCAGGGTCCAATGGTCTCGCGGGACTGCACCGGCGTTCACCGTCATCACCATTGATTTCGGCTCGTGGATGCCGGACAGAAGTTGCGTCACTTTCGCGATATGCGGAGCAAAACGCCGATTGAACCCCACCATGAGCACTGGTGCCGGCATCGAGGCACGCGTCGCGCGTATCTCTTCCAGTTCTTCGGGCCGGATCGCCAGCGGCTTTTCAACGAACACATTTTTGCCGGCCTTGAGCGCACGACAGACGAGCCCGGCGTGCGTATCATGCCGGGTGGCGATCACGATCGTGTCGGTCTGTTCGTCCTCGATTAACCTTGCTACATCGGTTGTCGCTTGAGCGAACCCGAAAGTGCGACTGGCGTGGGATGCGCTAGCCCCGCCGCTTGAGGCGATAGTACGCATGCCGGCTCCGGCTTTCCGAAAGGCGGGGAGTAGGACTCTGCAAGCATACGCGCCGGCTCCGATGAATCCGATGTTTGCCTTCGCGGGAATCTGAGCACCGGCACCGCTCGACAGGATCGTACGGTTCAGAACTTGTGCGTTGCCGGGTTCGCAGGGATAATCGAGCAAAATTCCTAAGTAGAACGAGTCACCGTGCATTAACTCGTACGCCTCAATTGCCCGATCAAACGGAAACCGATGGGTAATGAGCGGTGCGACCTGGAGGCGGCCGTCGGCCATCATTTGAAGAACGGCTTCGAAGTTTCGTTGTGCGGTCCAACGGACAAAGCCGAACGGGTAATCCTGGCCGGCTTCTTCGTATGCAGGATCGTATCGCCCGGGACCATAGGAGCAGGAGACCTGGAAGCTCAGTTCCTTCTTGTAAAAGTCATCACGAGAAAGTTCAAGGCCGGTAACACCGACCAGGACAATGCGCCCTCGCTTGCGGCACATGAGGGCTGCCTGATGAAGGGGTTCGTTGCTTTTGGTCGCCGCTGTGATGAGTACGCCATCGACGCCGCGACCGGCAGTAAGCCTACTGGCCGCTGCGACCGGGTCCTCACCGTTGGAGAGCACTGCTGTCTCCGCGCCGAAGCTACGGGCCAGTTCTGCCTTTCTCGGGTCCAGGTCGATCCCCAGCACTCGACAGCCATTCGCGCGTAACAACTGCACGGCGAGGAGTCCGATAAGACCGAGGCCGGTTACGACAAAGGTCTCCCCCAGTGTTGGCTGCGCCAAGCGTATGCCTTCAAGCGCAATGGCACCGACAACCGTGAAGGCAGCCGCGTCGTCGCTGACGCCTTCCGGGATCCGGGCGATCAGGTTCCCGGGTGCCCGGACGGCCTCTGCGTGAGACCCATTCGAGATAACGCGATCGGCCGGAGAATAACTGCCCGCACCCGAGCCGACCTCAAGCACCACGCCGACATTCGAATAGCCGAGCGGAATTGGCTGGTCCAGCTTGACCCGCACGGATTCCAGTGTCGCGACAACACCGTCCGAGCGCATCTTTTCGATGACCATACGGACTTTGTCCGGCTGTTGACGCGCCTTCCCGATCCAGTTGGCTTTCCCGAATTCCAGAAGCATGCGCTCGGTTCCGGCGGAGATAAGCGTGACGCGCGTTCGAATCAAAACGCTCTGCGGCCCGGCGGACGGGCACGGGATGTCGGAGGTCCGAAGGCTACCGTCGCGAAGATTCTGAAAGAGCTGCAGCATAGCAGATTGATCACCGATGTCAATTTCGAACGGGACAGGGACAAACGGCGAACTACCGCCCTTCGCTTCCCGGGCGGGAACTACAGAAAACGCACGTCGCACGGAAATGCTGCGCCGCGCGGTTTATTCTGATTTGACCACCTCGAGTTTGCCCTCTTCAAGATCGGAAATGACGAAGCGCAGTTTGCCTGTGCTGGAGCGGGGTAGCTCCTCGAAGTACTCTATCTGGACATCGACCGTGGTCCCGAGCCTTTGGCGCGTCGCCAATAGGAGGCGACGCTCATCGTCCCTGGTGTAGTGTGGACCGCGGACCACGCGCAGCGTAACTTCGCCGATCCGCCGCTGAAGAATCTGCGCCTCGCGGATATCGGTCAAGTCCTTGAAAATATGGTCGAGGCGGCCAATTTTGGCGCCGTCACGAAGGACAATGTAGTCTTCATTCCGCCCGTCGACGCTGTGCACGATCCGGCCAGGCCGTCCACACAGGCATGGGCTGTCCGACAGGCTCACGACGTCTCCGACGTCGTAGCGGATAAGAGGCATTGCCGGATTCGAGAAGTTCGTGCCCACAACCCTATACGTGCTCCCATCGCCACGGGCCAGAAACTCGACCGCGGCGAAGTCCTCATCAACGTGCAGTTGGCCCCGTTCGCACTCGGAAAAATTGGCCACGGCCTCAGCCATTCCATAATGCTGCTTGGGTTGTACCCCGAACGCGCGATGTATGATACTCGCCTGCTGTTCGAGGAGGTTCTCAGCGCCGACGGTGACCCATTGGAGCTGGTAACCGAGTTCCAGACGTTTCTCGTGAATATAGGCAGCGAGCAGTGCCAGCAGCGACGGATATCCGTGAAGCCACGGCGGGCGATTGCGTCGCAGTGCTTCAACATAAGCGGCCATGTTGGCCGGACTCATGTGGTACCCGCTGAAAAGGATCTGGCACAACGGTTTGCTTGTGCGCCAAAAAGGAGCCTGTGTCTGGCTCAAGGGAACTATACTTCGCCCCGCGAAGGTGCCGCACTTCAACCCGAAATGGAGCCCGTGCCAGCGACGATACCGCCACCAGACCGCCCACTGCTCGCGGACAGCCTCCTTCGTCACACGAAAACGCAGCCCGGCGCCGGTTGTTCCGCTGGTGTGGGCCACGATTTGCGCGCTGGCTGGAACGCCTTCAGAAACGAAGGCCTGCGTCTGATCCTGAACCTCAGCTTTCTCGAGGACAGGCAGCCGGACGATATCCGCAAGCGTGCGGATTTCCCTCGCGTCGATTCCGAGTTCCAGAAAGCGCCGGCGGTAGAACGGGACCGTCTCGACCGCGTGGAGTATAAAAGCGCGGAGCCGTCGATCTCTGAATTCCTCGATTCGCTCCTGCGGCCAGGTGCTGCGTTGCTCAGCGTCAGCCAGTATCCGGGAATAGTTGCCGCCGTAACGGAGATTGCGCAGTTGTCGCCCATGCGCGTCACACGCAAGTTCTTGAACCCACACGGGACAGCGAAGATATAGGCCTTCAATCGAGGGCATGAGCATTCGAAGTCGTACGTTCGATGTGGCCCTTCCACCCGAAGTGTGGTTCGAAGTTAAACGTGGCATCACGTGGAACACGTGCCGCGCCGTCACTCCATGCGGACCGGTTACTCACGATCTGCACCTCCGGCCAAGTCCAGTCCGTCAGTGGAAAGGCGTTGCAGCGAAATGCCTGGCGCAAAAGCGGAATTCGCTCAGGGTCGAAGCCCATCAACACCGCGGAAACGGCATCTACACTCGCAACGTTGGCACCGAAGATGACGATCCCGGCTTCCACCGGATCCGGGTTCATAGGCCCACGACCCTCTCCGGCAACGATGCCATCCACCAGTGCAATATGGCGCTTACGATTCTTTGCCAACGGTGCCCGAAGACCGCCGTCCGTCTCTCCAAACAGCAGAATCTTATTCAAGTCAAGACACATGCGCCAGACAGTATCGTTACCCCACCAGTTTCCGCTACGAATGACTTCTTCCGTTTCACCGAATACCTTGCCGCCGAGCCGGCGGGCTTGGCGGTGAAGCCACGGACCAACATCGGGGGCGGCCATGGAAAGCTTCGCAAGGCTTCGCACGAGCCGGCGCTCGGTCCTGTGCTTTGCACTGACATGCGGGTATTCGTCCCCGCCGCAAGATGGATCACCCTCGGTGTGGTGCGGCAGCCAGTTCTTGTCGCCGTTAATGCCTACCAAATTTTTCAAAGCACCGGTCGTGCCGGCCTTCTTGTGCGTCTTCATCTTCGGGACGCTAAACACGACATCGGCTTCGATAACAGTCCTCGACACAAGATATTCGTGACGCCCACCGGTGTGGTGGCAATTCACTTCGGCGGAATCGTAATCGGCCCCATAATAGCGTCCTGCGCCACAGTGTCCGAAGAACTCACTCGCCTGGCCGAGGTCAAAGCGACAGTACCCCCTGGGGTCCCCCGCTAACTTACGTCGCGCAACAATGACGCCGCCGCGATTCACCCACTCTTCGCGCCGCAGATCGATCAAGGCGAAATCAAGTCCGCGCCGGCGGTAGAACTCCGCGATATCACACAGGCCCAGCAACTGGCAGATTGCATCAAAGGAGGAGTCCGTCTGCGGCGCGTCCGCGACAACCACCGTGCCGCGCCCGTCCAACGCCTTCCAGACATAGTCCGTAATAGCCCTGATCACGCTGCCGTGTGTTAGCACGTATCGCCAGCCCATGCTGTCGCGTGGATGTGTTTCTTTTACGAGATTGGGCTTGATGACTACACGTTCCCCTGGGTTTATAAACTCACTGAGTGGATTCCATGCACCAGTGCCATACCGGCTCGCATCGAGCCCCGATGCGGCGAAACATTGCCGTACCACCTCATAGACATGGTTCGGGCCTCCGGTTTCCCCGAAGTCGTATTCCGGGTATCCAGCCTGGGGATGGAATGGCGCCTCGGCGGGATACTCGGCGCAGGCGCTGGCCTGGACGGCGACTATTCTCGGATCCATGTTTGGGGCGGGCAGATGCCGTCGGCTTCCGACGGAGTTTTCGGCCGCTCCCGCCACGCAAGTTCGGCGGCATCTCGAGGCCGGTAGCCCAGGACGATCCGACATACCGTCTCGGCAACTGCCGATGCCAGGTACTCGGGTGGCGGGCTCCATCGTTTTCGTTGTTGTGTTGCAAGGCGAACCGCGCTGAGCACGTCAACACGATCGGCGCCGGAGAGCACGTTGGATCCGCACTCAATCGTCTCAGGCCTTTCCGTAACGTCGCGCATCGTCACATTGGGCACGCCGAAAATGCAGGCCTCTTCCTGCACCGTTCCGCTGTCGGACACCAGACAGAACGCGTTCTGTTCCAGGCGGACGAAGTCGAAGAAGCCCAGCGGTTCGACGAACAAAAGCCCTGCGCGCTTCGGGTCGATCCCGAAGACCTCCATCTTGGATCGCGTGCGGGGATGCACAGAACACACTACTGGAAATCGGAATTCCTCATGGAGCAATGTCAGCGCATCCAGGAGGTCCCGGAGACGACTCTCGATGTCCACGTTCTCGGCCCGATGCAGTGTCACAAGGAAGAACTTTCCGCTTTCAAGGCCCAATTTTTCCACGGAAGCGCTTGTGGCAATCTTGGCTGAGAACTGGTCGATGACCTGCTTGATCGGGTTGCCGGTCACATACACCCGATTTCCAGGAAAACCCTCGGCCAACAGATTTTCCCGGCTCCGGTTCGTATATGGCATCAATACCGTACTCGAGTGGTCGATCACCCGCCGGTTGACCTCCTCCGGAACGCGGTCGTCATAACAGCGGTTGCCCGCCTCCATGTGATAGACCGGGATACCTAAACGCCGAGCGATGATCGCGGCCAATCCGCTGTTGGTGTCCCCGAGGATCAGCAGCCGGTCCGGACGATGTTCCAGAAATGCTGCCTCACTCCGCTCCAGAATCTGCGCGATCTGTCCGCCGAATCCGGCGGCTCTGACACCCAGGCAAACATCGGGCTTGCGCACCCCCAACTCGTCAAAAAACACCCGGCTCAGCCGGTCATCATAGTTCTGGCCGGTATGAACCAGGATGTGTTCGCAGAACCGGTCCAGAAGGGGGATGACCAGACTCAGCCGGATGATCTCCGGGCGGGTACCGAGCAATGTCAGGACCTTCATCGCAACAGTTCGACCCCGGTTTCGGCGTTATCTTCCAACATCAGACGGCGAGCGCGTAGCATAGTGATCGTCTCCTCGGTGCTCATCACGCTGTCGTTGCTGCTGTAGGCGGCCTCAAGGCAGCCCGCGACTTCTCCAGTTTCGCCGCCCCCGTTGGCTACCTCCGGCAGCATCGGCCTGATCACGTACCAACGGCCGCGCCTCACGGTCCGGTAGGCCTCTTCCTCGCTTACCATGATCTCGTGAATCTTCTCGCCGGGGCGGATGCCAGTGGTCACTTGGGTTATGGGTCGCCCCCCGATAAGCGCAGTGGCGATGTCGGCAATTCGTGCCGAGGGCGCCCTCGGCACAAATGTCTCGCCCCGCCGGCCTTCGGCAATTGCTGCGAAAACGATGTCAACTGCATCATCCAGAGTCAGCAGAAACCGCGTCATGTCTGGCGTTGTAATCGTGACCGGACCACCATTCCGGATCTGTTCGTGGAACAATGGGATCACCGAGCCCCTGGACGCAAGCACGTTGCCATACCGGGTGCACACAAAGCGGGTGCCCGGACATCTCATGTTGCCCTGGATGAACACCCGCTCCTGGAGCGCCTTCGACATCCCCATCACGTTTACCGGCTTGCATGCCTTATCTGTCGAGACACCGACCACGGTCTCAACCAACAGGGTATGTTCCTGAATCGCGCGTACGATGTTCTCTGCCCCCCCGACGTTGGTCCGCACAGCCTCATTGGGAAAATATTCGCACGTGGGCACTTGCTTCATCGCCGCGGCGTTCACCACAATGTCGCAATCGCGCAGTACGCCGGCGATGCTGGCATAGTCGCGGACATCTCCGATGCGAAACTCCAGCACTCGCTGGAAATTCCGGTATATGATTTCATCAGTGGCCGCGATTCTATTCTCATACTCCACCCGGATGAAATGTTGCTTGGCCTCATCGCGCGAAAAAATAATCACCTTCGCCGGACGGCCCGCTTCTCCACTCAGGATGCGGCGGGTGAGGACCTTTCCCAGGGACCCCGTCCCCCCGGTGATCAGTATCCGTTTGCCTTCCAGAATCTGTTTCATTTTCGTCCCAACCACGCTTCGTAAGGCGTACCGTCGTCCGCCAGTTGACCGGCCAAAGCGGGCCAGGGCGGACATTTGTAGTCGATTGCCTCGCGGAGTTTGTCGCACTTCATGCTCCGGTCCGATACTTCCATCTCGTCCTGTTCGATCCTCACATCCAGGCCGTACACCTCTCGGAGGAGGCATAAGAGGTCGTACTTGGATATCGGTTCGCTAGCCACCTGATACAAGCCATTTAAGCCAGGGTGCTCCTGGATGATCGACGCGACCAGGTCGGCGAGGTGAATCGTGGTCACCCCGGAGTAGATCACGCGCTGATACCCGCGAACCGTCTTGTGATTCTGTGCAAGAAACCAATCCAGCAAAGACCGGTGTTCAGTGAGTTCGCGGCCAATGATAGAAGTTCGCAAGGTAAGCGCATTAGCGGCTACGACCTCGCCTAGGGCCTTTGTCCTTCCGTACAGGTCTTCTGCATCGGACTGATCGTGCTCGGTGTAGCCGCCCGCCTTGCCGCTGAATACGCAGTCGGTACTGAAATGGATGACGTGGCCGCCCCATCTGGTTGCCATCTCCGCGATCTTGTGCGGCAACAGTGAGTTGATTGTGACACTAGGGATTGGGGACCTAGCCTCTGCCCGCTGCTTGATTACGCCTACACAGTTGATTACAAACTGCGGACGGAATGTGGAAAGGATCGTTGCCAAGGACGCAAAGTCCATCACGTCGACGCCCGAGACGACATCGTTGCCCTGAAGTAGCTCGACGCGGTCAAGGGGCGGCCTCCGGGCATCGCGTCGTACTGTGCAAGCCACACCTGCGAATCCGTCCCGAAGCACCTGAAATACCTTGTGCCCGACCATGCCGCCACCACCCAACACCACCGCCTTCGCCATGCTCATGAAAACCCCTCCACCACCACAGAAAACACGCCAGAAGGATTAGCGGACCCTACTTTGTCCGCTCTTCTTGGGCGGCTACCCCAAATACACCATCCGTACCGCAAGGTCGCTGAAGAAGCCACTTGGCGTCGCGGTAATGCCCGAAGCGCTTCCCTCCTTCCCCCGTAGCGCAAGAGCCACCTCATGTCCGATCCAAACGTCCCTCTGCGAGCGAGCGAGCAAATGCCTTGGCACCCTGCCGTCAGTTCGCCTAGAATCTATGCCTTAGGGCGTGACGAAGTCTGTGAAAGAACACTGCTTGGAGCAGCGGTCCACAGACCAGGAAGCTAATGAAATAGCGAAGCTTACATCCGACCGACAAGTCATTCCAATGCTTTCGGACGCACTGTATCTTCGCTCGCTGCTGCTTTACCAGGTTACTGCTGAACCTTTGACGGTGCCCAATGTTAACCCGGACTGCTGTAGCCTCCAAGCAGAAAAACTTACAAAACTTTGAGCATCTCAGAAAAAGGTCGGTGTCATCTCCTCCCGAGAGTTTCTCATCCCACCCACCGGCGGTGGTCACTACTGCACGCGAAAAGACCGCGCATGAAGTGTTCACGATGTTCCCGCGAGTCCGGTGCCACTCGAAACTCGGTGCAGTCGTGCTAGGTTCCACTCTGTAAAGCTCACGCGAATTGTACTGGACACTCATCGGTAACAAAATCACGTCATCGTTCCGAGGCGTGCCTCTCACTCGCTGGAGGACACGAGCTATCGTGTCCGTGCAGACGATATCATCGTCGTCGAAAAACCACACATAGCGCGCCCGCGATAAGCCAAATCCAACATTACGCGCTGCCGCCGCACCGCCCGCGCCAGAGCCCCGAACATAAGCACAATTTGCACTTTCTTGACAAACAGCTCTGACCGCTTCAGCACAGGCTTCTTCCGAGCCGTCATCAACGACAAAGACCTCGACCGCCCCGGCGAACTCGGCAAATGTCCTAATAGGGCGCTGCACGAATTCAAGGCGGTTCTTGGTTGGTATCACAACGGACAGCACTACTTCTCCTTGATAGCTTTCCATTTCCATCTTTCCAACACTCCGCTCATCGAACCCTGCGATGTCGCATCGCTGCATCATCGCCGTGCGATCAACCCTCCGGCACACCACAGCCTCGATATCATCTCACCCAATAAGGTCCTCATACTGTTTCACGATTGCGGGAAGCTTGAACTGTCGGATCCACGCATGCGCTTCTTCATCCGCCAGGGGTTCTTGGAACTTCAGAAATCTCTCCATTTCCTCGATCTGAGAATCGGCCATTGTTCCTCCGGCACACACAAGGTGTAAGGCTGCCTTGTATCCTTTCAATGCCTCCATCGACAGGTCCGAGGAGCATCCCACCACGTTCAGAATGGGTTTGCCAGTACTCCCGTATTCGACCAGTTTGCTTGGTAGCTGACATTGATACTTGTTCCCGATGTTGACCAAGACATCCCCGGCCGCAACGGCCTTGTCCGCCGCCTGCTTGTCGACGAGGCCGTGTAGAAACAGCCACCGGTCCCGAAAACGACTGTACTCTCCGAATACCTCGCCGCAATCCCCGATCGGGCCGTATAGATGGAGCTGCAGCCCAGGAACTGAACCGCGCTCCACGATTCTCCTACAGGCGTCAAGAAGCGGGCGCGGATCCCTGATGCGCCCGTCCAAAATACCTGCGAACACGAGACTTCTCCCTCGACCTTCCCCGCGAGCCGGCAAAGAGCAAGTACCCACTAGTGTCTTGGCGGAATCCGCGGACAAGAGGTGCGGCACTACCGCCAGTTTCGCCTTCCACTGAGGGTAGATCTCAGAATAGCGTCTTAACGTATCAGAACAAGTAACCGCTACCGAGTCGGCTCGCTGAAATACCCGCCTCTCAATCCAGGAATTGAGGCGGCGGTATAGACGAACATTGTTCGGTGGCGTTGGTTCCAAATACGAGAACGGGTCGCTCATATCGCAGAGCCAGCGCAGAGCGGCGCTCTCTGCCTTCAGAGCGAGGCCCACAACGTGCGACGTGAACGGCATTGCCACTGTAATAAGAGCGTCGATCTTGCGGCTCTGGAGAATGTTCCGGGCTCTTTGTATGGCCGGCAGAGACCAGGTACAATGCGCGTCCGGCCAGTATACTCTCTTCCACGAAACGTCGTGCATTCGTTTGAACATATCGACAGACACGCCTTCGAACTTATTGGCTAGGCACACGTTGGGAGGTTTGCTCCGACCCTGCGCCCGTCTATCGTAATAAAGGGAGCGCAATCGTTCCGTCACCGTGCCGCCGACTCTATGAACATCGAGTCCGCTCCTGCCTTCCTGACGTTCAGTCCCTGGCTGCCATCCCGATACGACAGAGACTCCGTGGCCCCGCCGCACCAATTCTTCGGCGATTGGCGTCCACCGGAATGCCTGGGTCGAGAGCATTGGCGCGTAAGAGAAGGAAATTAGAAGAACATTCACGCGCGCAACCTCGGGACTCGCCGCAACCTCGGGACTCGCCAGCCGCTCGTGGTCATCGGTACGGGGCTAATCCACACACCAAACCGATCCAACATTAACAGGAGGCCGACTACGGTTGCGAGCGTGATTGATACGAACGTGGCAGACCAAGACAGTTGCGACACCTCTGTCGCAATTAGGCAACAGAGCGCCAATATGCTAAACGTAAGGTCCGTTCTTGGCAACCACACAAATAGCCTTTCGATGACAATCACGAGTGCATAAGTGATACTGCATGACGCAAAAAACCCTGGCCACCCAAAATTAATGTAGCCCTCGGTGACAGCGGGATATGCCGTCGCTCCCCCAGGTCCAAACATATATATATGAAGTGCCACATTCATATCGAACATTTCGTGCCCAAGCAGCCCGTGAATATTCGTAAAGGTCCTGCCGCCAAGGTAGCCATATGCGTCACAATAGCTAATTAAACCGGCGATAGTTTCTGGGACACCCCCAAAGACTTTAAAGAGAATAGTGTCAAACAACTCACCAACGCCGACATCGGCTCCGTAATATAGACGGTACATCGCTATGACAACACAGCCTGTAGCCAACACTAAAGCTGTCGCGGCCTTCCACCGCCGCCGAGCCGCAGCTCTCACTTGTGGATAGTGGTGCCTATACAAGAGTCCGGTTATTAACAGTAGAATACTGACTCTTGTAATGCTTCCTTTTCCGCCGGGAAACGTAGACACCATCATGCAGGCCACAATCACTATGACATAACGCACCTTGATTCGCGTCCGTAAATAGAGTGTACCTGCTAAGGCCGCAGCAATGAGGGGAAGGGTCATGAAACCCAGATTGTAAATGTAGTAATCCGTGAGGGCGAAGGTCCCGCTCATCCGGTACTGCAGCACTTGCTGCGTAGTCATATCGGTGCTGGCAATTCTCAATCCAGGCGGAACACCCACCTTTGACACGTACAGCACGATGATTACGCCCGTTGCCAAACCTAAGACCGAGAATAATAGGGACGATGCACTTCGTTCGTGCTGAAGCGTTGCAGTGATCGGCCGTGCTAGTCGAGTATATGGTAGCGTTATGCAGTAGAAGATGATCCCCTGCAAAATGATCATTATCGCGAAATCGTTGCTAAAGTAGTCCTTTCCGAAAGGGCTTGCATGTAAATATGGCACAAATACATAGATGCTTCCGAGCGCGTTATAGACATACATCCCAAGGAAAGTAAAGAATACTACAGGAAAACGAAAGTAATATTTCTTTCTAAGCGAATAGAGTAAGTACGGGGTGTATACCGCCAGAGTGATAGCGTACAGTATGAGACGACTATTAGGCATTTCGGTTTTGGTGAAATCGCAGTATCGCTGGGCGCTTCTTTCCGGGTGAGTTATTAGGCGCCGCGCCATCCCCTCGGCGATTGTGCAACGATGATTAGCGTTCAATATCCGGTTAGGTGACTCGGCAATCAGGTTCTCCGAATGAGGTCCGCTACTGCCTTGAACTGGTTTTCGAAGTTCCACTCGTGGCGGCAGAGTGTCAAGGCGTTGTTCCCATATTCGCGTACTCTGGTGCGTTCTCGACAGAGCATTCCGATTAGGTTGGCAAATGCTTGAGGATTGCCTGGATCGACGCGCCAGCCGAGATTCAGATCCTCCACGAATCGAAGCGACGTATTGTCGGAGCAGACTGCGGGAAGACCTCTGGCGAAGTACTCATATAGCTTATTCGGTGCGCACAACGCGAACCCGGGATTCGGCGGGAGATCGCGCCATGGGTATAGCGCAATCCCAACATGGTGCTGGGACAGAAACTCGGGTAGGTCCGTTCGTGACAGGAATCCGGCGTAATGGACATTTCCCGCCGGGAAGCGGCGGGCTATGTGAGCGGCCAGAGCTTCCGGTTCATTGGAGTGGCCGGCCAGCGTTAGGGTGAATAGCCGGGCATCGATGCGCTCGAATGCTTCGAATAGCAAGCTTAGGCCATTGCCCGACCCCAGCGTACCCTGGTACAAAAAGCGCAGGGGCCCACGCCTCGATGCATCGTCGGTAACGGAGATCTTTCTTACGAAGGCGCCCGGCGGCACATTCCTGAGAACGACAGAGTGCTCGGGTACGGACATCCACGTTCTGCGCTGTTCAAGGCGCTCGTCATTTACGTCAATCAGCACGTCAAGGTTCGCAGCGAGCCTGGGTACGAGGAGGTGGGGGTAGTGTCTGATCTGGCGATGGTAGCAGTCGGGCGGGTCATATTCTAGGAAGTACGCTCCAAGATGTTTCGCTCTCCCGAGGCGGTAGGCAAGATAGGCGAGGGTTAAGCCGGCACTTCCGATACCTAAGGCAAGGTCATGACGGTTCCTGCGGTCCGTGGCAACGTCGAACAGACGAGACAACAGGTACAATCTTAACCGCCGGAGGGTCGGAGATATGGGTTTTAGAAGTGCGTGAACTCCCAATTCTCGGAGTTCCTGGACGCACTTCGGCCCGAGTGGACCCGCAACAGTCGTTTCAAAGCCGGCCTCTTTGAGGCCTTTTGCCACGTATCTCACTTGCGGGACCCGGTACTCATGTGATGACGTCGTATAGATGATGATGCTTCTGATGCTCATGAGATTCCGAGTTGGCTCAGGAAGTCGGTCGTTGAGGGTGATATCAGAGCGCCTGGCGCGCCTCTAGTTAATGCGTTTTCATGCGGCTGGCGGCGAGCCACCTTTACGCAGGCAGGTTCCGTATGTAGTGGCGAGCAAGCGGCCCGGTGGCAACTGGTCCATCAGTGATCCAGGGGTGCGCAGTCGCTCGAAAGCTGCGAGCAGGAAGTGGAATAGCGTTCCGAGGTTTAGCGTTGAGCGACGGGGATACAGCGGGTAGATGCTGTTTTCGCTGGTCAGTACTCGGAGGGGATGGATGACTTCTTCAGGGTAGACCGGTGTAAAAGAGGCGAGCAGGGCGTTTTGAAGACGCCTGAATGCGGCAGGCCCCAATTCCCACTTGGAGCTGAGGCCTATGTCGAACGTGAGCACGAAGAGCCCCCCCGGTCGCAGAATCCGATGGATTTCGGATATCACGTCCTCGAAGTTCGGTATGTGCTCCAAGACACTGACGCAATACAGCGCGTCGCTCGAGTCGCTTTCTAGCGCGAGCGATCGGGCGTCCGAGAGCAAAGATGTCACAGCCCCACGTATAGGGGACAACATACCGATGGCGCGGTCTACGGAGGAAATCGCCCGCGAGTCAGTATCCACAGCAAGTACGTTACAGCCCAGTTGGGCGACGGCGAATGGGAAAAACGTCGCGCCCGACCCGAGGTCTACAACCTGCGGGAGACGGCCGGACGACACATCGCAAATGAGGGATTGTAGATGGTGATATACGAAAGGGTACTCCCAGACTCTGATGAAGTTATGCAGCGGGTCTCTCGGCCAGGGATAGTCCGGAGTATGCGGGTCGGTGGCGAGAAACTCTGTCTGGACTGATTCCAGGTGCGAGAAAATGGATTGCCAGACAGGCGTTGAGATGTCGTCGAGGGAGGCAAACCCAGCATGATCGAAGGGACTGTGGATCAAAGGTGAGCTCCGACAGGTACCGGTTCTGGAGAGCTTTGGTCCGGTCGAAGAACAACCACGGCGAACCAGAGGGTCCATATTGTGTGTGCCAGGTAGGCAACCAGAAACGCACATGCCAGGGCCTGGGCGCCCCAACCAAGGACGAGAAGCCCGTGTGCGGTACCGACGAGGCAGACGGCCCAACCAGCGTTCATGAAGAAGCCCGACCACATTCTTCCGAAAGCTGTGATGAGATTACCAACAGGAGTCTGAATCGCAAGCAGGACACCGGAGAGTAGTGAAACCTGAAGGACGGCACCGTGGGTTGAGAAGGCACGACCGTAGAATGACATAATCCAACTGGCAAATGGCACGAGAATAACGAGAAGAGGAAGAGTGCATAGGCCGTTTGTCAGCATAGAGCCGAGGAGCACCTTGCGGGCTGAACTCCTCCCTTGGACATCCTGAAGGGAGGCCAAGATGGGGATAACAACTTGGCCAATTAGGGTCGGCAGGAAGAGCAACGCGGCTCGCCATTGGTTGGCGGCGTTAAAGATCCCCATCTCGGCGTAGCCGTTTGGCTGGTTGACCAGCATGGTGCTGACGGCCCAGGTCGCAGGGGCCGTCATTGCGCTGCTCAAGAAAGCCGGTAGTGAGAAGTCCCATATAACCCGACCTTCTGAGGCGATGGAGCGGTATCGGATGGGGACGGCAGCACGGCGGCACTCTTTCCGCAGGACCAGTTGATTGACCAAGCAGGCGATGGCGGCGGCGAGAACGAGACCGAAAACGGCGCCGGGGAGACCCCATAGCAACACTCCGCCGACCATGACGGGCAAGGAAGCCAAGCCGCGGATTAGGTTGGCGTAGGCAAGTGCCCTGAAAGCTTCGAATCCTGAGAGCGCCCCGGTCTGGGCACCGTTAATAGCGTTGAAGAGCAGTAGGAATGCGCCGATGCGGAACTCAAGAACCAAGTGCGGAGCGGCGAGCGTGCGGGTGGCGAGGAAAGGGGCGAAAGCGAACAGGGCGAGGGCGATGATGCCACCAGTGGCAAAGGCGACCACGGAAGACAGCGCAATGATGCGACCAGCGCGGGAGGGGTCTTTAGTTCGAAATTCGGCCACGTATTTGGTGGCGGTCATGCCGAGGCCAAAACCGGCGAATACGCCAAGCATTCCAACAGTGCTGTTGATGATTGCGAGTTCACCGAAACCTACCGTGCCGAGGATACGCGCGGAAATGATGGAGGCGAGAATGATGGAGCTCTGGGAAAGAACCGCGCCAATTAGAGACCAGAAAGTACCTAAGGCTAAGCGACCGCGAAGGGAATCAGCCGGAAGAAACCTCAAAATCCGGGTCTTCGTCTCACCAAAGTACATCAGTAGCATGCAGCTGTCAGGGGGGCACATGTCAAGCGCTCAGCGAGGAAACCAGCGATCATCTGGCTTGCACTACCGTCGCCGTACAGATTGTGCCGGCGGGCCGTACAACAGTAGACTCGCGGGTCATCTAGGAGGCGTTCGACTTCGTCCACGATTCGGCGCTCGTCGGTTCCGACGAGCCGGGCTGTGCCGGCTGAGATGGCCTCGGGGCGTTCGGTTTTCTCGCGTAGAACAAGCACGGGCTTACCCAGAGAGGGTGCTTCCTCTTGAATCCCTCCCGAATCGGTCAGCAAGAGATATGCCCGGCACATCAGGTCCACAAACGGGACGTAGTCCATAGGATCGAGGAGCGTAATGTTCGGCTGGCCTGCTAGATGCCGATTGACTGTTTGGCGGACGTTCGGATTGGGATGGACGGGGTAAACGATTTCGACATCATCCCGGCGAGCGAGGCGGACGAGGGCAGCGCAGATCTGATCGAAGCCATTGCCAAAGCTTTCGCGGCGGTGCGCTGTGACGACGATAAGCTTCTTCGAGGCGTCCGGGCGGAATCCACTGAGGCCAACAAGTTTGCCGCCATTGAGAGCCTGCTTGACGTGCAAGACTGCGTCAATGCCGGTATTTCCGGTGACGGTGACGGTCGCGGGGTCCACTCCCTCGCAATAGAGGTTCTGGGCGGCGCCCTCCGTGGCGGCGAAGTGAAAGGCGGCGATCCTCCCGGTAAGGACTCGGTTCATTTCCTCGGGGAAGGGTTCATGCGGATCGCCGGTACGGAGTCCTGCCTCGATATGGCCGACGGGGATTTTGGCGTAGAAGGCCGCCAAGGCACCACAGAAGGTGGTGGTGGTGTCGCCCTGAACGAGGACGATGTCGGGTTTCTCTTCGGCGAGGATCGGTTCGAGGGCGGCGATGATACGCGACGTGGAATGGGAGAGGGTCTGACCGGGGCGCATGATGTCGAGGTCCCGGTCCGGGGTCACATCGAATGCGTGTAGAACCTGGTCGAGCATCTCGCGGTGCTGCGCGGTGACGCAGACCCGAACGTCGAAGTCATCCGGGCGGGACTTCATGTGCCGGATGACCGGACAGAGCTTAATGGCCTCGGGGCGGGTACCGAAGACGAAGAGAGTCTTTATAGGCATGGAAGACGGATCACAGGCCGAACGTTGTCAGGCGCGCCCAAATTGGCAATTCAGTTTGGTGGGCCTTTACGTAAACGCTATCAAATATCCTTGCTACCCGCCCACTCGTGCTCTGCCAATTCCGTTGATCTCTAGCATCGCACCATAAGTGCATGTGTTACAGAGGCTTACGTAGGCCACTCAAAAGCCGGTGGAGCACCACACATACAGCGGTTCAGGGAGATCCGCCAAGCACCAACTGTGTAGAAGTTCGACATTTCCGTTTGCGGCAACCTCCGCCAATCGGCCCGCTATAGAAAAAGCTGCGCTCTTCCGTCGAACGGCTCCGGGACCGATAAACCGCGCACTGCCAATCATTTACGGCAGATAATACAAGAACCTGTTGAGGGGATGTGCCCCGCGCGCCGACCGTGGAATTCCCCGCCGCTCCTGGCCTGTAACCCCTTGATTGTTCAACGTCATTCCTTCGTCGGCTTATAATACTTCGAATAATACTTCCCGTAATAGCCGTAGTAATAATAGCGGTTGCTCATGTCCTCGTGGACCTCGTTCAGCGCTACCCCGATGACATTCGTCTTGAGCCGCTTCAGGCTGTTCAGCACACTCGCGACCGCATTGCGATTGGTCTGGCCCGCCAGCGTCACCACCACTACCCCATCGACAATCGTGGCGATCTGGAGCGGTTCTGCAAAGCCCAGCAGCGGGGGGGCGTCGATCATGACCAGGTCGTAATCGGGCGCGGCTTCGGCCAGTACGGTCTCCAGGATTCGACCTACCTGGTCGGCGGCATGGCGCGACGCCGGACCGGCCGGGAGGACGTCCAGATCGGGATGGGTTTGGGATTTCTGCACCACCTCCCGCCATTGGGCTTCGCCCTTGATCACGGTGGAGAGACCGCGCTCGTTGGTCAAATCGAGGCGCGTGTGGACGCCCGGGCGGCGCAGGTCGGCATCGATCAGCAGGGTCTTCCTTTTCTGCAGGCTGTGGGCAATCGCGAGGTGCACGGTGGTGGTGGTCTTGCCCTCGCGGGGTGTGGCCGAGGTGATCAGCAGGCTGCGCGGACGGCGGTTCAGATCCGACAGCAGGATGGAGTCGCGCAAGGTGCGGATGGCTTCCTCGAATGCGGAAACCTGTTGCGTCCGCCGGGTGGACTTTACCAGCTCCGTGGAGGCTCCTGCGCCAGTGCCGTCCACAAACGCGGGCAAGCGGCCGCGCCACTGCTTGACGACCGGAAGCGACCCCAGCACTTCCGTCTTCAGACCTTTCTGGATCTGGTCGGGGTCGCGTACGGTATTGTCGATGGTGTCCGCCAGCACGGCCGCGCCGATGGCCAGCAGAGTGGAAAACAGGAACGCCAGGATGCCGTTCAGGCGCAGATCCGGGAAAACCGGTTTCAGGGGCGGGCGCGCCGCGTCGGCCAAGCGGATGGCGCTGTTCTGGAAGCTGGAATTGATGCCGGCCTCCTTGATCTTGCGCACCAGTTCCTCGTAGAGGCCTTTGTCGCCGTCGGCTTCCTGCTTCAGCGCCTTGTACTCGAAAGAGCGAGCGTTGAGCCGGTCGAACTCGGCTTTGGTGTCGGCCACGGCCGACTTGAGCATGGATTCCCGGTTGAGGGCTTCCTGGTAGTCCAGGCTGACGCGCTCGCCTATGCTCAACTTCAGCGCGTCGATCTGGCGCTGGAGTTCGGTCAGGGTAGATTCGGCTTTCTTGTACTCCGGGTGGTTGGCGCCGTACTGGGCCTGGATGGTGGCAAATTTCTCCCGGGTTTCGTCCAGCCGGTCGGAAAGGCGGCGCAGTTGATCGCCCTGGGTGGAGGCCAGGGCGGCATCAAGCGAACCGCTCTTGACTGAATTGAAAGCGGCCTGTTTCCTGACCCGCTCCGATTGCGCGTTGGTGAACTCGGTATTGAGCTGCAACAGGCGGGAGGAAAGAATGCTGGTTTTCTCTTCGGGGTTGATGACGCTGAGATCTTTCTCGAACTCCACCAGGGCGGCCGACGATCGCTCCATCTTGGCCTTGAGTTCCTCCATTTGCTTTTCCATGAAGACCGAGAGTCCCGCGGCGGCCTGGAAACGGATGTCGTAGGTGTGCAGAATGTAACTGTTGGCGACCCCGTTGGCGACACTGGCGGCCAGTTCGGGGTCGGGTGAACGGTAGGCGAGAAGCAGCAGGTAGGTGTTCGGCGGCCGCGTCACCTTAAGATTCTTCAGCTTCACCGGGGCGTTCTGGGCGCGCGCGGTGGGCAGCGACATCCCGCCCGGAACTGGATCCGCTTCCACCGGAAGCTTGTACCGTTCGGCGACCGGGCGCAGCACCGAATCCGACTGGATAATCTTGACCTGGGTGGCCAGAAACTGGTCGGCATCGTTGGGGGCTAAGCGGGCGGCGTCCTGACCGATGACGCCGGCGGGGGCCTGGCGGTCGATATCGATGGTGGCGACGGACTCGTAAATCGGGGTGAGCCGGGAGGACACCACTATCGTGGACGCCACGCACACCAGCACGAATGCCATCATTCGCCATTTATTCCGCCGCAGGATCCAGAGGTAGTTGGATAGGGGAACGCTCTGGTCTTCCGGCTCCGCCTCGGAAACGGAGTAAGGATAGACGGCGTAGTGCTCCGGGACAGAGACAAAGCGGCCGTTGCTGACGACGTCAGCCGGCGCGGGGAGGGCTCGGGTGCGATCTTCAGGCATGAGTGTTATGGTTAATCTTCGGCCATGCAACACGGCGGGATGCTATCGTCCGGTGTCGCATGACGACACGTTTGCTTGCCGGCTTCCATATCGGCTCGATCAACGGTAGATGATGGCCGCGGTGGCGCCGGCGCTGCCGAGGCCGATCACGGCCTCCAGCGCTCTGAGGCCGACGCGCTTGCCTTTACTGTCGGGTATATAGAGGATGTCGTTGGCCGTCAAGGGCACGTCCGGCGCCTTGCGGCGCATGATCTTGTCCAGGGAGACCAGGATCTCGTTCTTTGTTCCGCTGCCTTCGCGGCGGTAGATGTAGGCATCCTTGGTGGCGTAGGGCGTGAGGCCCTCTGCCATGGCGAGCATCTGGAGAACGGTCGTATCCGAACCGTCCTGCACGCTAAAAGCCCCGGGCTTCTTGACATCCCCGACCACATAAATGCGGCCGATTTCCGGCACGCGGATCTCTTCGCCACCGACCAGTTTGAGGTTGAGGGCGGGATCGGCATCATCAATCAATCCGCGGACCAGGATGCGGCGGGTCAAGAGCACGGGCTTGTCATCGGGTCCAGACTGCGTCTGGCTGACCAGGATTTCGCGCCCCGCATCGTCGCGCAGCCCCTGCGCCCGGGCGATGGCCTCGAGCAGGGTGGTCGGGCCCTCGGCCTGAAAAACCAGCGGCTGTTTGACCGCGCCCGCGACGCTGATCGGACGCGAATGATACTCGGCGATGGTGACGGTGACAAACGGGTCGACCAGGATCCGGTCGTCGCAGAGAGCGGCCGCGATAGCGGTCTCGAGAGCGGCCGGCAGGAGCCCCTGGGCCTTTATCGGCCGGCGCAGCATGGGGAGGCGGATGAAGCCGTCGGCGCCCACCCGCACGGTGCGGGAAAGCTCGGGGGCGTCATAGACTGAGACGGCGATGAGATCGTTCGGGCCGACTGCCTGGGCGGGCAGGTTGGCCCCGAGTTCGGGATTGGCGCGCGGCACTTGAGCCCAGGCGGGCGTCGTCAGCACCAGGGCCAGCGCGATGCGCAGCAGGTTCTTGGGAGAGAGACGCATAGGGTACCTAATCTTGGGTCGACTCTACGGAAGACATGGCTTTCTGGCGCTGCACCAGTTGCTGCAGACGCTCAAGTTCCTCGGCGAGCACCTGGATCCGCCGTTCCACCTCGACCGGGTTCGATCGGCAGGCTTGCCCGATCCACTGCTGCATCGCCGACCTGGCCAACTCAGAGATGCTGCGGACGCGGCGCGAGACGCAAGCCTCCTCGAGCGACTGGTATTCCTCCGTCGAGACGCGAAAGGTTACCATCCTACTGCGCCGGTAATCGACGTTCATGCGCATAACTCCTGGTACTGTTGGTATGGGAAGCAGGCGGGCAGGCTACCGCCATTTTTTCTTTCGGAAAGTGCTCGAAGCGGCCGGCTCATCCAGTCACATACCGCTTCTCAACTAATAGTGTCGATTGAGCCGGTTCGTCTCAAGTATCACGAGCGCCAGTTACGAGGTGTCATGTACCAGCTATCAGCGATAGGGGGAGAAAAATGGGTAGGCTACCGCCATTTTTTTCTTTTTAGAAGGGGTTCGAGCGGCTGGTCGATCCAGTCACAGTCTGCTTCTCCCGCTGTAATAGTATCGGCCGTGCCTGCTTTTTCTCAGAAATTGCCAGCCCGCAGAATGCGGCCGGACTTCACTGCTGTCCAAGACAGGGCAGACCTGTAGCGTGGGCTGCTGAAAACATTCGGTTTGGAGAGACTCCGGCGAGCTATCTGGGTGGAGGTCTCCTGTCTGAATCGTCGCGGCCTGTCCAAG
>JBEKZL010000269.1:0-10034 GCA_049509915.1 Bryobacteraceae bacterium | reverse complement strand
AACCGTCAGCAGTGTAGTTGATTCTACGGTCGCCACGCGCATAGGACAACCTCCTTCTGGAGGCATCAGCCCTAAAACAGAATAGCATTAAAATGCTGTTAAGTGAACAGTATTGGGGCTAGACCAGTCCCGACCGCGCTAGCAATGCCCGCGGGTCCGGGTCCCGGCCCATGAAACGGCGATATAGCTCGGCCGGATCCTCGCTGTCTCCTTTGGATAGAATGTGGGTGCGAAACTCCGCCCCCACGCGGGCGCTGAAAAGCCCCTCCGCCAGGAAACGCGAAAACGCGTCGGCGTCCAGCACCTCGGCCCATTTATACGAGTAATATCCCGCCCCATAACCAACCGGGCTCCCGAATAAATGGGTGAAGCTGGCCGCCATGGCGTGGTCCGGCGGCAAGGGCGCGGGGCTGAATTCAGCCAGAATATGGCGCGCATAACCCACCGGGTCGCCATCGCGCGCCGGGTCGAAACGCATGTGCAGCAACAGATCGATGAAACCGAATCCGAGTTGCCGCATTTGGGCGTTGGCGGCGCGAAACGTGCGCGCCCGTTTCATTTTCGCGAACAGTTCCTCCGGCAGTGGTTTGCCGGTTTCATAATGGCGCGCCACCAGGTCCAGCGACTTCCGCTCCCAGCACCAGTTCTCCATGATCTGCGAGGGCAGCTCGACGAAATCCCACGCCACGCCGGTTCCCGCCAGCGACCGCACTCCCACCCTGCTCAACAAATGATGCAGCAAGTGGCCGAACTCGTGAAAGACGGTTTCCACCTCGCGGTGCGTTAGCAGGGCTGGCCGCCCTGCGAGCGGCGGCGTCAGGTTGCCGCAAATCAACCCCAGGTGCGGCCGGAACCCGGCGCCCGCGGGGCCGCCGGTGACAAACGCGTCCATCCACGCCCCGCCGCGTTTGTTCTCGCGCGGATGCCAATCGGCGTAGAAGGCGCCGAGGAAGGTCCCGTCGGCGTCGTGCACGTTGTAGTAGCGGACCGCCGGGTCCCAGGCCGGCACGTCCGCCTCGGCCGTCACGCGAATGCCGTAGAGTCTTTGCACCAGCTCGAACAAGCCCTCCACGACCCGCTCCATGGGGAAGTACGGACGCAGCGCTTCCTCGTCGAAGTCGTACAACGCGGCGCGCTGTTTCTCGGCGTAGTAGGCCACGTCCCAGGCTGCCACCAGTGCCGCTTGCGGCCCTTCGAGCGATTGGCGGTACCGGTCCAGCTCCTCGTTTTCCTGCCGGAACCGGACCTCGGTCTTGCGTTTCAGGTCCTCCAGAAACTCCATGGCGCGCGCCCCGGTATGCGCCATCCGGTCTTCGAGCATCAGGTCGGCGAAATTGGCGAAACCCAGCAGCCGCGCGCGCTCCGCCCGCAGTTCCAGGATGCGGGCCACCAGCGGCCGGTTATCGCGCTCGGCCTCGGTGGAACGTACGGCAAACGCACGATAGACCTTTTCGCGTACGCCGGCGTCGTCCAGATAAGTCATCAGGGCAACGTAGTCCGGCCCTTGCAGAGTGAAGCGCCAGCCCTCTCGCCCTTTTCGGGCGGCGCTTTCGCGAGCCGCCACCCGCGCCGATGGCGGCAATCCGGCCAGGCCCTCTTCGTTCTCGATATAGAGCTCGAAAGCGTTGGTCGAATCCAGCACGTTCTCGGAAAACCTGGTGGTCGTCTTCGCCAGCTCCACGTCGATGGCTTCCAGCTTCTTCTTGCCCTCAGCGTCCAGATCGGCGCCGTGCCGGCGAAACGAATCCAGGGTTTTGGTCAGGAAGCGATGCCGCTCTCCGGTCAGAGCCGCGGCGCCAGGCGTGGCGGCATAAGCCTTGAGCGCGGTCCATAGCCCGGCATCGAGCGGAATCCCCGCATAGAAGGCGCTCACTTCGGGTTCCACGGCATTGTGGGCCGCGCGCAACTCCGGGTGGGTGGCCACCGCCTCCAGGTGCCGCACCACGCTCATGGCCAGGTCGAGCGGTTCGGTGAGCGTATCAAGCGCGTCGAGTGTATTGGCGTAGGTGCGCTCTCCGCTTGCGCAGGCCAGCGCCGCCAGCCGCGCCCGTGCCTCCTCCAGCAGCCGCGTCACCGCCGGCTGTACGTCGCCGGCACGGATGCGGTCGAAGGGAATCCGAAATGGAATCGCCCGCAGCGGATTGTCGTCGTTCATGGGTGCCATCTCTATGAGCTTAGTACACCGTCGGCGGCGCCACGCTCCATCCTCTCGATCCCGATGGCGAAAAGGCGGCGAAGCGTACAATGGTCGTCACGGGAAACCAATGATGCGATCGACTTTGCTGCTTCTGTTCGGCGCCCTCACCCTTCTGGCGCAGGCGCCGCTGGAGCGCGTTTCGTTCCTGATGGGCGAATGGGTCACCGACACCGACACCGAACTGGGCCATGCCACCGCACTGTCGAGCTTCGCGCCGGAGCTTGATCGCCAAATCCTGACCCGCCGCGGATCCACCAGCTATACCTCCGGAAGAAATGCCGGTCAGCGGCACGACGACCTGCTGATCGTCTATCCCGAGGGCGCGAGCGGCGGCATGAAGGCCATTTATTTCGATGCCGAAGGCCACGTAATCCACTACATCGTGACCACCCCCGAGCCCAATACCGCGGTCTTCGATTCCGACCCCGCCGAGTCCGGCCCGCGCTATCGGCTGACCCACAAAGTGACCGGCCGGAAGATGGAAACCAAATTCGAGGTCGCAGCGCCCGGCCAGACCGCCTACCACACCTACGTCAGCGGCGTTTCCACCAGGAAGTAGCACCCATCCCGCTTACCGGCCGGCGGTGAGAAGTTTGAGGTCGCGCAGCGTATTGATGATGGCCGGGACCAGGGTAATGACGAACAGCACGGGGAGAATGAAGATGACGATGGGGAAAAGCATCTTCACGCCGGCTTTGCCAACGGCGGCTTCGGCGCGCAGGCGGCGGCGGGTGCGCAGGGCATCGGCATAGACGCTGAGGGCTTGGGACAGGCTGGTGCCGAACTTTTCGCTCTGGACGATCATGGCGGCGAGAGACTTGATGTCCTCGACGCCGGTGCGGCGCACCAGTTGCTCGAAGGCTTTGGCGCGCTCCTGGCCGGCGCGCACCTGCATGACGACGGTGGCGAATTCGTTGGCCAGCTCGGGGTAGAGGAACTGCATTTCGTCGCTGACGCGGCTCATGGCCTGGTCGAGGGCGAGACCGGTGCCGAGCACGATGCCGAGGAGGTCGACGGTATCGGGGAGGGCTTCCTGGAGCTTGCGGCGATAGCGTTTGACCATGCGCTGCAGCACCATGCGCGGCAGCATGAAGCCGATGATGAGGACGGCGGCCATGGCGCCGATCCAGGAACTGGGAGGGTTATTGCGCTGCAGCGCGGCCATGGCGCCGACCAGGATCAGCAGCAGTAAGACAGTGATGAGAACGTAGAGGGCGAGCGAATTCCGGCGGCGCATTCCCGCCTGCCGCAGCAGCTTCTCGCTGCCGCGCAGCCAGTCTTCCCCGGCGGGAACCATGCTGACCAGGTACAGCAGACGGTCGAACAAGGTGCCCCCGCTCTTGCGCCGCGCGACACGGGAAGTGTTAACGAGGGCATGCGACTGAAGCTCTTCCAGGCGGTCGCCGAGCGGGTCTTCCCGGGCACGGAAGAGCTCGAAGCCGGTCCACAGCAGCAGTGAAAGGGTGACTCCGGTAATCAGAAAGAGAAACAGGGAAGTCAGCATGGCGTGCTCATACTCTGATATTGGCAAGCTTGCGGATGACCAGGATTCCGAAGATTTCGGAAATGATGGCGTAGGTGAGGAACTTGGTGCCGACCGGGTCGGTCCAAAGCAGGCGGGTGTACTCGGGTTTGATAAAGTAACTGGCGATGCCGAAGACCAGGGGGAGGGTGCACAGCAGGCCGGCGGAGAAACGCTGTTGGGCGGTATGGGCTTTGAGCTTGGCCGCCATATCGAGGCGCTCGCGGACCAACTGGGACAAGTTATCGAGCACGCTCACCATGTTGGCGCCGGTCTGACGCTGCAAGATGAGGCTGGTGATAAAGAATTTAAGATCGATGAGGGGAACGCGCCGGCCGAGCAGGTGGAGGGCGGGCTCAAGCTGGGAACCGAGGGCAATCTCTTCCATGAGTTTGCGGAATTCCATACGCACGGGGTCGGCGGTTTCACCGGCGATGGTTTCGAGGCCGGAATGGATGTTGTGGCCGGCGCGCATGGTGCGGGTGAACAGGTCGATGGCGTCCGGCAGCATTTCCTCGAACTTGCGCAGGCGGCGGGCGCGGACGCGGACAATGTAGAAGACCGGCGCGCAGGCCACGAGCAGGGAGACGATGAGCTGGAGCAGGAGGTTGGCCACGCCTAACAACTGGAGGACGGCGAAACAGGCGCCGCCGATCAGTAAGCTGAGACCGAAGATATCGGCGGCGCGGTAGCGGAGGTTGGCCTGATCGATGGTGTCCTGCAGGCGGCGGAAGACGCCGACCCAGGCGACCAAATCGCCGAGGACGGCAAACGTGCCGCGGTGTTCCCGGCGGAGCAGCGAGGGGGCTGAGCGGCTGCGCCCGCTGGCGTTGGCGCGCAAGCCGCGCAGCCGGTGGGTGAGCTCGCGGGCGGCTTCCTGTTCGGGCACTGACCAGACGTAGTAGCCGGCGCCGAGCAAGGCGACGGAAAAAATCAGGAAAGCGGCCACGAAAAACATTTACTTCTCCTTCACTTCATGCACCTCGTCGAAGATGGCGGGGGACAGATGGATGCCATAGGCTTTGAGGCGCTCCAGGCACATGGGGCGGACGGCGCAGCCGCGGAAGCGGCCCAGCACCTTGCCGCGGGGGCCGATGCCGAGGCGTTCGAACTCGAAGATATCGAGCATCTCGACCTGGTCGTGCACGATGCCGCTGACCTCGCCGATGCTGACGACTTTGCGGGTGCCGTCGCTCAGCCGGGCGGTCTGCAACACGATGTTGATGGCACTGGCGAGCTGCTGGCGGATAACCTTGTCGGGGACGTGCTGGCTGGCCATCATGACCATGGTTTCCAGGCGCGAGAAGGCATCGCGGGCGGTGTTGGCGTGAACCGTCGTCATGGAGCCATCGTGGCCGGTGTTCATGGCCTGGAGCATGTCGAGGGCTTCGGGGCCGCGGGATTCGCCCACGATGATACGGTCGGGGCGCATGCGCAAGGTGTTGATGAGCAGGTCGCGCTGGGTGACGGCGCCGGCGCCTTCAATGTTGGGCGGGCGGGTTTCGAGGCGGACCACGTGGTTCTGCTGGAGGTTTAGCTCGGCCGTGTCCTCGATGGTGACGATGCGCTCCTCCTCGGGGATAAAGCGGGAGAGCGTGTTGAGCATGGTGGTCTTGCCGGAGCCGGAGCCGCCGGAGATGACGATGTTGAGGCGGGCCTCGACGCAGCCGCTGAGGAAATCGAGCATACCGGTGGTGAAGGTTTCGTTCTTGAGCAGCTCTTCGGTCGAGAGCACCTTTTTACCGTAGCGGCGGATGGACATGACCGGGCCGATGAGCGAGAGTGGCGGGATGACGGCGCAGACGCGCGAGCCGTCGTTGAGGCGGGCGTCGACAATGGGCGAGGAATCGTCGATGCGGCGGCCGATGTTGCTGACGATGCGCTCGATGATCATGCGCAGGTGAGCCTGGTCCTTGAAGCGGACGTTGGTTTCGACCACGCGCCCGGCGCGCTCCACGTAGACGCTGTCAAAGCCGTTGACCATGATGTCGCTGATGGTAGGGTCTTTCAGCAGCCCTTCGAGCGGGCCGAGGCCGAAGACTTCATCGAGGATCTCTTCGATGAGTTTCTCGCGCTCGGCGAGGGTGAGGGGCAGCGATTCGTCGAGGATCAGCTTTTCCACCACGACGGCGATCTGATTGCGAACGCTTTCCTTGTTGAGATCGCGAAGTTGATCGGCGGTGAGCGAATTGAGGAGCTTAATGTGGACCTGGCTCTTCATTTCGAACCAACGGTCGGCGCCGGCCACGGGGCGGACAAGGGAGCGGCTACCCAAGGGGACCTCCGGCGTAGAAGAACTGCTCCCTGACGGTCGCGGCTCGGAATCGGCGTGTTACCGAGCCGCGACCGTTAGGGAGCGGTGGCTTGGAACTGGTTACTAAGCGGTGGTAGGTCATGGAATTTCAGGCGACTGTGTTGGCCGCGGCCGCTCCCTTCTTGCCGCCGGTGGCTTTGTCGACAAAGGCGCGAAAGATGCGGTCGAGATCGCCGGCCTGCTCGCGATTGGCCACGAAGGGGCGCGCTTTGTTGATGGAGGCGATCACGGCGGGAGATGGGGGAATGCCGTAGAACACCTGCTGGTTGAGAGTTTGTTGGATCTGGTCGAGCGAGGCGATATTGGCGTTGATTTTCTTGGTGTAGCGGTTGACCACCACGCGGATCTGGTCCTGGTTGAAACCCATGCGCATCAGGAAGGTGATGTAGCGCTGGGCATTGCGCAGCGAGGGGAACTCCTGATCGATGACCAGGAAAGTCGCCGTCGAAACCTGGGCGGCGGCAAGCACCACCGGGTCGGACACGGAGCGGCCGCCGTCGATCACCACCGCTTCGTATTTCTCGACCAGGAAAGTGGCGAACTCGCGGAACTGGTGATCGCTAAACTGGCCTTGCTGATCGAGTGCGTCGGGCGGGCCAACCACGAAAAAGCCCAGGGGATCGCGGGTGACGAAACCTTCGAACAGGGCCTGATCCATGCGATCGAGATTCTCAGCCACTTCCATGAGCGTGTACTGCGGGGCGGCGCCGAGTTGCATGGCGGCGTCGTTGCCCACCCAGTCGAGATCGATCAAGCCGGCGGAGACTTTTCTTTGGGCCAGTACCGATGCGAAATTTACCGCCAGCGTGGTGGTGCCGACACCGCCCTTGGAACCGAGGAAGGTGTAGATCTTGCCGAGCTTGCTTTCGCCGCCGGTGGCCTGGCGGGGAGCGCGCTCCAGGCGGCCCATGGCGTCGCGGAATTCGGTGCGCTTCAAGGGCTGGATGAGGAATTCGTTGGTGCCGGCGCGCATGCAGGCGATGACGGTATCGGCGTCGGCGCGGAAGTCGGAGGCAATCACGAACAAATCCGGAGCGGCTTGTTTGACGCGCTCGATGGCCTTGATGGCGGCCTCGGGATCGGCCGCAAGATCGACGATGAGACCGGCACCGGGAGAGCGCTCAAGGTCCTGCAGGACGCGAATATGGAGGTTGGCGGAGACTTCCTGGTACTCGGCGGCGATCCTGGCATTGGGGAGGTTGAGCATGCTGTCGCGCACCATCTGACGGAATGACTCGTCGGAGGAAGCGACCAGCAGCGAGAGGTTAGACATGGGTTCGATCCTCGTTCACGGCAGGCACACTCCGGAAGCGTCCTGGTAGCCGGCGCTCTCCATGGGAACACTGGTAGTGAAATCCGGAATGGTTACCGGAGGCAGTGAAAAGTAAGTGGACATACCGGTGAAAATGTAGTTAGTGACGCTGACACTGACTGTGTCCGGCACGCAAATGCCGCCGGCGCAGGCGCTGCCATTGAACGGCGTGGTGCTGCCGTCGGAGTTTTCGGAGAAATACTGTACGATGAGGATAGCCTGGCCGTTCTGAAACTGATTCATGTCCACCATGGGGGGGACGTTGGCCTGCATGTAGGCGATGACGTTGCTGGCGGAGCCGTCGGGCTCCCAGCAGTGAGTCGAGGCGTAGCGCGCGCCATAGCGGGTGAAATCGACCACGCTGTGCCAGACCCACAGGCCGCGCGAGATGAAGACCACCATGAAGAGCATGGGGAGGAGCACGCCGCCGAAGAGCAGGGCGAACTCCATCATGGCCTGGCCGCGCTGTAGGGCGGACCCGTTGGTTCGCGCGCGACCCCGTGGTCGCGCATCGCCGGGGTTGAAGATTCGGGTCTCGGTGAGAAAGGCGGGACGAGGGCGTCCCGCGCGGACCAGGGGGTCCGCCCTACCAACTGCGAGGGGGGCCTGCCCAACTATCAGCCTGCTCATAGCGCGCTCCCGTTGAACGGCACGGTGACGGTGGGGTAGATGTCGAACGTTGGCAGGGTGACATAAGGCAGGCGAATCTGCACCTGGTAGCCGTTGGGGATGGCGAGCTGGATGTAGTCCGGGCGCTGGGCGCCGGTGAGTCCGCAGCCGCTGGTGTCGCAAGCGCCGGGAGCGCCGGTGGCGGGATCGACACAAAAGGTGTTGACCTGAAGCTGGTCGGCGGTGAGATTGGCGACGATGGGATTGCCGGTGTAACTGTCGGTTAGGCCGTATGTGAAGGCCGCCTCGGTAAGTGCGTCCGGCAAGTTACAAAAATCGACGGCCTGCTGCAGGGAAAGGTAGCGGGCCGAGGCGAACTCGATTTTCTTGATGACGTAATAGAGGTAAGTGAACTTGCCGAATTGAATAGTGCCGACGGTGAGGAGCAGGAGCACCGGCATGAGGAGGGCAAATTCGACGATGGTGTTGCCAGCGCGGGAGGCGCGGGCACGCTTGCGGTTAGCGGGGGACGGCCGGGCTGACGCCCGGCTGGACCGATTGAAAATCGGTCCGCAGGTTAACAACCTGCCCCACAAAGAGTGTGTAGTCATTGGATCAGCACCACCTTTCCCGGACCGGTGGTGAGGTAAGCGGAGCAGGCCGAGGCGTAGCGGGCGTCGAACCAGCCGGTTTGCAAAGGCGCCGGGTTGCCGATGTAGAGCGCCGGGAAGCGGCCGTAAGAATCGGCGGGATTGAAGAAGGTACCGGTGTTCAACAGCTCGATCAGAAACTGGCGGAAGCCGAGGATGGTGAGCGCGCCATCGATGGTGGCGACGATGGGCACGGTAATGATGCGGCGGCCGTTGCCGGTGTAAGCGGAATAGGGGTCGGTGGACGCTTCCAGGTTATCGGGGTCGGGGATGTAGGTGGCCGAAAGCGCGCCGAAATCGGTGACATCGGTGGCGCAGGTCGAAGGCGTCTGGGAGTTATCGACGCGCGCATAGAGACCGCAGAGGGCGGCGGTGACGGCGGGTTGCACCGAGCCGCAGACGGCGGGCGCGGCGCTGGCCCAGACCTGCTCGCAATCGCCGACGTTGAAGCAGGCCAGCGGTGTGGAGGCGTTGACGGTGCAGGCGTTGACGGTGGGGTCCTGGGTAGCCTGAACGCCC
The DNA here is from genome assembly GCA_049509915.1 of Bryobacteraceae bacterium. Taxonomy (GTDB): domain Bacteria; phylum Acidobacteriota; class Terriglobia; order Bryobacterales; family Bryobacteraceae; genus JBEKYD01. The sequence continues at coordinate 911 of JBEKZL010000269.1, read as the reverse complement.
GCCGCGGCGTCCACATACAATTGGTCGGTCTCCGAAAGGAGGGCGTTGGCGGTGTCGTAGCGGTTCAGAACTTCGTAGGTGACGGTGGCGCCAGTGCCGCCGAGAGGGGGGACGATGGGCGGCGAGGAGCAGGCGTAGGCCAAGGTATAGACGGTGGAAAAGGTCGGGTCGAAACCGAAATTGACAGGGTCGGTGAGAGAGAGAGCCTCGACACCGAAAGGAACGATGTTACAGGCGGTGCAGAGCGGCGCGCTGACACCGGCAACGGCCTGGGCGGCGACGGTGGTCTTGCGGGACTGGCCTCCGGGCAGCAGGCTCCAGAACAGCAGCGGCGCATCGGCGGTGATCCCAACCTGGAGGAATTGCGCGGTGGAACAGTCGGCCTGAACGCCGGTGGGGGAAGTGGCATCGGAGGCATCGGCGAAACAGGCCGGCGGATTCACCGTGCTGTTCAGAAAGCCGCCCGTCGCCCCCAGCGTGGTCTCGCCGAAATTGTAAGTGAAGGGGGGCCCGGCGCCCACCGGCGGGGTCAGCGCGTTGACGGCGTTGGCATAGGCGGCGCCGGTGCCATTGAGTTGGGCGGCGGCGGCCACCGCCATGGCGATAGCGGCCTGGTTCAGTTCGCCGCGAATCAGGTAGAGTTGGCCGAGATCGAGCGCGAAACCCATCATGCCGAAGACCACCGGCACCAGAACGACGAGCATCTGCAGGGACACGGAACCGCGCGCTTGTGGGGCAGAGCGTCGTTGTTCGTGGTCTGCCATCTCTGGGCCTGTGGCCCGCGCAAGCCCATGGAAATCGTGGAGCGGACTCTCAGTCTGCCACGCCGGGACTCGTCCCGGCGCGTTTCTCGACCCTGCCATCGAAAACCGTTGCAGGGCAGACCACAGAAAACGATGGTCTGCCCCACT
>JBEKZL010000268.1:0-10073 GCA_049509915.1 Bryobacteraceae bacterium | reverse complement strand
TCGTCATCTCCTGGATATGCCGCAATCGGCAACTGCGCGAACGAAGCTGGCCGACCCACTACCCACAAACGCCTTGTCTTGACATTGTCGGGCAGATCCGATACGCTTGAATTGGAGGGAAGGCAATATGTTCGCACGGGCCACACGGAGTGAAAAACTCGATTTGCGTATCACCCGCGAGGCCAAGCTGGCGTTGCAGACCGCGGCGGCGGCTTCGCACCGCTCCGTCAGCGAATTCGTTCTGGAGAGTGCGCTGGCACGCGCCGACGAGGCTTTGGCCGACCGGGTGACGTTCCGTCTGAACGCCACACAGTGGAAGGCCTTCATGGCCGCCCTGGATGCGCCTCCCCGCTCGCTTCCCCGGCTGGAACGCCTCTTGAATGAGCCGGGATTCTTCGATGCCGGACCGAGTCGGTGAATCGCCCCGGCGTGTGGAAAAACTCCGCCCCGGTCACCCGATAGAAGACTTCGACTGCGGCCGGGAAAAGTTGAACCGGTATCTATTGCGATACGCCTGGTCAAATCAGCAGGCGGGCGCCGCGCAGACCTATATCGGTCTGGCGGGCGATACCGTCGTTGGGTACCACACGCTCGCCGTTGGCCAGGTCAGCCGCGAGCAGGCGCCCGAGCGTCTCACCAAAGGGCTGGCACGTCATCCGGTGCCGATCATGCTGCTCGCGCGTATGGCGGTGGACCGGCGCTGGCAGGGCCAGGGCGTAGGCAAAGCGCTCCTGCGGGACGCGATGCTGCGCACGTTGCAGGCCGCCGAAATCGCCGGCATCCGCGCCTTCGCGGTCCACGCGAAAGATGAGAAAGCCCGCGGTTTCTACCAGAAGTTCGACTTCATCCCGTCCCCGGCGGATCCCATGCACCTGTTCGTGCTGCTGAAGGACGTGCGGCGGTTTGTGTCGGGGCAAGTAATTTCATAGGCGTCAGTTCAAGACCGTCCCGCGTGTCCGTCCCGTGCGCTGGCCGAGCTCGAGACGCGCTTTGTATTCTGCTCGCCATTGGGTGACGATTTGAGGGGCAGCGTGTGTACTGACAGGCCGGGAGGCCTGTCCCACCTAACTAAAAACAAAAACGCCGCGGGCGGCTTTGGCGGCCCGCGGCGGTTGGCGATTGGTTTTGCCGGACTTATTCTTCGCCCTTCTCTTCTTCCTCGCGGCCTTCCTGGCGGGCTTTGAGGCGCTCCTCGCGGCGTTTGGCGCGCTCGGCGGCGCGCTTTACCAGCTCCGAACCGACCAGTTCAATCATGGCTTGTTCGGCGCCGTCGCCTTTGCGCGGTCCCAGGCGGGTGATGCGCGTGTAGCCGCCGGGGCGCTGGCCGAAGCGCGTTCCCAAGGTATCGAACAGCTTCTTCACCGAGGCGGGCGTACGCAGCACCGACGCCGCCTGCCGGCGCGTGTGCAGGGTGTCCCGCTTGGCCAGGGTGATCATCTTTTCAACCAGCGGTTTTACCGCCTTGGCTTTGGGGACGGTGGTGATCACCCGCTCTTCCTCGATCACGCTAGTGCAGAGATTGCGCAACAGCGCATCGCGGCTGTCCACCGGCCGTTTTAATTTGTACCCGCCTACTCGATGTCTCATGCGCTTACTCTCCCGTAATCTCAGGCTGATCGTCGTCCTCGAGCGGGTAGTCCATCATGCCCGTCGAAGCGGACTGCGGCGGCGCCACCAGACGGCCGTGCTGGTCGATGCGCATTCCCAGCGAGAGGCCCATGTTGGCCAGGATTTCCTTGATCTCGTTGAGCGATTTGCGGCCGAAGTTCTTGGTGCGCAGCATCTCGGCTTCGGTCTTCTGGACCAGTTCGCCGATGGTTTGAATGTTGGCATTCTTCAGGCAGTTGTACGACCGCACGCTCAATTCCAGCTCTTCCACCGAGCGGTTGAGCACTTCGTTCATCTTGTCGTAGCCGCGCTCGGAGACCTCTTCGGCCTGCTCGGGCAGCTCTTCGAAGTTGATGAAGATGCTCATGTGGTCTTTGAGCAGCTTGGCGGCGAAGCCGATGGCGTCCTGCGGCGAGACGGCGCCGTTGGTCCAAACTTCGAGCGTCAGCTTGTCGTAATCGGTCATCTGGCCGAGGCGCGCGGCTTCCACGGCGAAATTCACTTTGCGCACCGGCGAGTGGACCGAATCGATGGGAATGTAGCCGAGCGCCAGGTCCTCGTCGAAGTTTTTGTCGGCGCTGACGTAGCCGCGGCCGGTCTTGAGGCGCATCTCGATTTCGAGCTTGCCGCCTTCGCTGACGGTGGCGATGTGCAAATCGCGGTCGAGCACTTCGACGTCGGCGTCGCCCTCGATCTGGGCGCTGCGCACGTCGCCGGGTTTGTCCACCTTCAAGCGAACGGTCTTGATGCCTTCGCTCGAAATCTTGAAGGGAATCTGTTTGAGGTTGAGAATGATGTCGGTGGCGTCTTCGACCACGCCCGGAATGGGGCTGAACTCGTGCTCGACGCCTTCAATCCGGATCGCCGTAATGGCCGCGCCCTCAATCGAGCTCAACAGCACGCGCCGCAGGCTGTTGCCGATGGTGGTGCCGAAGCCGCGCTGAAAAGGTTGGGCCGTGAACATGCCATACCGCTCCGTGAGGGTGTCGGTATTAGCAACCAGCCGTTTGGGTTTCTGGAAGCCTTTGAACATAATGGAAACCTCCTGGGAGTCGAAAGCCGGAAGATAAAAGTCGGGACCACAAGGCGCCCTCGCCATTCCGACTTCTGTCTTCCGACTCCAGACCTCCGCACTAACTACTTCGAGTACAACTCCACAATGAGCTGCTCGTTCAACTGAATCTGAACCAGGTCGCTGCGCTGCGGCAGGCTCGTGATGCGCCCCTTCAAGGCTTCCCGGTCCACGTCGATCCAATTCGGCGCCGGGGCGTGGGCGGTGGCGTCGCGCGCCGCCAGGATAGTCGGGTTATTCTTGCTCGATTCCCGCACCGCAATCACGTCGCCCAGTTTCACCTGAGCGGAAGGGATGTTGCACTTGCGGCCGTTGACGTCGATGTGTCCGTGGCGGACGATCTGGCGCGACTGGGCGCGACTGGTGCCGAACCCCATACGGTAAATTACGCTGTCCAGACGCCGTTCGAGGGAAGACATCAGGTTGTCGCCGGTGATGCCCTTGGCCTTGGCGGCCTTTTCGTAGGCGCCGCGAAACTGCGCTTCCAGCACGCCATAGACGCGGCGCACCTTCTGTTTCTCGCGAAGCTGCAAACCATAGCCCACGATCTTTGCCTTGCGGTCTTTGCCGTGCTGCCCCGGAACGAAGTTGCGCTTTTCGATGGCGCACTTTTCGCTGTGGCAGCGCTCCCCCTTGAGATAGAGCTTCATGCCCTCGCGCCGGCACTGCCGGCAAACCGGGCCGATATATCGTGCCAAAGTTTACTCTCCTTACCTAGGAGCTTTCAGCGGTCAGCTCTCAGCTTTCAGCCAAAAAACTCTGTTCCACTTCAGGTGCGGTTTACAGCCAGTGGCAGGCCTTCGTCCCGCTCATCAAGAACCGCTCCCCCCACGGTCGCGGCCCGGTTTCGAGCGCCGGCGGTTGAGCTGAAAGCTGGCCGCTGGTCGCTGACAACTCCCTACACTCTCCGCTTCTTGGGCGGACGGCAGCCGTTGTGCGGAATCGGAGTGACGTCCTTGATCGCCCGGACATCGATGCCGGCGGTCGAGAGCGCGCGCACCGCCGATTCACGGCCGGAACCGGGCCCGCTAACCCGCACTTCCACCGTGCGCAGCCCGCTTTCCGAGGCTTTGTTGGATGCCGTCATGGCCGCCTGCTGCGCGGCGAAAGGTGTTCCCTTGCGCGACCCGCGGAAACCGAGCGACCCGGCGCTGGACCACGCGATGGTGTTGCCCTCATGGTCTGTGATGGTGACGATGGTGTTGTTGAAGGTAGCCTGAATATAGACCACGCCGCTGTGAACGACGCGTTTTTCCTTCTTCTTGAAGCTCTTCTTCTTGCCGGATTTGACTGGTGCCTTGGCCATACGCTACGTCTTCCCCGTCGCTTTCTTCTTATTAGCCACGGTGCCGCGCCGCGGTCCCTTGCGGGTGCGCGCATTGGTGTGGGTGCGCTGCCCACGCACCGGCAGGCTGCGGCGATGCCGCAATCCCCGGTAGGACCCCATCTCGATGTGCCGCTTGATGTTCATCGAGATTTCCTTGCGCAGGTCGCCCTCCACCGCGCCTTCTTCTTCGAGAATCTGCCGGACCCGATTGACCTCGTCCTCGGACAGATCCCGCACTTTCTTATCGAATTCGATGCCGCAGCGGTGCAACAGCGAGCGGGACCGGGTACGGCCAATGCCGTAAATATACGTGAGCCCGATCTCGGCCCTCTTCCCTGGCGGCAGATCCACACCGGCAAGACGTGCCATATCTTATCCCTGCCTCTGTTTATGTTTGGGATTGACGCAGATGACCCGCACCACGCCTTCGCGATGGATCACCTTGCATTTGTCGCAAATTTTTTTCACCGACGCTCGTACCTTCATCCAATGCCTCTCGCCGGTCTATCCGGCTTTCTCGGGCCGCGCAACGCCCGACCCCACCAGTCTCCTGGTTATCCTGCCACGCCCCGGATCGTTCGGCGCCAACTCCACCTCGACCCGGTCGCCCGCCACCAGCCGGACGAAATTCCGCTCCACCGCGCCCACCAGATGGGCCAAAACCTGCCGCTGATTTTCCAAAACCAGCAGGTACAGCGCCGAAGGGCGCTCTTCGACGACCGTCGCCTGAACTCTCACGGCCGCGTCAGCACCCAGGGGCCGTTCTCCGTCACCGCGATACAGTGCTCGAAGTGGGCCGAATTCGACCCGTCCCTGGTGACCGCCGTCCAGTGGTCCTTCAATACCATCGACTCCGGCCGGCCCGCGTTAACCATCGGCTCGACCGCCAATACCATGCCCGCCTTCAAGCGGGGATTCTCGTTCTTCCGGTCCACGTAGTTCGGGACCTGCGGCTCCTCGTGCAACTGCGTACCGATGCCGTGCCCGACGTACTCCCGCACCACCGAAAATCCGTTAGACTTGACGTGCTGTTCCACCGTGCCGCAAATGTCGAACAGCCGGTTGCCGGCCCGCACCCGCTCAATGGCCAGTTCCAAAGCCTCGCGCGTCACCCGCAACAGCCGCCCGGTCTCCTCGCTGACTTCCCCGATCGGGATCGTCAAGGCCGAATCCCCGTAGTAGCCGTCCAGCTTCACCCCGGTGTCGATCGAAACGATGTCGCCCTTCTTCAGAACCCGCTTGCGATTCGGCATCCCATGGACAATCTCGCTATTGACCGAAGTACAGAGCACGAACGGGTATGGCTCGCCAGCGGCGGGAACGTAATAGCCCTTGAAGGCCGCCTTTGCTCCCGCATCGCCGATCATTTTGTCGGCGGCCACCTCCAAGTCCCAGGTGGTAACGCCTTCCACGGCCATCTCCTTCAGGGTTCCCAGTAACTGGTACACCAGCAGGCCGGCGCGGCGCATCTTTTCCAGTTCGGCCGCGGTTTTACGCACGATCATGGTTGGCTACGATCCCGCAAATTCTTTCAAATACGCGTTCCGGCGGATCCGCGCCGGCCGCCACTTCCTCCACGCGCCGTCCGGCCCCGCATAGGAACTCCAGCACCGGACGGGTTTGCCGCTCGTAAGCTTCCAGCCGTTCGCGGATCACGGTCTCGCTATCGTCGTCGCGAACGACCAGCACTTCCCCGTCGCGGTCGCACTGCATATCCACTTTGGGCGGCTGGGAAACCAAGTTGTAGAGCGTGCCGCAGCGGGGACACTGCCGCCGCCCCGTCAAGCGGGCAATAATACTATTGTAATCAACGGCGAGGTAAATCACCACTTCCCGCACTCCCCGCCCATCCAGCCAGCGGCACAACTCGCCCGCCTGCGCCAGGGTACGCGGGTATCCATCCAAAACAAAGCCCGCGGCGGCGTCCACCCACCCCAACCGGTCTTCCACCATGCGGTTCACCAGTTGATCCGGCGCCAGCGCCCCCGCATGCATCGCCGTACCGACTTCGGCCGGCAGTTCTCCGTCCAGCCGGATCCGCTCCCGCAGCATGTCGCCCGTCGAGATGTGCGGAATGCCGAACCGTTTGGTGAGCAGCTTCGCCTGCGTACCCTTGCCGGAACCCGGCGAGCCGAACAATACAATCGCCTTCACAATGGGCTAAAACGAACTCCGCCGGCCGCGAATCCGTCCCGACCGGGGAGTAAACCCTTCATAGTGGCGCATGATCAATTGCGCCTCGATCTGGTTGATGGTATCCATCGCCACCCCTACCACGATCAGCAGCGACGTGCCGCCAAAATAGAACTGCACGTTCAAACCTTCCAGCAGGAACCGCGGCGCCACCCGGTCGATCCATGTGCCCACCAGGGCCAGGTGCTGCAGCTTGATCCCGGAAATCATCACCGCCGGCAGCATCCACAGTAGCGACAGGTATATGCCGCCCACCACGGTGATCTTGGTGAGGATGTTGTTCATATAGTCGGCCGTATTCCGGCCCGGCCGGATGCCTGGGATGAAGCCGCCATACTTGCGCATATTGTCGGCCGCTTCGTTGGGATTGAAAATGATGGAAACGTAGAAGAAACAAAAGAAAATAATAGCCAGGATAGAGAGCAGGTAGTACAGCGGCTCGCCGGGCCGGATTGATTGCAGAGTGGCGTTCAGCCAGGCCACGTTCTTCACAAACGCCAGGTTCAGCATAGTCGTGGGAAAGGCCATCATCGAGGACGCGAAAATCACCGGAATCACGCCCCCCGCGTTCACCTTGAGCGGCATGTGGGTCGATTGCCCGCCCATTACCCGCCGCCCCACCACGCGTTTGGCGTACTGCACCGGAATGCGCCGCTCGCCCCGCTCCACCAGTACGATGAAAGCCACTACCGCCACCATCATGGCGATGATCACCACCAGCGTAATGGCGCCCCATTCGTGGGTCACGAAGGTGTTGGTGTAGATGTTCTGGATGGCGTTCGGCAGGCCCACCACGATCCCTGCGAAGATGATCAGCGACATGCCGTTGCCCACCCCGCGCTCGCTGATCTGCTCGCCCAGCCACATGATGAACGCCGAGCCGGTAGTGAGCGAAAGAATGGTCAGCAGCACGAAACCGAAGCCCGGATTGATGACGATTCCCTGCGACATCCCCTCCAGCGCTTTGGCAATGGTGGCCGATTGGATCACCGAAAGGATGATCGTCAGGTACCGCGTCCACTGGGTGATCTTGCGCCGCCCCAGTTCGCCTTCCTTCTGCAGCTTTTCGAGCGTCGGAATCACTACCGTCAGCAACTGCAGGATGATCGACGCCGTGATGTAGGGCATGATGCCCAGCGCAAACACGGTCAGCCGCCGGATATTGCCGCCCGCGAAAAGGTCGAACAATCCGAACATCGAGCCCTGCGCCGAGCCGAAAAATTCCTGCCAGCGCTGGATGTTGATTCCCGGCGTGGGAACCTGGCTGCCGAAGCGGTACACCGCCAGCAGGCCGAGCGTGAAGTACATCCTTTTCCGCAGGTCCGGCACGCGGAAGATGTTGAGGAAGGCTTCAAGGAACTTCATGGTCTTGTCCGATTCCCGGCGGCCCTCAGGCGGTCGCGCCGATCACCTGGGCCTTGCCGCCGGCCTTCTCGATCTTCTCCACGGCAGATTTGGAAAAATGGTGCGCCTCCACCGTAATTTTACGGGTCAACTGGCCGGCCGCCAGAATTTTGACGCCGTCGCCGACCTTCTTCACGATGCCCAGTTCCAGCAACCGGTCCACGGTGAAGCTCTCGCCCTCCAGCTTTTCGAGCCTGCCGAGGTTGACCAGGGCGTAGTGCTTCTTGAAAATATTAGTGAAACCGCGCTTGGGCAGGCGCCGGTGCAGAGGCATCTGGCCGCCTTCGAAACCCCGCTTCTGGCCGAAACCGGAGACAGCCTTCTGGCCTTTGTGCCCGCGGGTCGACGTCTTGCCCATCCCCGAACCCATGCCGCGGCCCACGCGCTTGCGGCGGGTCGTTTGTCCAGCGGGAGGTTTCAGATCACTGAGGTTCATTGGTTTCTCGCTCTCCTTACTCGACGATCGCCAGCAGGTGCGGCACCTTCAGCACCATACCTCGAAATTCGGGCGCGTCCGGCCGCTCCACCACCTGGTTGAGCTTGCGCAGGCCCAGGCCGCGCACCACCCGCTTCTGCTTTTGCGGCGCGCAGATGGGGCTGCGCACCAGTTTGATTCTGATCGTGCCCGCCATTAGAGTTTCTCCACGGCCAAACCGCGCATTTCCGCCACCTGGGCCCGGTCCCGCAACGATTCCAATGCCACGATGGTGGCCTTCACCACGTTGTGCGGGTTGCGCCGGCCGATCGATTTCGTCAGCACGTTGGGAACGCCACAGGCCGAAAGCACCGCCCGCACGGCACCGCCCGCGATCACGCCCGTGCCTTCCGGAGCCGGCTTGAGCAGCACCTGGGAGCTCGCAAAGCAACCCAGCACCTGGTGCGGAATGGTGGTTTCGAGCAGGTTGATCTTGCGCAGGCTCTTCTTGGCCGCTTCAATCCCCTTGCGAATCGCCGAAGGGACCTCCTTGGCCTTGCCGACCCCGTAGCCGACCACTTTGTTCTTGGGATCGCCGATCACCACCAGCGCCGAAAAGCTCAGGTTCTTACCGCCCTTGACGACCTTGGTGACGCGGTTGATGGCCACGACCTGCTCTTTCAGGTCGAGGCCCGCCGGATCGATGCGTTTCATGATCGCTCGCATGAATCAGAACTCCAGTCCCGCTTCGCGCGCGGCATCGGCCAGCGCCTTGATGCGCCCGTGATACGGATAGCCGCCGCGGTCGAAGACCACTTTGGTGATGCCCTTCTCTTTGGCCCGCTCCGCCACCAGCTTGCCGATGGCCTTGGCCGAGGCCACGTTGCCGCCGTAAGCTCTGGCGGCCGCGCCCTTGGTGCCTTTGTCGCCCTTGACGCTCTTGTCCACCGACGAAGCCGATACCAGCGTGCTGCCCGCCCGGTCGTCGATGACCTGCGCATAGATGTGCGCCACGCTGCGGAACACCGCCAGGCGCGGCCGCTCGGCGCTGCCCGCCAGTTTGCGCCGGATGCGCACGTGAATGCGCCTGCGGATTTCCTTTTTCTCGATTTGCCGAATCATTTTCCACCCGCCCCGGTCTTGCCCACCTTCTTGCGCAGCGCTTCGCCCGTATAGCGAATGCCCTTGTTCTTGTACGGGTCCGGCTTGCGCAAGGCGCGAATATTGGCCGCCACCTGACCCACCGCTTGCCTGTCGTACCCGCTCAGCACCAGGTGAGTCTGCTTGTCGATCCTCAGGTCCACGCCGTCGGGCAGCAGCAGTTCGATGGGGTGCGAGTAGCCGAGCGTAAAGGTCGCGAGCTTGCCCTTGACGTCGGCGCGGTAGCCGATGCCGACGATATCCAGCTCGCGCGTAAACCCGGTCGAAACGCCCGCCACGGCGTTAGCCGCCAGCGCCCGCGTTAGTCCGTGCAGCGCCGCGTGCTCGTCGCCGGACCGCTTCACCTCGAGCCCGCCGTTCGCGTGCTCGATGGTGATTCCCGGCGGAATCGGAACCGTCAGCTTGCCCTTCAGCCCGGTCACTTCCAGCCGCTCGCCGATCGCGATCTTCACGCCGCCCGGCAGCGGGATCGGCTTCTTACCAATTCTCGACATATCCGAAAGCCCTCGTTACCAAACGCGGCACAAAATCTCGCCGCCCACTTTCTCCCGGTGCGCGTCGCGCCCGGTCATGACCCCCCGCGCCGTGGTCAGAATGTTGATTCCCATGCCGCCCAGCACGCGCGGAATATCGGTCTGCCCCACGTACACCCGGCAACCGGGACGCGATACGCGCTCGATCGCCGAAATCACCGGCGACGTGTTGGCCGCGTACTTCAGGTAGATCTTGATGGTTTTCTTGGCGCCTTCTTCGGCCACCTTGTAGTTGGCGATGTAGCCTTCTTCCTTCAGAATGCGGGCGATTTCCGCCTTCAGCTTGGAAGCCGGCACGTCCACCTTGGGGTGGCGGGCCTGGATCGCGTTGCGCACGCGAGTCAGCATGTCGGCAATGGG
>JBEKZL010000267.1:0-10073 GCA_049509915.1 Bryobacteraceae bacterium | reverse complement strand
GCATCGAAGCAAGCCGCCGGTGGGCGCCGTGAGCGCGGCTGTGCTGGTCCTTGCGCTGGGTGGCTCGTGCTATGCCGAACCGCGCCATATCACTCTCGACGAGGCGCTCGCGCGGGCAGTGAAGCAGAACTCGATGGTCAAGATCGCGAGCTTGAAAGCCAAGGAAATGGACTTGCGGGTGCAAGGTGCGAAGGCGAATTACTTCCCTACCGTGTCCAATGAGACCAACACCGCGCGGCTCGCCGAGACCCAGCGGATCGACATTCCCCGAGGTTCCATGGGGATCTTCCAGTCCACTGGCCCGATCCCGCCTGTCAATATTCCCATCCCGCTCGGTAATCAGAATCTCCTGCTTAGCACTACGACCGTTACCCAGCCGATCACGCAGGTATTCCGGATTCACGCGGGTGTGGATGTTGCGCGCTCTGAAGCGGCCGGCGCGCGTCAGGACCTCCGGCGCACCGAGGGGGAGATCGCACAAAAGGTCAAGGAGTTGTACTACGGTTTGCTGACCACCGAGCGCCGCGCCGAGGCTGTTCGCCTCCAGATCAAAGCCGGCGAGGAGCGGCTGACCGAAGCGCACAGCGCGGTGGAGGCGGGCGCCGTTCTGGGGCTGAAAGAGGTCGAAGGGAGAGCCCAACTCTCCCAGGCGCGGCTGGTGTTGGGCACGATTGAGGATGCGATCGCCGACCTCCGCCTCGAGTTCAACGATCTGATTGGGTTGCCACTCGACACTGACGTGCAACTGGAGCGCCCGGCCGGTGAACCGCTGGTCGTGGGTTTGGATGAAGCCGCCGCGACGGCACTCCGCGACAACCCGGAGATCAATGCGGCTGTGCAAACGGTGGAGAAAGCGCGTGCGGGCGCGCGCGCCGCACGCGCCGAATATATTCCGGACGTCGGGGTATTCGCCCAGTACATCTATCAGAACGGCGTTCCCCTCCTGTCGCAAAACAACGCCGTGGTCGGACTCCAACTGAAGTGGACCGCACTCGACTTCGGCAAACGCCACGCCGCGCTCAGAGTGAGCCAGACTCAGTTGGCCGAAGCGGAGGAGAACCTGAAGCGGCTGCGGAGCCGCGTGCAAATCGATCTCGAAAAGAGTGCGCGCAAAGTCCGCCGGGCCGAAACCGCCGTGGCGGCGGCGCGCGACTCGGTGGCTGCCCGCCAGGAGGGCCTGCGTGTCGCGAGCGACCAGGTGGAGGCGGGAACTGCCGATCAATCAGCCCTGATCGAGGCGGAGGCAGCGCTCGCCGCATCGCAGGCCGATCTTCTCCAGGCCGAGTTCGGCCACTGTAGTGCAATAGCGGAAGTGCGCCGCATCATGGGCGCCATCTGAATAAGGAAGGAGCCTTCGAGTGAATTATCGGATACTGACCATATCACGGGAGTATGGAAGCGGTGGGGCGCAAATCGCGAAACTCATCGCGCAGCGAATCGGCTGGGAACTCCTGGACTCGGCGCTCGTCGACACTGTGGCGAGGGCTGCCCAGGTCGACATCGGTTTCGCGCGCGAGAACGACGAGCGTTCAGACTCCTGGTTCGACCGGCTCAAGAAGGGGACGATCCGCGCGGCCGCGGCGGTTGCCGTGGCGCCGACCCGCGACATCGGGCTATTCGATCCAGAGACCATGGCCGTTCTCACTCGCGACGTAATCGAAAACGCCTACATCCAGGGCAATTGCGTCATCGTCGGCCGGGGAGCTCAGTGCATCCTGGCATGCCGGCCGGATGTGTTCCGCGTCTTCATAGACGGTTCGGAGTCCGAACGGTTGCGCCGTGTCCATTCCCGCCTGCGGCAAGGAACAGACGCGAAATCGCTGATGCACTCGATTGATGAAGAGCGAGCGCGATATATCGAGCGCTTCTACGGGAGGTACTGGGGGGACCCGCATCTGTACAACTTGATGCTCTTATCAGATCCCGGCGAGCAGGAGACGGCGGCAACCATCGTTTACGCTATGGCCGGCAATGACAAAACGTCGTTGGGGAGAGAGTTAGAGGGTTGAGGCCAGGAAGCCAAGTTCGAAGACCGCGGCCTTGATAATTGTAGGCGAGGCGGACAGGGCCAGCGCCGAACGCTGTCGCGGATGTGGCGGAAGGCGAACGAGATACTAATCGCGCTTCTTTCCAGTTCGAAATAGCATATTCTCTCCACGCGTCAACTGTCACGGGCGACACTAGTGGGCGACACTAGTGGAGACTGGGTTCGAATCTCCCGCCTTTGGGGAGCCAACTCCTTTTCTCCCAATGAATTAGGCGGGTTTTTGTTAACGCCGTCGCGCCGTGGATCGAGCATAACGCACACGCCAAACCATTTCCACGTTCCGCCGTTCCTGCGTCAATGCCCACCAGCGCGCATGGAACACCTGCGAAACGCGCTCGGTCTCCGCGCCCGACCTGGAAAGGGCGGTGGTTGACCAGATCCGCGGCATTGGCACGAACCCCGTGGTGTTCGAGGAGCTCCTGCGGCAACTGGGCGAAGGCGGACCAACTCGGGGGCACTCGAAGACGAGAAGTCGGCAATCGAACGCGATCCCGCAAGTTGGGTGAAGAGATCTCCGGAATGGCGCGACTCGCGACCAACAAGGGGAATGGCGCGCGGGCAGCCGTCGGCCGGCTTGCCGATCTCCACGACAAGATTGCTTCGCTCGACGGGGCGTCTCTCGCAGGTCCGCTACGAATCGAAGTCTCGGACGAACGCTTCTATGTTCGCGACTGCCGATCTCGATTGTCGTGATCTCGAAGAAGTCCACAAATGTCAGTTCAGAAGATCGCGGTGCGCCAGACCTGAAACCTCAGCCGGCGGCATGAGTTCGATTGCTGCACGCCGTCTGTGACAACAGTCCTGACATTCTGTGTCAGCTTCTCTGACACGCATGTCAACAATTCTGAAATCCTACAGCGCACGGCCTCGTATCAGCAGCGTATCAGCAGTTGTTCGAAGCAGCAATGAGCCCTGCGTATGAACCAGGCCGGTACTGAATGGTCCATGTCCCAAAATTGTCCTCAGGGATGGCAGCGGCCAACCCAGTCTACTGCCGACGGCGATACGGTTGCGCGATCAGTCTACAGCTTCACCGCACCGGCGATTCAGCTCTTTGACCCAGGCGCGGGGATTCGGCCCGTGCACAATGCGCCCCAAAAATCCAAGTTTCTCTGCCACGTTGTCGCGATTTTGGCGGATATCCTCTTTGGTGGTCCGGGTATAGTCCGCAAGGAAAGTCTCAATGTTCGGAGGCCTCGCGAAAACATACGTCGCGTTCCCCAGTTGTGGCGTCTCGACAGCAATGGCCATCGGAAGTTCCAAGATATACTCCCCGCGGAACAGGTACAGCCGCCGCGCCTTCCGGCAGAGGTGCCCGTAGGAGAAGGCATCGTAGTCCGGGCGCCAGTTGATTTGAGCCACATCGAAGTCGCCGGGGATGTGGAGGTCCCAACAGAGGCGTCGCAGTTCCTCCCTTTCAACAGGTTCCCTGTCGATGCGAGCGCGAACCTGTTCCAGGGCATCCGAGAACTGGCCGAAGCGATGATACATCTTGCGCGCCGTGTCCACCTGCTCAGCGAGATCGGCCGGTAGTTTCACCTCAATGCGGCTTGGGAGCGCGGTCTCCCAGTTGAGCACATTCCATTGGCCACTGCGCCATTGGTACTTAGCATTCACCACGAAGGTGGCCTGGATCTCCATCTTGGCGCCAAGCAGGTGCCTCCACTGGTTCCAAGTGGCGTCCCAAACGATCGGCATCGCCGACTGGTCGAGACCAATCTCCAGTCTGCGACGGCCATCGCGGTAGACAGCGTGGTCGTGAAAGAAATCCACCTTGCGCAGGGGTGCGCGGAAACGCCGCTGTCGGACCTCGGGGCGAAAGGACAGGATGCGACTGGCAAAGAAGGTTTGCCCGTCGCGCGATCTCTGTCCGTCTGCGAGAATCGAGCCGAAGCCGCCGTACGGGAACACCACTTGGCCCTCCGAATCGGTCAACAACTGGTTGTAGCAAGCCCGCAGGTCCGGCTGCGCCAGAATGTTAAAGGCCCGCTCCAAGGCGGAAAAGTCGGCTTTAGGAGCATGTTCGGCGTTGAGTTCTAGTTGGCGAAGTCTGAAAGCCAGGCGCAGTTCGGTCGGTGATGCGCTCGGAGACGTTCGCAGGATCTCGTATAGACGCGCTTGCCGATCCCAGGTTTGACGGCGGTCGGCGACGTAAAAGTAATCGCGGAGCACTCCGCAAGGCATATGCAGACCCGAGATGTTAAGCCGTCCCTGCGTCACTTCGGCGCGCACATACTGTTGGCCACGACTGTCGGGTTTGGGTTGGCCCGCGCAACTGATGCGAGCCTGATAGATGTCCTGGTTGCGTGCGGAAGGAGTAGCCCTGCGAATGTAGATTTCGCCACTGGCGTCCGCCGAATCAGATTCCATCAGGAAGCCGATTTGATCTCCGGGACGGATACGAGCACCCAAGGATTCGGACACCAGGACAGGGTCGGCCCCACTCAGGATGCAGAGGGTTTTGCCCGGTTCTGGCTGTAGCCGAAGAACTTGTACGTGCCGGACAGTTGCCTCCGTTGTGAGCTGGCTTTTGATTCCCGTTTCCATGTTTTCACTAAATCCAGGAACATCATCCCGACGCGAAACAGCTCGCCTCGATGGCGGCTGCGACATCGCCGGACAGTTCTTCGGCGCGAATCAAGGCGCCACGGATGCGGGCTACTTCGAGTTCTCTGGCGGCCACTTGGCCGGCGGGCTCTTGCCTTCCTTTGGCGGCTGCGAGCTCCCGCTCATGGCTCGCCAGCATTCGTCGAAAGATCGGCGCCGCACTTTTCTTCGGCTGCGCATGGACGCACCCTAAGCACACCAGTCCCTTGGGGCAATACTCGCCCGTGGGCAGCGCGCACAAATGCGTGCCCATATCGCGCATGCTACAACTGGCTGAGAAAGCCGCCCATTCCTCTGCGGTTGGATTGCGCAGGCTTTCTTCCCCATGAAAGGCGATGTAGAGGCCACGCACAGCCTTTCGGTATTCCTCAACCATGGTTTGAGGGTAGAGCTTGGCATAGACCAATACGGTAATTGATCGTAGCGTGGCCCAGAAGCGCCTGGATGACATGCACGGGAGTGTTGTTATTGAGATGCTCGGAGGCGAAAACGCGCCGGCAATCGTGGGGATGCAAGCGGAGCGGTGTGCCATCCGCCTTCGCCGCACCGGCTTTCGCCGCCAGCTTCTGCAAACGATGGCGCATTCCTTGCATGCCCATCGCACTCGGATGTTTGAGAGCTTGCACCAGATAGGGCGCGCGCGGTAGTGGACGTTTCTCGTGGTGGTCCCAGTGATCGCAGAACGGTACCGTATCGCTTCCATGGAAGCTCCGAACGTGGCGGATCATCTCGGCAACGACGCGGCCCAGTCCGTCTCCGATTGGAATCACTCGTGCCCGATCATACTTGGACGGCTTGACATGGAGCATGTAGTACACCCGCGCGTCGGGCGTGCGACGCTTCAGGACGTCCAGGGTTGTCAATTCGCTCGCCTCCTCAATACGCAGTCCACTCTGCACCAGCAACTCCAGAATGGCCCAGTCCCAAAAAGTATGCGCCTCCACGGATCGGCATCGTACGTCATCCGGGGCCGCTTTGAGAGCGGTCTCTGCCTCATGCCAACGACGAAAGGCGAATGCGCGGATTTTCGGCACCTCTCGTTCCAAATCAAAGACGGTAGCCGTCATGCGTTTCAGAAGCTGCTGACGGGCTTTTTCGAAGTCCACGCCTCTCAGGTCGTGCCTGGCTAGCGGCACGGCACGGGGTGCGAAAGAAGTGAACGGAGAATCAGGTTCGGTCGCCCAAGTACAGATATCGGCAAAGAACACGCGCACGTTGAGAAGCCAGGCATGCGCCGTAATACGCGCCGTGGCTTCGTTATGTTCTCCTCCGCGTCCCAGCTCGCGGGCTCGTTCGATAGCGTGGGTAATAAATGCGCGCCCATGAACGGGAAGCACTTCGGCGCAACTGGTGATTTCGGGGTACTGGTGAGCTATGAAGTGCCAGAAATGCCCCAGCGCGCTCACTTTTTGTCGCTGAGTATTGTAGAGGTCGCTAATGCGCGTGCTGTAAACCTCCATATACAACTCGGTAACGGCTCGAAAAGGCTCTGCAATATCCGCCATCGCGACCAGACGCGCGATCGTGTGGCGGCTGCGCCGATGCCGGCGTGTGGGTCCGCGTTGCGGCGTGCGGTTGAACACTCCCAGCGAGCAGAGTGCGGCGTCCAGAACGTCGGTTCCCGTCGATTGCGGAGGAATCGCCTTCAGATCTTCCTCAGTCAGCTCCGAAAGAGAAGCATAGCCGCGCACCAGAAGCATGCGCAACCCGTTGCTGACAGCGCGCAGTTGTACGATCGGTCCCGCCCAGGTAATTAGTCCCACCGCTTTTGCGAGCCGATCATGTTGGTCCAGTAATGGATCCCCTGAAGGGAGACGAGCGACCCATCTGGGCATGTGTACCCAGGCAATCCACTCCCAACTGGGACGCACGAAGCGGGCCATCACGATCACTCGTGTACCCCACATCCACCGGTGCGTAGGATTCCGATCCTCACCGGCTCGCCACTTCGGCCAAATAGTCTCCTCGAAACTGGTCCACCGGTCTTGGAGTGTCTGGCCGCTGCAGCGATCAAGAGCATCGACGAGATCCTTGCAGCCGCGGGCCAGGCGTCCTTTGTCAGTCGCACCGAAACGGAGCCGCGTGATCGCTTCGGTGAGATCACTCAGTATCTCGCAGCGATCGTAACGCCTCCCACCGGGAGGAGGACCGGCATCGATTCGGGCTGCATCAGAGATCTTTCCCACAAGCGCCTCCTTTGGGCTGGGCCACGGCCTTTTCGAGTTCCAGGATCGTAACTTCGTCGTAGCCGAAGGCATACCGTCCAGGCACGATTTGTTGGCGCGACGCGGGCCCACCTGCCTGATTGGTGGTCTGATCGAACGCGGACTTGACTGTCGCGAGGGCCTTGACCATGGCGCTCTCATCGACGTGCATGTATAGATCGGCGGTCGTGGTTATCTGGGCATGGCCCAAGAGTTCTTGCGCCACTTTGAGGTTTCCGGTCGTTTCCAATACCGCCTGCGCCAGGGTGTGGCGGAACATGTGGGGATGCACGTCCGCGCCGACCTTGCGGCTGATATATCGGATCGAGGATTCAAACGCGGTATACGACAATGGCTTTCCCTTTCCTTTGCGGACGGCCAACCAAGCCGCCGAGGTGGTCTCGGTCATTCCACGCTCATCCGCGAGGTAGCGATGAAACAACGGCCAAAAGTCATCGGTGACTGGTACTCGATGTTCATCGCGATTCCCCTTGAGACGGACCGTGATGGTCCTGCGGCTTTCGTCGATGTCGACGAGTTCCATGCCGAGCAAGCCATGTCTGCCGGCGAGATCATTCCAGTCGCCGATGCGCTGTCCTGTACGGAACAGCAATGTGAGGATGCATTTGTCACGGCAGGAAATCGCCGCGCTGATGAGGTGTTGCGCGGTGGCCGGATCGAGCGTTTGGTGAATCTCTCGTGGCACGCGCCTACGGAACTCTGCCACTCGCCGGCGAACAGGGGCGTCGCGACCGGCGGCGCGGTGGCGCCCTTCCCCTCCGAAATCTGGGGAAACCGGGTTGGGCCGTTGGAACCACGCTCCCGCGCCATTATCCAAGTCGCGCCGAATGCAGAATTCAAAATACGACGCCAGCACGCTTAGCCGATGGTTGATTGTGCGTGCGCGTCGTTGGCCGCGAGAGACACCGGGTTGGCTTTCGGGAGGTTGGCGAGCCCCAAGCCGGTGCTTCGGGGTACGGCCAAAGGCGCCAATGTAGTGGCCCACGACAGTGCGCGTCACAGCGTCAACCTTTGTGCCGCACTCGTGCAACCAGCCGAAGAAATGGGCAAGCCCGGTCGCGTACGAGCGGATGGTATAGGCGGACCGGCCACAGTTGGCCAGATAGACCAAGAACTCCTGGATTTGGCCTACCGGCTTTCTATCAGGCCCCAAGACGCGGAACGCGGGTTGATCCTGGGGCACCTTTCAACTGAAAAGATGGG
This sequence comes from Bryobacteraceae bacterium, assembly GCA_049509915.1. Taxonomy (GTDB): domain Bacteria; phylum Acidobacteriota; class Terriglobia; order Bryobacterales; family Bryobacteraceae; genus JBEKYD01. The sequence goes on along the minus strand of JBEKZL010000267.1, from coordinate 1,991 downwards.
CATAGCACACGATCCCACAATCCCAGCACGGCCCGCGGTCGGAGTGGTTTGTTTGGCGGCTAACTCCAGTCGGGCTACGCCCTCCTTCCGTCTGCCGCAAAAAAAACCACTCCAAGAATCCCTTTCGCCCGTGAGTACGTGAAGACGATTCCCGGAGAATCCCGAGATAATCTATCGAATATGTACTCATCCCTGAAGAGATAGACGTTCTGGCTGCGTTTCTTCAGCTGCTGGTAAAAGTATGGATCGTAGTCCGGCTTCCAGCAGAATTGAGCAATGTCGAAATCGGACGGTATTCCGAGGCGGCGGCAGAGATCGCTCAGGTCCCGTTCGTCCATCGGCTGGCTCTGAATACGCACTCGAACGTGCTCGATGGCGTTATGGTATTGGCCAAAGCGCTGGTACAATCGGCGCGCTTCGGCGAGGGACCTGTCGACGTCGGACGGCACCGTCACACGAATGCGTCTCGGCAGAGCCGTCTCCCACTTCACCAGACCCCATTCGCCGTTCCTGTTTCGGTACTTGCCGGACTCGACGAAGGTCGCCGTGATGCCGATCTTCGTCCCTACGAGATGCTTCCATTGGTTCCACGTCGGGTCCCACCCGAGCGGAAGAAGCGACGGATCGAGGTACAGCTCTGCCTTCCGCCGGCTATCGCGGTAAGGCGCATACGCATCGAAATATTCAATCCGGCGCAGCGGGGCGCGAAACTTGCGTTGGCGCTGGTCCGGCAGATACGACAGCAACCGGCGAGCGAAAAAAGTAGTGCCATCCTGGCCAAGTTTGCCCGAGACCAGGAATTGACCGAACCCGCCATACGGAAAAACGGCCGGGGCGTCGGGGTCCTGCAATAGGGCGTCGTAACAGGAACGGAGGTCGGGATGGGCCAGGAGATTGAAGGCCCGCTCCGCGTTCCGGGGCTCGGGCTTGGCGGCGGAATCAGATTCCTGCTCCAGTCGGCGGATCCTGTACGAGAGCCTCAAGTCGGCGGGCGTCGCCATGGGCCGCGTGCGCAAGATTTCGTAGAGTGTCGGCTGCCTCTCCCCAGTCGGCGTCGCGGTGAAGAAGTAGAAGTAATCGCGCACCGCGCTGCTAGGTAGATAAAGCGCGCGGATGCCAAAAGCGCTTTCGAGGACTTCTGCACGGACGAAGTACTGGTCGCGTTTGTCGGCCCTTGGTTGTGCCACGTAGCCTATCCGGCCGAAGTAAAGTTGCCGCGCTTTCCGGCGAACCCCGTTCTGTGTAGCCAGGCACTCGCGGACTGGAGAGCCACGCACGCCCACGCGAATGTCATCGCCCGGCCGCAAGTAGCTGGCCGGAACCGGCGGCACCAGGACGTCGTCACCGTCAGTAGCACATAGGACCGACGAACCGTCCAGGCGGAGACTGCGAATTCGCAACACCTGCGAGGCCTGGCACGGGCAACCTGCCGCCTGGACGTTTGTTTCGGGCACCGACGAACCTCAATTGATCAGCGTATTTCCGGCGACCAGAATGGGCGTTTCGGTCAGCTCTTGCGGCATCGCTCTGGCGTCGGCAATTGCAAGGTCCACTACTGGATCGGGCACGTAATCGATTTCCGGCTCCATGGGATCATCGTCTCCGAGCACCTCGCTCAGGGTCACCGGCGCCTCCGCGAAGGCCTCGCCATCTTCGAGCGCGGCTGCGAGGTAGGGATCGTCGCAGAGTCCCAACAGAGTATTTGGATCGGCGCCGCAGGCCGGACAGACAACCTGGGATTCATTGAGCGGATCGAGTCTGAATCCGCATTCGGGGCAAAACATTTCGAGCAAGCTCCTCCTTGGTAGCTTGCCTCAGTCTAAGGCCATTCGTGCATAGCTCCAAAAAGTGTCGGCGTCACAAACAAAGATCGGCTCTGAGCAGGAATCTGTAAGACCCCCCAGTTTTATTGGATTTTCGAGGTTTTAGGCCGTCGGGCGGATTAAGTTCCACAGCCCTGGAAGTGAGTGGTCGCCAATGTTCACGGACCT
>JBEKZL010000266.1:0-19071 GCA_049509915.1 Bryobacteraceae bacterium | reverse complement strand
GGCGGTGTCAAGGATTTTGTGTAAACATTTCCGCAGGTTGATGTTTCGGGCCGGTTATACTGGTTGCACCCGAGCGGAGGGTAGGGCTCTGCGGAGACGCAACCTGAGCGCCGGCTCGGCGGTAAGGGCGGCCCGCAGCGCCATTTCCGCCTCGTCCGGGGCCGCCTGGGCCAGCTGCCGGTAGTAGCCGGCCCGGCTCACCACCGCCAGATAACACATCCGTTCCCACGCTTAGACTGCCTTGCTCCTGCGTCCACGACCGGATGGCGCCGTAGATGCCGAGGCGCCAGCCGCGATGTTCGGCTGGCGTCCTTCCTTGATCCTGCGCAAGGCACTTCTGAAAAAATCGTTCTCCAGGGCTTTTTCCGCCAGGGCCGACTTCAGCCTGGCGATCTCCCTCTGCAACTTCTTCTCTTTGCGCTCTTCTGCGCTCACGCTCAGATCCGCGGTCCGCGGTTCGGGGCGGCCTTCGAGCTGGTACTTCCAGGTGTAGAGCACCCTTCGGCTCAGCTCCAGCTCACGGGCCAAATCACCAATGTTTTCACAGGTTTTCATTTGTTCCATGACCTGCCGCTTGAACTCCACCGTGTGTCGACGCCACTTTGCCATTTTGCCTCCATTCGCTGCAAAGTGTGCATTTTCGGCGTGTCTCACTTTTGGGGTTCACTCCAAGGATGCAACGGGTTGAAAACAAAGCCGAGGACCCTGACTTATTTCGCCTGCCCGTAAGTCGCCGTCGGCCCGTGCTTGCGGAAGAAATGCTTATCGCGCTGGGCGAGTGAAATCGGTTGCGCATCGGCGTTGATGGCGATTGTTTCGAGTGCCATCGCGGCCAACTCTTCCACGATGACGGCGTTGTACGCGGCAGCGGCCACGTCTTTACCCCAGGTAAACGGAGCGTGGCCGTGCACCAGCATGGCGGGGCAATCGAGCGGCCTGGTGGCTCCCAGGCGGCGGATGATGGCGACGCCGGTTTTCGCCTCGTAGCCGGAGTCGATTTCTGTCGCCGTGAGCGGTGCCGACACCGGAATCGGACCGTGAAAGTAATCGGCATGGGTGGTGCCGAAACAGGGGATCTCCCGGCCCGCCTGCGCCCAGGCCGTGGCGTGGCGCGAGTGGGTGTGCACCACGCCGCCGATGTCGGGGAAGGCGCGATACAGTGCCACGTGAGTGTCCAAATCCGACGACGGCCGCAGCGACCCTTCGACGATGCGGCCGGCGAGATCCGTAACGACCATATCCGCCGGCTTCATCCTGTCGTACGGCACGCCGCTGGGCTTGATCACACACAGGCCTTGTTCCCGCGCTAGGCCGCTGGCGTTGCCGAAGGTGAAAATCACCAGGCCCCGCCGCACTAATTCGAGATTCGCTTCCAGAACTTCTTCCCGCAGTTTTTCCAGCATCATTTCCCTATTCTGGCCGCGGCCGCGATGCGCCGCAATTCGGGCAGCACCGCGCCGATAGCGACCGGCTCCGATTGCCGCTGCCCCAAAGAAAAATATAACCGGCGGTAAAAGGGGAAGAGTTCCCGATAGAGCTTGACCGCGGCAGGTTCCGGTTCGATGGTGCGGAAGGGCGGACAAAGAGCCGCCTGCGCCGCCTCGACGGAGGGAAACGCGCCCGCCGCCAGGAACGCGAAAATGGCCGAGCCCAGGCTGGTGACGTCGCCATCGGGAACCAGAATCGGTTTACCCAGCACATTGGCGTACACCTGGTTGAGTACCTGGTTCTTGCGCGGAATGCCGCCGCCGTTGATCACCCGCCGTACCGGCACGCCGTGTTCCTCCATCCGCTCCAGAATCACGCGGGTGTGAAACGCGGTGCCTTCGATGGCGGCGAAAAGTTCGTCCTGGGCGGTGTGGGTAAGCCGCCAGCCCAGCGTCACCCCGCTCAGCTCCGGATTCACCAGCACGGTGCGGTCGCCGTTGTCCCACGTCAAGCGCAACAGGCCGGTCTGGGCGGCGCGGAAGGCTTCCAAACCTTCGGAGAGCTTGGCCGCCGTGGTTCCCGCCCGGCGCGCCACGGCATCGAAAATATCGCCGGTGGCCGAGAGTCCGGCTTCGATACCCGTACGCGCGGGATCGATCGACCCGGGCACCACACCGCAAACGCCTGGGACCAGTTGCGCTTCGTCGCTGATCGCCATGATGCAGGTGGAGGTGCCTACCACGTTCACCACGTCGCCCAACTTCACGCCGGCGCCGATGGCGTCCCAATGCGCATCGAAAGCGCCGGTCGGAATCGGGATACCCGCGCGCAGGCCCAGCTTGGCCGCCCATTCCGGAGCGAGATGGCCGGCGATTTTGTCGCTGGTCCGGTAATGGCCGTCGAGTTTCCGCCGTACGCCGGCGAGCAACGGATCGACCGCGATCAGAAACTCTTCCGAGGGAAGGCCACCCAGAGAAGAATTCCACATCCACTTATGCCCCATGGCGCAGATGCTGCGCGAAACCGCGGCCGGCTGGGTGACGCCGCTCAGCACCGCCGCCACCATGTCGCAATGTTCCAGCGCGGTCGAGAAGCGCTCCCGCTTGGCTGGATTGTGGCGCAGCCAGTGCAGCAGTTTCGAGAAACCCCACTCGGACGAGTACGTGCCGCCGCACCAATCGATAGCCGGCAGATGCCGGGCATGCGCCGCCGCGGTGATTTCGCCGGCTTCCTCCCAGGCGCGGTGGTCGCACCAGAGATAGTAGTCGTCGATCGGCGTGAGCGTCTCGTCTACCGGAATCACGCTGGAACCGGTAGTATCGAGCGCCAGCGCTTCCACGGCCTGGCCGTCGATACCAGCTTCGGCGATGGCGCTCCGCATGGCTTCAGCCAGTGCCCGCATGTGGTCGGCATGGCTTTGCGTGGCAAAGTCCGGGTCGTCCGGCTTGCGCAACAGCGGATACTCCGCCACGCCCGCGCCCAGGCGGCCGCGCGCGCTGTCGAACAGGGAAGCGCGCACGCTCAGAGTTCCGAAATCGACACCGGCTACGATACTCATTTCAGGCTGATTTTAGCAGCAAGGCATCGAGCCGGAAGACTTCCTCCGGGCCTGCAATCCGGCGGCCCGTTTTTCCGGCTGACGCCGCAGCCCAAAAGCGTGCCGTTTGTTATAGTCCTTACGTGATCGCGACAGTGAGACATGGCGCTTCGTCAAGGAAAGACGCTTTGGCTTACGTGGCGCTCGCAATTGCCTTTTCTCAGATTCGAGGAATCAAACCATGGCTCGTCAAGCACACTCGCCGGGAGCCGCTGCGCTCGCACTGATGCTGGTTGGTTGGGTGCCTGTCATGGCGCAGGATATCTCCACTTCTGGGGGAACAGGCCTGGAGTCGCCCAGCAGCGCCGAAATCTGCGGCGATTGCCACCGGGCAGCGCAGGAATCGTGGAAGGCATCCGGACATGCACATGCCATGGACAGCCGCCTGTTTCAGGACGTGTTGCACTATACCGAGGCTGACCTGGGTAGTGAGGCGCGGCGCACGTGCCTCGGCTGCCATTCGCCGCTCGCGATTGCGACCGGCGACGCGGGCCTGCGAACGAAAGTGAGTTGGGAAGGCGTCACCTGCGACGTCTGCCACTCCTTCCGGGAGGTTTCCATGACCGGACCGAACCCGAAGGCGACACTGGAATTCACTCGCATGCGGACAGGACCGTGGAAGGACGACACGCCGGGCCAGCACGGCGCCCTGTACTCGAGCGTGCACGCATCCTCGCTGCTTTGCGCGCCCTGCCATGAATACCGGAATTCACTCGGTTTCCCGGTGGTGACGACGTTCTCGGAGTGGCAAGCCAGCCGCGACGGGAAAGAGGGCCGCCAGTGCCAGTTCTGTCATATGCCGAGCGTGGGGCGCGTGGCCCTGGTGCAGCGCGTGGTAACGACGCCGACCGACGTGGAAAGGCACAGTCACTGCCAGTCCTGTCACCTGGCACCCGGGGGTAGCGGCAAAGCGAGCCCGGCGGGCCAGGGCGCCGCGATTGTGGACTCGGGCTTGCGGGTGCATGGCCAGCTCAACCTGCACGAGATCAAGGGCAGCGACAGCACGGAACTGCTGGCAAGCGCGATCGAGGCGCAATTCGCGGCCGTGAGGGATGGCGACAAGGTAAGGGTGAACGTGGACGTTGCCAACCGGGCGGCCGCCCACTATGTGCCGACGGGATCGCCCTTGCGGCAAGTGATCCTCGAGGTTCGGGCCGACACTGACAGCGGCCAGCACCTGATGCAGCAACGGGTGTACAGCCGGACTGTCGCCGACCGCGATGGTAAGCCGCTGGAGCGCGAGTATCTGGTGTTTGAACGTGGCGCCAAGGTAATTGCGGACACCCGTTTATCACCCCATGAAAAGCGCTCGGAAAGTTTTTCGTTCGACCTCCCGCGGGGCGTTGAAACCCGAGTCAGCGTAACTTTGCGCTACTTCTACTCCCCGCTGGCCAAGACCGAATCCCAAAGGAGCGCCACGTTTTTGACGCTCAGTGCGGTGGTGCGATAGCCAAGCGAAGCGATTTCGAGTGGGACGACCCGAGCGGTGTAACCCAGCAAGGCCGCTTCTCAAACACGAAGCTACGCCGCGGCTAACCAGTTTCCGAGGGCCGAAATCGTGCAGTTGGCGATGTCTCCCCAGACCAGGCCCACGCCTTTTAGAGAGACGTCCAGGCGGACGATAGAGGGCAGATCTTCGTCCGACCCGCTGAGTTGCTCGGCCAGATACAGCAAACAGGCGAGGGCGCTGCCCTCCTTTTCTGGCCGGTGGTGTTGGCGGATGGCACCAACCATGCTTTCGGGCAATTTCCATGCGGTGGCGATGCGTGCGCCGAGGGCGGCATGATTGGTGCGAAGGAGCAGGTCCTCGGCATATACCGGGCTGCAGCCTGCGCGGACCAACCCCTCGAGCCGCGCCGAATCGTAGAGCACCATCGAGAGCAGCGCAATTTGCCCCACGTCGTGCAGCAACCCGACCAGATAGGCTTCGGCGGGATCGACGGCTCCGGCACGGCCCGCTAACTGCTCCGACAGATCGGCGACCTCGAGAGAGTGCCGCCACACCTGCCGCAACTTGGGAGGATCGAAGACTGCGCGCAGGGCAGCCGATATAATCACCTTTTGCGAGGTGGCGAAGCCCAGGCGCCCTATCGCCTTGGAGAGCGTGGACACCGGCGCGCGCTGCCCGAACAGCGCCGAATTGGCGAGCCGCATCACCAGTCCAGCCAGGGCCGGATCGAGGCTCGCCGCCTTGACCACGTCGGCTATGCCGGCCCGCGGATCGCGCATCAAGTGAAGAGTGCGCACGGCAGCCTCCGGGAAAACCGGTACCCGCCAGGAGCCGGGTTGGCCGACGATAGGGGGCGGCAACGTCGACTGCACCAGCGCATCGATGGCTTCTTCCGGCCAGAGACCGGCTTCGACACCGCCGCGCAAGCGTTCGAGAATCTCCCCAACCTCTTCGCCATCGATCGGCTGCGCCTCCATGTTCTGGTCGAAGGCATCGGCCAGCCGCAGGATTCCGCCCAGTCTCAGTTCGAGGGCCGCTCCGCTGCCCGGAACCGCGTAGGCGTTCAACACGCCGCGAGTTCCGACCGAAATCGGGGCGCGCGCCAACAGCGCGGGCTCATCTGTCGGGAAGATGTCGGCAAGGAGCCGTTCCAGGCGTTTCGGCGCGCCTACGCCGATGCTGCCGTGGTGGAGGAAGCAGGCCGCATCCAGCAGATCCTTCTCTTCAGGCAGCAAAAACAGATGATGGGCAATGAGCCTGGCCACCGCGGCGGTGCGCCGGCAGTGTACCAGCCCGGCCGCGACATGCAAAGAGACGGGGGCGGGTTTCAAAATCGGTTGCATGGCGGGTCGAGACTCTTGCTCAAGTCTTATCGGCCGACTACCGGAAAACTGTGAGCGTCAATTGGCCGGAAAGCCAAACTCCGCGTGTGGATTCCGACATAGAAGTGGACGTCCGGACACGACCAACGGGACCTTTTGGGGCCTTGGCGGGGTGGTATTCCAAGTGCCAATGGAACGTTGGAACGGCTTGAGTAATACGATGCCAGCGAATACCCTGAAGGTCGACATGCTGCGATTCGGATGGCCATCTCGCAAATGGCGCGGAGTTGTGGCCGTTGCGTTGAGCGTGCCCTGGCTGGCCATCGCGCTGGCGTTCTGGCGGGCGGAGCGCGCCAGCCAGGAAGCCACCGCCGAAGTAATCTCGAATGCCGAGTTCGCCTTCCGGGAAATCGTGGTGGACCGCGCCATGCCCGCGGGGGTGGAACCGATCACGGCTGTTCCCGGTTACCGCGATCTGTCGGCGTATAAAGACACGATAGCGGTGAGCGCGCGGGCGGGCCTTTTCCTGTACCAGCGGAACGGGACGCCGATCCGTTCCTACCGGGTGGGCATTGAGTTGCCGCCGGCGGAACTGGGTGCCATGTCCGCGGGGGTGGCGGCCGGTTCGGCGGAGCCGGAGTTGTTCATCGCGACGCGCGGGGAGGGAATGCTGGCCTTCAATGGCGCTCGTTTTCGCCAGATCCTGCCGGCGGACCCGGGCCTGCGAACGGTCACATCGGTCCTGGTGCTGGGTTCCGGCCTGGTGCTGATCGGCACCGAGCGACAGGGGGTGCTGGTGTTCGACGGGCGGCGGCTCACGCCCTTCCACCCGCGCCTCAAAACGGACTATATCACGGCCCTGGCCGGCAACGACGGCAATATTTGGATCGGCACCCTCGCCAGCGGCGTGTTCCACGATCGGGGCGGGGAACTGGAAGAGCTGGCTGCGGCCTTACCCGATCCGCAGGTGCTTTCGCTGGCGGCTGGAAATGAAACGGCCTATGTGGGTACGCCGCTGGGAGTGGTGGAATTCCGTCATGGCGAGCGGCGGCGCTCGCTGGCGGAGGGTTTCTTCGCCCGCGCGCTTTCGATCCGGGGCAACACGCTGTACGCCAGCACCGAGGACGAAGGGGTGGTGGCCGTGCCTCTCGATGCGCGGGCGGAGCCGCGGGCCGCACCGGCGACGGACGCGCCGACGGTTCCGATTCTGCGTCTGGCGCAGGTGGAGGGCGAAGTGTACGCAGTGGGCGAAAGCGCGATCTACATTTACGATCCGGCGCTCGGGCGATGGCGGCCGATTCCGGCCGCGGCCGGCGCGGTAATGGCCGACCGCGACGTGGCGTCGGTGGCGTGGAGCCAGGGCCGTTTGTGGATCGGTTATTTCGACCGTGGCCTGGACGTGGTGGACGCGAGCCTGGAGGGCGCGGTCCATCGCCAAGACGACGTGCTGTTCTGCGTCAATCGAATCGCGGCGGATCGGGAACATGCGCGCACCGTGGTGGCGACAGCCAACGGCCTGGTTCTGTTCGATGCCGGCGGTGAGCCTCGCCAGACCATGGGGCGGAAGGACGGATTGCTTTCGGATCACGTGACCGACGTCGCTTTTCGAGAGGGAGGGATGGTGGTGGCCACGCCGGCGGGACTCTCGTTTGTGGATCGGGCCGGCGTGCGCAGCCTCTACGCCTTTCACGGGCTGGTGAACAATCACGTATATACGGTTGCCACGCGAGGCGCCGAGACCTTGGCGGGGACGCTGGGCGGTTTGTCGGTGCTTGATGGCGACACGGTTCGCGCCAGCTTTACGACCGCCAATTCACGTCTGAAACACAATTGGATTACGGGTTTGGTCCGGGTGGGGGACGAATGGTTTGCCGGGACCTACGGCGCCGGGGTGCTGCGCCTGGATGCGTCCGGCGAATGGCATTCCTTCCCGGATCTGAAGCCGGGCCTGGTCGTGAACCCGAACGCCATGGCGGTGAGCGGTGGCCGGGTTTATGCCGGCAGTCTCGACCACGGCCTGTTCCTGTTCGACCGTGCCTCCGGCCGCTGGACCAACACCGCCGCCGGACTGCCTTCCCGCAACGTCACGGCGTTAACGGCGGACGGCGGCTATCTCTATGTGGGAACCGACAACGGCCTGGTGCGGATAGCGCAAGGAGCCCTGCGGTGAAGGGTTTGGCCTTATCCTGGCGCTGCCTGATGGCGGGGCTGGCGTTTGCCCTGGCCGCGCCGGCCGACACCGGCGTCCTCCTGCCCGGGGACCGGCAGCAACCCGACCCCAAGATTTTTTCCCTGGACGAAATGACGCTCGATATTCGCATCGACAACGGCACGGCGCGCGTTCGGGTGCGGCAGATCTTCGGCAACCATAGCGCCACCGTCCAGGAGGGCGTCTACCAATTCGCGCTGCCCGGCAAAGCTACCGTATCGGACTTCGCCGTATGGGACGGGTTCACCCGCATACCGGGCGTGATTCTGGAACGCCGCCGGGCGGGCGAGATCTACTCCCAAGCCAAAGCCCAGACCATCGATCCCGGGCTGCTCGAAATGGGCGAAAGCACGGCCGAGGAAGCGGGCGCTCCCGCCAGGCCCCGCCAGTTGTTCAGCGCCCGCATCGTACCGGTACCGCGCTTCGGCACCAAGCGGATCGAGATGGAATACCAGCACCCGGTCGCCGTGGAACGGTATCGCTCCGAGTTCGTGGTGCCGCTCAAGCCCGATGTCTACGGGGTGCAGTCGGCCGGGCACCTCACGATTGTTTTCGAGCTGCGATCAGCTCACGCCATTCAGGATTTTGAGGCGATGGCGAAGACCTATCCTCTGCGGATACGGGCGCGAATGCCGAACCTGGTGCGGGCGGAGTTCTTCGGCGACAACGTGGAGCTGAAGGAAGACTTTACGGTGCGCTACGCGCTGGACCTGGCGGAAGCCGATACGCTGCGCATCTCGACCGAGCACGAGGCAGCGACCGAACCCGGATTTTTCCAGGTGCAGGCTCTGCTGCGCCTTTCCCCAGCGCCGGCCGGCTCCGCTCCCCAACGGGCCGCCGGGCCGCCGCGCACGCTCGTCGTGCTGTTCGACAATTCGCTCTCGATGCAGTGGGACAAGCTGGAGCGGAGTTTCGCGGCCTGCGAGGCCGCGCTGCGCCGCTTGCGGCCCGCCGATTCGTTCAACCTGCTGCTGTTCAACTCCGAGTTGGAGCCATTCGCGCCGCGGCCTCGCGCGGCGACCGCGGAGAGCATCGAGCAGGCTCTGGTGTTTATCCGCAACAGCCGGATTCGCGGCGGAACGGACCTGGAGCGCGCCCTGGCCGCCGGTTTGGCACAGCCCGCCGCCGGCGAACCCTATCTTCTGCTGATCGGCGACGGCGGAGCAACCGAGGGTGCCGTCAACCCCGGAAAACTGGCGGCCTGGTACACCGCGGAGTGGCGCAAGCGGCCGTTGGCCCAGCGGCCGCGCACGCTGGTATTCGGAGTCGGCGACGATGCCAACTTGCCGCTGCTGCGCATGCTGGCGGGCAACAACGGGTTTTTCGAATGGGTACAATCGACCGAGCCGATCGATTTCAAGCTGCACTCCTTTCTGGATAAAATCGGCCAGGAGCCGGTAAAGAATCTGGCGCTGGCCGCGGCGCCGGCCTCCGCCGTGGACCTGGTCTACCCGCTCGAAGATTCGCGCTTCGCCGGTTCGATGGCCACCTGGGCGGGGCAGTATAGAACGGTTTTGCCTCAGGCTGTTTTCACGGTGACAGGAATCCGCGATGGGCGCGGGCTTCGCATTGCGGGAGCGGCTCCGCTGCCGGCGGCCAGTGCCGCACATCCCGAACTGCCACGAACGTGGGCCAAAGCGCGCGTGGACGCGCTGCTCGACAAGATCGAAAGGGAGGGCGAGGACCGCGCCCTGATCGACGAAATCATCCGCCTTTCGCGGAAGTACAAGTTCGTCACGCCGTATACGTCCTTTCTGGCGGTGCCGCGCGCGCTGCTGCGGCCGCGCGTGATCCGGCCCGGCGATCCGGTGCTGCGGATCAAGACCGACGAATCCATCGTGTCGGTGAGTCCGCCTGATTCTGCGCGACCGCAATGGGCACGTATACCGCGAGTCGAAGAGCTTCGTCATCGCCAGCAAGACGCCGGTGCTGCGCGCCCGCCTGGAGAAAACGCGCGTCCACGCGGGCGAGCCGCTACGGATTTTCGCGCAGGTCTCCGGCAACGCGCGCACGGTCACGGCGCGGCTCTACGGAGCGCTGCCGGTTGACCTTCGCTGGAGCGCCGCGGCCAAGGCGAATACGGGCGAACTGCTGGTGCCGGCGTACCTGCCGCCGGGAGAATACACGGTTCACGTCACCGCCGAAGACATTGCGCACAATGTGGGCACCGAGGAGGTGGCGCTTGAAATCCGGTAGACGAATCGGATTGGCTGCCGCCCTGGCGGCCTGCGGCGTCTGGGCGCTTCACGGCGGGCTCGAGACCTGGGTGCAGCACGTGCCGGCGGGTCCGTCCATTGCGGCGCTGTTCCGAGAGGTTCCGATGCCGGGAGGCTCGGTGCCGATTCGGCGGCCTCCCGCCGAAGCCCGGCCGGAATTGACCAAGCTGATTGGCGCCGCGCCGCGCGAATCGATGTTATACCGGCTGCGCGCGCAGGCAGCCGAAACGGCGCTCGACTTCGGCGCGGCCGAGGCGGACTGGAAGGTCTATGCCGACAATGCCGCCGACCGCTACGCCTCCGGAATCGAATTGGCCGATTTCTATCATCGGCGCTTCCAGCCGCGCCAGGAACTGGCCGTGCTGGCCGCTGCCGCGACCGCCAAGGACGATCCCCTGGTGCCGGCCGGTGCGCAACGGGGTTGGCGGGCCTTCGAGCGGATGGCCGAGCTGGCCGGTGAGGACGCGCTTCCCGCATCCGCGGCCGAGCCGCTTTTCCGGGCCTGGGTTGCCCGTTATCCCAGCGAACCCGCAGCCTGGCGGAAACGGATCGAATTTCTCGCCACGCATCACCAGCTCGTCGCTGCCGAAGCCGAAATTTCGAACTTTGTCCGCGTCTTCCACGACGATTTGGAAGCGGTGAGAATGCGCGCCGACCTGGAACTTCGCCGGGGCTCGCCGGATGCCGCCCTGGCGCTTTATGATCGGGCCATCCAGCCGCTCTGGCCCGATGAGATCTGGGCCGTCTATTTTAAGCTGCTGGAGGAGCAGGGGCGGCTTCGGAAGTTTGCCGGCAGAGCGCGCACGGCGCTGGCCGCGAACCCGGCTGAACTGGACGCCACGGCGCGATTGTTCCACTATTTTCGCGCCCAGAACAACGTTCCGGCCGCGCGGCGCGTCTTGCTGGAATACCGCATCGCCACCGAATCCGGCGGTCGCGCATGGACGGGCGAGGAACTCGAAACCCTGGCGAAGCTGTTCGAGTCGGTGCCGGACGTCAACGAGGCCGCGCGCCTGTACTACGCGCTCTACAGCGTTCCACCGGCGGGCGGAGCGCGGGCGGAACGAGCCTTGTACGGGCTGGCCAACCTGTTGCTGACCGCACCGGATCAGCCGATCCAGTTCGGGTCGGGCGACCTCTCTTTCTACCAGGACATTGCCACGGCGGACCCGTCGCCCGGCTTGTTGAACGGCATTCTTTCGCTGCTGCTGAACTCGGCCGAGCCGCGGGGGGAATATCGGGAGCAGAACGGAAAATCGACGGCGTACTTCCATCGCGCCGCCGCGGCCGGGCTGTTGGCGCGGCTGGAGCGGGAATTTCCGAAATCCGCATACCGGGCCCGGTTACACGCCGCGCTGGTGGCCGCATACGGCGCCTATGGCGACGATGCCAGCGTGATTCGCGCCGGCCGCGACTACCTGGCCGCGTTTGGCGAGGGGCGCGTTGCGGTGGCGATGCAGATTGCCGACTCGTTGGCGCGCACCCGCCGCGGCAACGAGGAACTGGCGCTTTACGACCGAACGCTGCGTGAGCTGGGAACCGCCGCTGCCGGGGTACCGATCGGTTCAACCGGCGTCCGCTCCGGCGAATATGTCCAGGTGCTGGACAAGTATCTGTCGCGCCTGGCGGCTCTGAAGCGCCCCACCGATGCGCTGCGAGTATACCGGACCGAGATCGACCGCAATCCGAACGATCCGGGCCTCTATAGCCGGTTCGCCGCCTATCTGGAACAAAACGGCGTGTCGCGCGACGTGGAAGATATATATACCAAGGCAATCGCCAGGTTTCCGGACCGTTCCTGGTATCACAAACTGGCGCGCTGGTACCTGCGCACGAAGCGGGCGAGCGCGCTCGAGAAGATCAGCCGCGACGCTATTGCGGCATTCAGCGGCACCGAACTCGAGCAGTACTTCGCCGAGGTGGTAACCCAGGTCCATCCCGACGCCGTGCTGTACCGGCAGTTGAATGTGTACGCGCACCGGCGCTTCCCCGAAGACCTGGTCTTCGTGCACAATCTGCTGGACGCTTACGACCGGAAGGAGACTTACGATTCGGCAGCGGCGGATGGCCTGCTGCGGCAATACTGGTTCTACGACGCCGGGCTTCGTTCGGACCTGTTCGAGCGGCTGTCGGCCCAGGGGCGGCTCTATCCGGAACTGGCGGAGATTCGCAGCGCCAATCCCGGCATCGTGAATGGGCGGTTCGACCAGGCCCTCGCCGCCAACCCGGCGGCGGTGGAATTTGCCGCCGAGGCGGAAGCGTGGCTTTCGCATTTCGAGGCCGCGGCTCCGGCGGCGCGCGCATTGGCCGAAGCATATCCGGGCGCGGGCGAGTTCACCGCCACGGCTTCGTCGCTCTACCGGTCGCTGGCGGCGTATTACAAAGAGGATACCGAAATTGCCGTCGCGCTGGCCGGTGACGAGCAACGAGCCAACCCGCGAGACCCGGCCATACTGGCGCGAATGGGCGACATCCTGGCCGACCGCGAGCTGTTCGGCCGCGCCAGCGCCTTTTGGGAGCGGATGCCGGCGGCGCAGCCGGGTAAACCGGAAGCCTATCTGGATACGGCGACGGTGTATTGGGACTACTACTTGTATAAGGATGCGCTACGCTGGATCGCCGCCGCGCGCAAGCAATTTCAGGATCCGGCCCTGTTCGCCTTTCAAGCCGGGGCCATCTACGAAGGACGGCGCGACGACCGGGCGGCCGTTCGCGAATACCTCGCCGGGGCGCTCCATGGCGAGGGCAACGCACGGGGCCGCCTGCTTCGCCTGTTGAGCCGGCCAGGGACGGGCGCGCTGGTGGACCGGGCGACCGCCGACGCCATCGCCAACGTTGCAGCGCCAGAGGCCGTGTCGCTGCGCATAGCCGTATTGGAAGCCCGGCAGCGGCGGCCGGAGCTGGAAACGCTGCTCGAAGCCCGCGCCGAGGCGGAACAATCGCCGGCCGCGTTGACGGAGTTGCAGGAGACCGCCCGCCGCCTCGGTTTCGACGCCATCGAGGAACGCGCCAGCGAGCGCGCGGCCGCCATCGTCAACGATCCGGTGGACAAGATGCGCCTCACGCTGGCCTACGCGAGGCTGCTCGAGTCGAAAAAAGACGTAGCCGGCGCGGCGCGCGTGGCCGACGCCCTCTACCGCGGGTATCCGCTGATTCTTGGCGTGGTGCGCGGCGTGGTGGACCTGCACGTGCGCAACCGGGAGCCGGGTGAAGCCATCGATATCCTGCTCGACGCCGCCAAACACGCGCGCGCCGATCTGGCCGCCCGCTTCACCCTGGAATCGGCCCGCATTGCCACTGCCGCGGGCCAGTTCGATCGCGCTCGCGGATTGCTGGCAGGGCTCGTGGCGACGGATCCTCTCAGCGCCGAGTACCTCGCCGCCATGGCCGATACTCACCTTCAGGCCAGGGACGATACCGGTTTTCGCAATTATCAATTGGCCGCCATCGGGCGGTTGAAGCAGTCACCGCTATCGCCGGCCGATCGCACCGCGCGCATCGCTACGCTGCGCCGCGGCTTGATTCCGGCTCTCGACCGCCTGAACGATGGCGCGGGCGCGGTGGATCAGTACATCGAGGTCGTCAACGCCTATCCCGAGGATGAAGCGCTCACCAGGGAAGCGGCCTCGTACGCGGTGGCGCACGGCCAGGCTGGACGGCTGGTGGCTTTCTACCGCAAAAACGCGGCCGCGGCGCCGCTCGATTATCGCTGGCCCATCGTGGCGGGCCGGATCGAAACCGTCGCCGAAGATTATCCGGCGGCCATTGCCGACTATGAGCGCGCGATCAAGGCGCGGCCCGACCGCGCCGACGTGCTCGAATCCAAGGCAGGCCTGGAAGAACGCCTGATGCGATTCGACGATGCCATCGCAAGCTACGGCCGGCTATACGACCTGTCCTATCGCGATCCGCAGTGGATGATCAAAGTGGCGGAATTGCAGGCTCGGTCGGGGCGCTCGGCGGAAGCGGTACAGGCATTGCAGACGGCTATAGTGGGCGCGCGAACCGAAACCGCCGACGCCGATTTCGCCATTGCCGAGCGCCTGGAAACGTGGCGCATCCTGCCCGAGGCGGCGGCCTTCGCCGATCGCGGTGCCAGGCTGGCGGCCGCGGATCTGTTCCAAGACTCCGGCTGGGTGGCAATCTACGCGCGCATCATGGCGCGGGCGCGCCGTATGGAAGCGGTGCTCTCCCGGCTCGGCGTCAATCCCGAAATCGATCAACGGGTGACGCGGGAGGCCGGGGAAATCGTCGGTGCAACCTACACCCCGGAAGAGAAGGCGCGCCTGGAGCAGGCACTCGTCGCCGCGGGGGCGGGGCGTCCCGTTCCGTATCGGGACGCGACCCTGCTGCCGGTTGCCCAGGCCGCCGGACTGGCCGATCTGGAGGCGCGCTGGCGGCACCAGTTCATGGCGGCTGGCAGACAGCAGGTGGACCAGAGCTACGTGACCCTGCAGTCGCAACGCGGGCTGTTCGCCGATTTGGGCCGCCAATTGGAGCAGTACGCCGCGGCGCATCGTGGCCAGCCAGTCGAAGGGAACGCTCTGGCCCAGGCCGCACGGGCATACTTCGCCGCCGGCGACGTGGAAAGCCAGATGCGCATGATGCGAATGGCGCTGGCGCAAAACGCGCTCCCGGGCGATTCGCTGGCGCGTTATCTTGGCTTACTGGCCGAGCGCCAGCCGGGTGAGCTGTTGGCGATCGTCCGCGGCAACGGTTCTTCCGACGTCCGTAACCGCGCGGTTCAAGCCGCCATCGCGGCCAGCCGGCCGGAGTTGGCGTACGCTGCCCTGCGAGCGCGCGGTGGCGCGTTGCCGCTGGCTTGGACGAGGGCCTATACCGCGCTTGCCGGCGTGTACTTCGGCGACCGCTCCGCCGCCATCGATACGGCCTTCCAGGCGGCGCTCGACACGCGCACTATCGGCGAGCGCCTGAAAACGCCGCTCAAGACCGATTCGATAATCGCCGGCTCGGTCTGGTTTTATTACGGCGCGCGCTACGGCGACTATCTTGCCTCGGGTGGGAAGGCCGGCGCGGAAGCGTGGCTGCCGGCGTACCTGGAGGCGGCGCCGCTGAATCCCGACGCTTACATGGCGCTTGGCGATGCCTACGCGCGGGCCGGCCAGGGCGCCCTGGCGACGGCGCAGTTCGAACACGCGCTCGAGCTGGATTCCGACCGTGGCGATGCCCACGACCAGATCGCGCGCGTGCTCTGGTCCCAAGGCCGGCAGGTGGAAGCGATCGCGCGCTGGCGGCGCGCGCTGGCGGCGTTTCTCGCCATTCAGAGCCGCGGAGTGCGTGTTCCCGAGCCGTTCTGGGGCCGGGTGGCTGGCACGTTCACCGATATCGGGGGGGCGGGGGCGCTCGGCGAACTGCACGGCGATATCGCCAATCTGCTCGGCGACTACTACCAGCGCAATGCCACCTACCGCCTGGACGAGCTGATCGAAGCGGCCGCTCGCGCCTGCATTTCATCCGGCCAGGGAACCGAGTGGCTGGTGGAGCTTGGCCGATCCATGGACAATCCCGAAGCGATTGTCGATGCGCTGATGCGGGCTCCCGGCGTATCCGCGCCGCAGCGGATTTCTCTCCAGCGTGAACGGGTCGCGATCCGTGTCAAACAGGTGGAATCGGCCGCTGGCGACAATCGGCGGGAAGCGGAAACCATGCTGGCGCAGGCGCGCTGGCAATTGACGTCCATGCTGCTCGATGCCGGCGACGTTGCCGGCGCCTCCGCCGCCTGGAGCCAGATTCGTTCGGACCATACCGGAACGCTCGATCGCAGCGTCGAAATCCGGCTGGCGTCCCGCGCCGGTGGGCTCGGTGCCCTGCTGGAACGCTATCGGCTCAACCCCGATCGGGCTCCGTCGCTCGGGTCCCTGCAGGGCGCCGCAATGGCCCTGCGGAGCGAGGGCGACGAGAATGGAGCCCGCTCGGTTCTCGAATTCCTTTACGGCCGTGAAATCCGCGGCGGGCACCTGGACGCCGCCAACTTTCTCGGCCTGGCCGAGGTCAAGCTTCAGCAGAATCAGGCTGCTGAAGCCCTGGCCTTGTTGAACCGGATGGCGCTGGTGGCCGGCGGGGCCGCCGACGGGTTCGACACTTTACCAGCCGCCGCCGGGCTCCTGGGCAAATATGGAAAAACCGCGGACGCGGCGGAGTTCATCGGGCGGCGCGTCAAAGCCGTACCCTGGGATGCGGAGGCCCGGCTGCAACTGGCGCGCATCTTGGCCGGCGGTTCCCCCGAGCGGGAGCGGTTGCTGACAGCCACCGTCGGCGATGCCCAAGCGGCGTATGGATTGCGGGCGGAAGCCGCTCGATTGCTGGCGCCCCATGCCGCCGCTTCTGGTTCCGAGCTCGCCCTGTTATCTTCCCCCGGCTTCGCTCCCGAAGCTGCCGCGAAACCGTATTGGGTAGAAGCGCGCATGGATGCGGCGCGCTCGGCCGCCGGCGCCGAGGCGAAGCTCCGCCTCTGGCGGGAAGCGCTGGCCATCGCTCCCGCCGACGATCGCGTCCGCCTGGGCGCGCTTCGGGCCGCACTCGCGCTGGGCCGCGACAGTCTGGCGATGACGCTGGCCGATGACGCCGGATCCGCCTCCGTTCTGGGGCGGCTGCCGCTCACCGGCGAAGAGCGCGCCGCCATTGCGGAGGCCCTCGCCGCCGCCGCCGAGCGTCTGGACGATCTGGCGGCGGCGCGCAGGTATCTTCAGGCCGCCATCGACCTGAGGCCCCCGGGCCAGCGTCAGGTTCCAATCGGCAAGATGGCCGCCCTGATCGCCGAACAGGAGCGCAGGGCCGCCAATGCCGCGCGCCAGCCCGCCATCAAGGACACGATCGAACAGGGCCGGGTGGTGCGCCCCTTCATTCCCAGGAGTGCGCAATGAAAAGAGCCGTGCTGGCTGCCGCGCTGCTGTTGTTCGCCGCCGGATACGTGTTCCTACAGACAATCTCGACGGCTCCCAGGCTGCCGGCTGTAATGCCCGGTGGCGCGTCGCTTTGCCTGGAAGCGCCGGAATTCGGCCGTCTGGTCCGCGATTGGGATGGCTCCAAAGTGAAGGCCGATTGGCTCGCGAGCGCCAACTACGGCGCGTTTTCCCGTTCCAACCTGTTCTCCAAACTTCACGACGTGTATGGCGAGTACGGCCAGGCGGCTGGGTTTCTGCCCGATCTGAAAAGCTTGATCGAGATTGCCGGAACCGATTCCGCCCTGGCGCTCTACGGTATTCGCGATGTCGAGTTTCTGTACGTCAGCCGCATTCCCGCCGCTGATCTCATGAAGAGTCGGCTGTGGGCCCTCCGCGGCAAGTTCGAAACGCGACAGGCAGAGGGTGCCTCGTTCTACCTTCGCACCGATCCGGCATCGAAGCGCACGGTTGCATTTGCTTTCGTCGACGGATGCCTGCTGCTTGCCACCGGGGACGACCTGGTAGCCCAGGCACTCGAGTTGATCGCCGGCGGGGGAAAGCCGAGCATCGCTTCCGACCGCTGGTATCGAGATGCCGCCGCCACCCGCTCCGAAGAAGGCGAGTTGCGCCTCACGATGAACCTTGAATCGCTGGCCCGCAGCGTTTATGTCCGTTCCTACTGGGTGCAGCGGAACGTCTCCGAGATGCGCCGGTATCGGGCCGGAATCGCCGATGTGAAACGCACCGGCGGCGACATCGTGGAGAGCCGGGTATTTCTCCGTGCTCAGGCGCCGGGTGAGGTATCGCCGCCGCAGCCCGATCCGATCGTTCCCGCCCTGCTGGCCCTGGTTCCACCCGAAGCCGGCCTGTACAAGGCTTGGCGCACAGGCGAACCCTCCGAAACGGCCGTTCTGATCGCGCGGAAGCTGATTGGCGTGCAGCCGGGGCCAACGCCCGACTGGCGCGATGCGCCCGCGGCGAGTGAGCCTGACAACGCGGGCGATGAAGGCGATCTGGAAACCCGCATCGACGAACAGCCGCTGCCGGCCGATCCGGGCACTTCAGGGTGCCTGGCCGCCATTCGGGCCATGCTGGAAAAGGGCGGGGCGCGCGCTATCCTGCTGGTGCAATCCAGTTCGCCGGCTGGCGCGGCGGCGTTCGTCGAGACGCCTTCGGTAGTCGTTCTGGACGGGGCGGCGGATTGGGATGCGGACTTGGTCCGGCAGTCTCTGGCCAGCGCCGCCCAAAACCTCTGGACTACGTCTCGGCTCGGCGCGGGATGGGCGCCGGGAACGGCCGGCCGGCACGCGGTCGAACGGCTGGACGGCCTCGGCATCTTGCTCTTCGCCAGCAGCGGCAAGCTTCTGTTTCTCGCCAACGATTCGGGTTTGCTCGCCGCCGTGCTGGATCGGGCCGGCACAAAGCCGCAAGCTGGCGACGGCGGCGTCACCTATGCCGCCGGCTTCCGGCATTTGCGCGAGCGCTCCAGCTATCAGCGCATCATGGCGGCGCTGGACTTTACTTCATCCGCCGGATCCGGTTGGGCGGCCGGCTCGGAGGGCGCGCCGCGGTTCTTTTCGGAAAATATCGCCAGCCTCAGCCGCGTGCTCTCGGGCGTCGAGGAGGTTCGTATTGCTGAGGAAGACAAAGGCGATCGGACGGTGCAGACGGTGGTCTATCGATTGACGCACTGAGTTGACCCTCACGCCGGCCCAAAATCCACGGCGAAAAATGAAACATGGGTCGCCGGCCTCGCGTATAATTCCGGAAGTAGGCTCCGTCGCGGAGTCTCGGAGACACTCGGAAGGAGGCCCGATCGTGATTGGGATCGGCGCGGCACAATTGAATTTGCGCGAAGCTGCCGGAACATTCTGGCGCGACGTGAAGTACGCCTTCCGCTCGCTCGCCGGAGCTAAAGGGCTTACCATTACAGTGGTCCTGACG
>JBEKZL010000265.1:0-10303 GCA_049509915.1 Bryobacteraceae bacterium | reverse complement strand
GAGGAACCGCGCGGGAATGATCTGGTCGGTATCGACGTTATTCAGAGGCAGCGGCACCACGCGGCTCTCGAAATTGGTGAACGGGGTCATAGCATTGTCCTCGCATCGGTAACTACGCCGGTGATGGCGCTGGCGGCGGCGGTCAGGGGGCTGGCCAGGAAAGTGCGCCCTCCTTTGCCCTGGCGGCCTTCGAAATTGCGGTTAGAAGTGGAAACGGCGTACTGGCCGGGCGAAAGCTGGTCGCCATTCATAGCGATGCACATGGAGCAGCCGGGCTCGCGCCACTCGCAGCCGGCCGCGCGAAATACCTCGCGCAAACCTTCGGCGATGGCCTGGCGCTTGACTTCCTGCGAGCCCGGCACCACCATCACGCGTACGTTGGGGCTGACCTTGCGTCCCCTCAGTATGGCCGCGGCGGCGCGTAGGTCGCTAATGCGGGAATTGGTGCAGCTTCCGATGAAGACCACGTCGATGGAGTGGCCTGCCAGCAGCTTGCCGCCTTCGAGGCCCATATAAGCGAGAGCCTTAGCCACCGATTCGCGCTGCATCGGGTCGGCCAGAGCCGAGGGGTCGGGCAGCGCGGCGCCGATCGACATGCCCATGCCGGGGTTGGTGCCGTAGGTGATCATCGGCTCGAGCGCATCGGCGTCGATCGTTACGCTCCGGTCGTACGCCGCGCCCTCATCGGTGGGAAGCTGGCGCCAGCGTGCCAGAGCGGCATCCCAAGCCGCGCCTTTCGGCGCGTGCGGGCGGCCCGCCAGGTACTCAAAAGTGGTGTCGTCGGGCGCGATCAAGCCGGCGCGCGCGCCGCCTTCGATCGACATATTGCACACGGTCATGCGCTCTTCCATGGAAAGCCCGCGAATGGCGCTGCCGGTGAATTCGAATACCGAGCCGGTGCCGCCGCCCACGCCGATGCCGGCGATCAGCGCCAGAATAATGTCCTTGGCGGATACGCCCGGGCGCAGCCTGCCGTTTACTTCCACGCGGAAGCTCCTCGATGGCCGCTGCAGCAGGCATTGGGTGGCCAGCACGTTTTCCACCTCGCTGGTGCCGATGCCGAAGGCCAGCGCGCCGAACGCGCCGTGGGTCGCCGTGTGGCTGTCGCCGCAGGTGACGGTCATGCCCGGTTGCGTCAGGCCAAGCTCCGGCCCGATCACATGGACGATGCCCTGGCGGTCGCTATGCACGCCCAGGCAGCGAATGCCGAACTCGGCGCAATTGGTTTCGAGCTGGGCGAGCTGGCGGGCGGCAATCTCATCCACAATCGGCAGCGACCGGTCGCTGGTGGGGATGCTGTGGTCAGCGGTGGCGATGGTCAGGTCGGGGCGGCGGACCTTGAGGCCGCGTTCGCGTAGTCCCTGGAAGGCCTGCGGCGAGGTGACTTCATGCACCAGGTGCAGGTCGATGAAGAGCAGAGCGGGCGCGCCCGGCTGTTGATGCACCACGTGGGCGTCCCAAAGTTTCTCGATGATGGTTCGCGGCATAGCGTTCTTGTTTCCGGAATGTTCCAATTCTGTATTACAGCACGTAGCGGTGGGACAGACCATCGCCTTCGGCGGTCGGGCGCTTTGACGCGCCTGGGCTCCGGAGTCCCCAGATCGGTTAAGCATCTTTCCTGGCCTGTCATTGTTTCCCGGGCAGGCCCGGAACCTGGTTGGAAAAGAGACCCCAATGGAGCGGTTGCTGAACTTGTTAACGGGGCTGGCTCCAAGACGAATCGAATACACCCCAGGTTGCGGCCTAATCGATGGACACCTTCGGCAGCCTCTTCCGGCGCGAGATCCACTGCTCGCTCCTGAACAACCTTGGACTCACCTGGATCATGCGCGGCAGCAGGTTGAACAGCATCCCCTGGGACCAGTCACTGCCCTGGCGGGTACGGTATCCGCGCCGATTCAGTTCGTCGGCCACGCGAGAGAGCGGGCAATCCTCGCAAATCATATCCAGGGCGATGGTGAGGATCTCCAACTCGGGAGGGCTTTCGACCAGGCGGGAACGGTCGTCGGACACGCGCAGGCCGTAGGGGATCTCTTCCGTCCATCCCTGCGGTTCCGCGGCGGGAGCATCCGGGGCCGGCCCGGCCGGCTCGCGCTCCCATTCCAGGCCAACCAGTTTCCAGCCGGCTTGTGCCTTGCCGACCAGGTATTCGAGCGACGGCAGGCCGTTTACGGTTTCACGTGTACGTTCCATTTTGGGCATCCGTGGGACTCCTTGGAGGGGGCCGAAGCACGCGGATTGCCTTTTCTCCGGCGTGCAGCGGCTTATTGAAGGAGCGCAAAAAGCCGGCGCGCCGTCCGGTCCTGGGAAATCGCTGTCCGATGCGGGACAGGTTCTCAGTACCGGTGCGCCAAAAAAAAACATTGCGGCATTCCCATGCTGGTTGTATGCTTGGGAACGCTTTCAGTCACAAAAGACAATATCGGGAGGAACCTATGGAAACGCAACTCATGTCGCGGCGGCTGGCCGCGAAGAATCTCATCGCCGCCGGCGCCGCCGGTCTGGCCGTCGCAACCCTGGCGGAGGGCCAACAACCGCACATGCAAGCGGCGCTGAAAGCGCTCAATAACGCCGCGGCACAATTACAGGCGGCCGCGGACGACAAGGCCGGCCATCGCGAGAAAGCCATCCAGTTAGTCAGTCAGGCGATCAACCAGGTGCAGGCGGGCATACAGGCCGGCGCCAGGAAGTAGCAAGTCCGGCTTTGGTGGGGCGGAGCCCAGATAGGCGGCCGCCCCTGGCCGCCCGGCAGACGCGCATGGCCGGCATCGCTTACGGCGACACGCCGAACGTGCTGCGCATCCGCACGCACTTATCCCAAGCGCACCGACGCTCGCTTCGCCGCGCAACTGGAAGCGGCGGCGGGAAGCAACGGCAACCGTTGAGATTCGCTAAACTTTGGGTTGAGTGGCGATTCGCTTGACAGCGAAGGCTCATGCTTTTACGGTAGAAGGTCTGGAATGGGCAGGCCCGGCAACCGCTCCCTAACGGTCGCGGCTCGGACTTGCTCACTTCCGAGCCGCGACCGCAAGGGAGCGGTTGCCGGATGTGCGAAACGTAATCGCACAAGTGAATACTTAGTTTCTCGAACATTTTATATGAGTCAACCTTTGGAGATTCGACCGGAAGGAGCGCTCGACCTGGTTTCGCTCGGCGCTCTGGTGCATCGCCTGGATCCCGGGATCATTCCCTTCCGCAAAGCCAACGAATGCAGGATTCACGTCAGCGGCGGCGAGTTCAACGTAGCCGCCAACCTGGCCGACTGTTTCCGGCTGCGGACCGGCGTCGCCTCGGCGATGGTGGATTACCCGATTGGCGACCTGATCGCCGAACGAGTCCGCGCCATGGGCGTGAAGCCGTTCTACAAGGCTTTCAAGCACAACGGCGTGAACGGCCCCAACATGGCCACGGTATATAGCGACCGGGGCTGGGGCGTGCGCGCCCCGGTGGTGTTCTATAACCGCGCCAACGAAGCCGCCGCGCAATTGAAGCCGGGCGATTTCGACTGGAACGAAATCTTTTCGGGCGGGGTAAGGTGGTTCCATTCCGGAGGGATTTTCGCGGCGCTGGGCGAAAAGACGGCCGAACTGGTGGTGGAAGGGATGCGGGCCGCGAAGAAGGCCGGAGCGGTGACGTCCTTCGACCTGAATTATCGCGAGAAACTGTGGAACATCTCCGGCGGCGCCGCGCGGGCGGTGGAAGTGCTGGGCCGCATCGTGGAAAACGTGGATGTGCTGGTGGGCAATGAAGAGGACCTGCAGAAGGGCCTCGGCATCCCGGGGCAGGACGTAGTGTCGAAGTCCAAGCTCGATCCCAGCGCGTTCTACGAAATGATTCACGCGGCGGTAAAGAAGCATCCGCAAATCCAGGTGGTGGCTACGACGCTGCGCGAGGTGCACTCCACCAGCCGGCACAGTTGGAGCGCGGTGGCGTGGGTCAATGGTGAGACCTTCAATGCGCCGGTGGCGGAGCTGGACGTCTACGACCGCGTGGGCGGCGGCGATGGCTTCGCGTCCGGCTTCTTCTACGGCCTGCTGACGGGCGAAGCGCCGCTGGAAGCGGTGAAGCTCGGTTGGGCGCACGGCGCGCTGCTCACCACGTTCCCCGGCGATACCACCATGGCCACGCTCGACCAGGTGCGTTCGTTTGCCAAAGGCGGCTCGGCCCGCATCCAGAGGTAGACGGTGGCAGAAAGCCCCCTCGATCTTACTGGGCGCGTAGTTGCGGTGCTGGGCGGCACGTCCGGATTGGGACGGGTGTTGGCGTCGGGGCTGGCCGCGGCCGGCGCCGACGTCGTCCCCACCGGGCGGCGGGGGAAGAATGTCGAGGAAGCCTGCGCCGAAGTGGAGCGGGCCGGAGGCAGGACCCTGCGGTGCGTCACCGACATCGCCTCCCGCCCGTCGGTGGACGCTTTTCGCGACGCGGTGTTGCAGGAGTTCGGCCGCGTGGACGTGCTGCTGAACGCCGCCGGCCATATCTTCCGCAAGCGCACCGAGGAAACCACCGAGGCGGAGTGGAACGGGTTAATGGATGTGAACCTGACCGGCACGCTGCGCGCCTGCCAGTCGTTCTACCCGGCGCTGAAGGCCTCCGGCCGCGGGCGGATCGTCAACATCGCGTCTCTGAATTCGTTCGTGTCGCTGATGCAGGTAACGGCATACGCCGCGTCCAAGGCGGCGGTGCTGGCGTTGACCCGCAGCCTGGCGGTGGAATGGGCTAAGGACGGCATCAACGTCAACGCCATCGCTCCTGGCGTGTTCCGCACCGACCTGAACGCCGCCCTGCTGGACGGTACCGAGCGCGGCAAGGAGCTGAAGCTGCGCACCCCGATGGGCCGCTTCGGCAAATCCGAGGAGCTGATCGGCGCCACGGTGCTGCTCGCTTCCGACGCCGCCAGCTTCATCACCGGCCAGTGCATCGTGGTGGACGGCGGATTTTTGGCCAGCGGGGTAAATCAGTAGGGGCAGGCCGACCATCCGGCCCTTGCGGCACGGTGAACGCCACCGCTGCCGCGCATTGGCAGAAGCTTGACACCTGACAATATACAGTTTACGGTGTATGCTGAATGATAAGGAGCTTCAAGCACCGGGACTTGAAACGGCTTTACGAGCTCGGCGACCCGCGCGGAATACGCCCCGACCTCTTAGAAACTGTGGAACGAATTGTCACCATTCTCGACACCGCGACTACGCCGCAAGCTCTCGATCTCCCCCGGTATCGCCTGCACGCTCTCAAGGGAGACATGAAGGGCTTTTGGTCCGTGACGGCGCGGGCCAACTGGCGAATCATTTTCCGCTTTGAAGGAACCGACGTTTTGGACGTTGAACTGATCGACTACCACTAGGACAGAAGAACCGGCATGCCCATGAAAAATCCCGTACACCCCGGCCTCATTGTTCGGCACGATTGCCTTGAGCCGTTGGGGATTTCCGTCACCGAGGGCGCGAAGGTGCTGGGCGTCACCCGGCAAACGCTCACCAAAATCGTGAACGGCAAATCCGGGATTAGCACCGAGATGGCGATCCGCCTGGCCAAGGCATTTGGCAGTACGCCGGAAACGTGGTTGCGTATGCAGGTTGCGTTTGACCTCGCCGCCGCCTGGAAAGACGAAAGCAAAATTAAGGTGCGGCGCCAACATATTCCGCAAGAGTAACGGGTTTGACCATGGACCGGGAAATCCAGCGCCGCGAACAGCGGGACGCGCTCCGGGACGCGGCAGGGAGTTGGCAGGCCGAAGACCATCCCGAACTGGCCGGCGGCGCGGACGAATGGGTTCGGGAGATGCGCCGGGGGTCGATCAGACGGTCCGAGAAGGTGGAGCGACGCCGGGACACAGATGAGCCGCTTCGGCGAGTCTGAAAACTTATCGGCGTGACCTCTCGCCATCGAAATAGAGCCCCCAGATGGCAAACCACCAAAAACGATGGTCTGCCCAGGTCTGCCCCACAAGTGGACCTATTCGAACCAGACTTCCCTATCCGAAACAGGTATACTACGCCTGAGGTGGGTCGATGGAAATTGTAATTGGCGCCGCGTTCGGGTTTCTGGCCTGGGCGCTGCTGCGGTTAATCCTGATGGGCGTCTATACGGTCGATCAGAACGAGCGCGCGGTCAAGGTCCGTTTAGGGCGCGCGGTGCGGGTTTCGGGCGGAAAGACGACGCTGGACGATCCCATGGCGGAGGCGTTGCGGGAGGACGAGCGGGCGCGTTACAGCTATCCGCAGGTGCGTGTGATCCAACCCGGCGGTCCTTACTTCAAGATGCCGTGGGAGAAAATCCGCAAGGTATCGATTGCCACCATGACCGTCAACATGGCCATGGACCCTGAAGATCCCTCGGCCAATAACGCGGGTACGCGCCTGGAGGCGGTGACCAAGGACCAGCTCAACACCGGGCTGACGGGGCAAATCCGGTATCGCATCAGCGAGGCCAACCTGTACGCGTTCCTGTTCGGCATTAAGCGGCCGTTCGTACACGTGATGGCGTACTTCGTTTCGGTGCTGCGGCAGCGCATCGCCAATTTCGAGGCCAAGGTGCCGCCCGACGCGCAATCCAATCCCGCGGCCCTGGTGGGATCGGAAATGGTTGGCATCTCCATCAACGACCTGCGCAAGAATCTCCGCGACCTCAACGAGTACATGGACAAGGAATGCCAGGCCACGCCGGCGCGCTACGGGGTGATCTTCGACGCATCGCTGATCACCGGCATCGACCCTCCGCCGGACGTGGAATCGGCCCTGGCCGCCATCAATACGGCGCATAACCAGGTATCGAGCGACATCAGCCTGGCGCAGGCCGGGGCCGACCAGCGGGTGGTGCAGTCGCGGCGCGCGGTGGAGATCGAAACGCTCAAGGCGCAAGCCGAAGTGGAGCCGGTCAAGTCGCTGGCGGCGGAGCTGGCGCAATTACACCGCCTGGGGCCGAACATCCTGGGAGGGTATTTGCGCAACGTGCGCCTGGGGCTGTTCGAGAAAGCGCAGCAGATCTACCTGGAGGCGTCCAAATGATCGACTTTCTGGTGGCCGCGCTAGTGGTTTTCGTGGGCGGGTTCGTGGCCGAGCCGGTGCTGCTCGGCCTGGCCCGCATGTTCGGGCTCTATGCCATCGTGGACGAGCGGACCTGCCGGGTCTACATGCTGTTCGGCAAAGTGGTGGGGGTGCTGGACGAGCCCGGCCTGCATTTTCTGCCGGCCGTGCTGGGGCCGTCGGCGCTGTTCATCAACTTCCTGGGTAGTTGCTATGTGCTCGACTTGCGGCTCGACCAGGAATACCTGCGCAGCCAGCCGGTGAACTCCGAGGAAGGGGCGCCCATGGGGATCGGCATCTGGTACGAGATGTGGATCAGCGATCCGGTGGCGTTCCTGTTCAAGAACACCGATCCGCGCGGCTCGCTGCGCGCCAACGTCAGCAACGCCACGGTACGCTGCCTGAGCAACATGCCGCTGGCGGAGATGCTGGAAACGCGGCACAACATGAGCCAGGCGGTGCGCGCCGAAGGCAGCGCCAAATCGAGCCAGTGGGGCTACCAGCTCGGCAGCGTGTACATCCGCAAGGTACACTTTCGCGACGCCGGCATGATCCGGCAGATCGAAGAGAAAGTGGTGAACCGGCTGCGCCAGGTGACCTCGGCGATCAAGCAGGCGGGCGCCAACCAGGTGAGCGTGATCACCAGTTCGGCGGAGCGCGAAGCGGCCATTGAATTCGCCAAGGCCGCCGCCATCCGGCCAGCCACGCTGGGCCAGGCGCTCCAGGAAATCACGCGCGAGCCGGCGGTGGCCGATGCGTTGTTCGAAGTGCTGGAGGCGCAACGTATTCTGGCGGGCGGCGCGCGGATAACGCTGCTGCCGGCCGGCGATGGCGTGCTGGCCAGTTTGCTGGCCGCCAGAAACCAGGCGCCGGCCGCTTGAGTCGTGCAATGCTGTGCTAACGGAGGGGCGATGGATTTCCGGCAGCTCGAATTATTTCTTGCCGTTCTGGACTGTTCCAGCGTGACTCATGCGGCGGAAAAAGTGAACCTCACGCCGGGCGCCGTCAGCCTGCAACTGCACAATCTGGCTTCCGAGCTGCACGCCGACCTGTTCGTGCGCGCCGGCAAACGCCTGGTGCCGACGCCTTCGGCCCTGCGGCTGGCCGAACAGGCGCGCGCGGTCATGGCGCAGATGCGCCAGATCCTCCACGAGTTCGAAAGCGACCCGATTAACGACCGGCGCCCGTTCCATTTGGCCGCCGGCGGCACCGCGCTCGGCCACCAGTTGGGACGGCCGTTGCGCCTGCTGCGCAAGCACTATCCCAACATCACCCTCGATATCACCGTGGCGCCCACCGAGGAAATGGTGGCCGGCCTCCATGCCCGCCGCTTCGACCTGGCGGTGATCTCGCTGCCCTATCCCGACGACGGCCTGGACGTGATGCCGCTGTTCGAGGAGGAGTTGGTGATCATCAAGCCCTCGCAGCGGCGTGTCAGCGGGCGGCGCATCGATTCCATCGAGCCCGAGGAGCTGGTGGGCGTGCCCTTCCTGCTGTATCCCAAGCGAAGCAATATGCGGTCGATGATCGACGGGTTCCTGCGGGAATTCGGGGTGACCCCCCGTGTGATCATGGAGGCCGACGACACCGAAGCCATCAAGCGGCTGGTCGAAACCGGCTTCGGCTACTCGATGCTGCCGGTGAAGGCGCTGACCGGCGGCTCCCGGTTCTACCAGATCTACCGCGTAAAAGGGCGCCGGCTATGCCGTACCCAGGCGCTGGCCATGGCGCGCACCGAAAACCGCCGCGCGCTTACCGATTCCATCGCCCGGTTTCTGCGCGACACGATGACGCCGGACAAGTAGCGCCCGCGCCGTAGGGCAGACCATCGTTTTATGTGGCCCTACATCCGGCATTCAGTTCAATCGTCCTCGCCCTCGGGCGGAACGTATCCGGCGAATTGCGGGGTAGCACATAAACGATGGTCTGCCCCACGGCCTCCTCGGTATTTTGCCTTAATTGACCTCTATCTCTGAAACTTGTTACATTCGTCGGTGATGGGATCCGGAGGAAATGCATGACATGTGACCTCTGCGGAAACGCTGCCGCGTGTCTCCAAAAAGAGTTCGAGGGCAGAGAACTCGACATTTGCGAGGTTTGCTGGTGCCCGCTGGCGGAAAGCCTGGACGAAAAGCGACGGGCTCAGGCAACGCTCGACGATCTGGAAGAGTACGAGGAGACAACGATTTAAGCCATGAACACTACTATGGAAGCTCCGGTGGAAAGCGGGAACGGCACCGAGGTGGAAGCCCAATCCTTGATTGAGAAGCTGTTCTCGCTGGCGGGGAAAACCGCCGTGGTGGTGGGCGGAGGAGGAGTGCTGGCGGGCGAGATGGCCATGGGACTGGCGGGAGCGGGCGCGAACGTCGTGATCGCCGATCTGAACGAAGATCAGGCGAAACGGCATGCCGGCGCGATCCTCGGCATGGGGCGCAAGTCTCTGGCCTGCCAGGCCGACGTCAGCCGCAAGGCGGATGTCCAGCGCCTCCTCGAATGCACGCTGGAGAAATTCGGCGGTGTCGATATTCTGTTGAACGCGGCGGGCATTAATTCGGGCACCCCGTTTTTTGAAATCGAGGAAGCCGAATGGGAGCGCATCATCGCCGTCGATCTGCGCAGCATTTTCCTGGCTTGCCAGGTGTTTGGCAAGGCTATGATCGAGGCCGGAAAAGGCGGGTCTATTATCAACATTTCCTCGGCTTCGTCGGGACCCCCGTTATCGAAGGTGTTCACCTATTCGGTGGCAAAGGGCGGCGTAAACCAGATCACCCAATTCCTGGCGCGCGAGTTCGCTCCGTATCGCGTCCGCGTGAATGCCATTCTGCCCGGTTTCTTTCCAGCCGAGCAAAACCGCAAGCTTCTCACCGAGGAGCGCACGGCTTCCATCATGAAACACACACCCATGGGCCGGTACGGCGTGCCCTCTGAGTTGATCGGTGCGGCCGTATACCTGGCTTCCGACAAGGCCTCCTCGTTTGTCACCGGCAGCTTGGTGCGGGTTGACGGCGGCTTCGCCGCGATGACCATCTGAGCTGGTCCGCCATAGGTATTAAAACAAGCCCGACTGGACTGTGGGCTCGTACTTCAATCCGTACCTAAGGGCCTGTCAGGAAATGACCATGCCAATTCCGGCGTGGCGCGGCCACTCTTGGCTGCAGCCCCGGTAGAGTCGAGGATGGGCGCGGGAAGCGGACATTGAGCGCCCGCCCTGTTTCCCATCCCGGCTCATCAAACCGGACGTGCCTCTTTCAGGCATCCGGCTTTCCGACTGGTTTCAT
>JBEKZL010000264.1:0-13094 GCA_049509915.1 Bryobacteraceae bacterium | reverse complement strand
ACCGCCGAAGCGCTCTATGAGAAGGGGCTGACCCTGCTGAAAATGTCGCGCCGCACCGACGCCTACGCCGAGTTCAAGGAGACCATCCAGCGCTTCCCGCAGAGCAACGTGGCGCCGCAAGCCTGTACCAAGATCAAGGACCTGGGCTATCATTGCCCCACCGCGGCATCCTCCACTACCAGGAAGAAGAAGTAAGGGCAGCCGGGTGCCCGACACTTTCGAAGAATTCGCCGAAAGGATCGAACTGCCGCTGGTCGCGCCGGAGTGGAGCGCGTCGGAGGTCTGGGCCGGCTTGGAGTTGGCGAAGACGCACCGGCTCGGGACGGTTTTGGTTCGTCCCTGCGATCTCGATGCGGCCCTGCGCGGGTTGGCCGGCGCGACCACGCGCGTGGCCGTGGTTGCCGGTTTTCCGCACGGAACCCAGAATACGGCTACCAAACTGTACGAGGTCCGCGACTTGGTGCGGCGCGGAGCCAGGGAAATCGCCCTGGTGGTGGGAACCGCGCAATTGCGCTCGCGCGAATTTCAGCACGTGCAGACCGAACTCGTGCAGGCCGTGGAGGCCTGTCACAATTCGGGCGCCCGGTTGACGGCGATTCTCGAGTGCGCGCATCTTACCGATGAGCTGAAAGTGGTGGCCGCGCGTGCCGTCGAACGGGCGGAAGCGGATTCCGTCGCCACCGGCACCGGATTCGGCCCGGCGTCCGGCGGATTGGACGCGATACTCCAGGATGTCGCCCTGCTGCGGCGGAATCTGCCGGAAGAAACAGGCGTCGATGCCGTCGCCACCGTCACCAGCATCGATCAACTAACCAGCCTGTGCGCCGCCGGAGCCACTACCGTCCAGACGGCCATCGCCACGATTCTGGAAGCGGGACAGTCCTCCGGGCCTGTCTAGCTGCGGGTTGGGAACCAACCTTTCCGACCGGCCGGGAGGCCTGTCCCGCTCAGTGCATCGTTTCCAGATAGGCGCCCGTGGTGGCATCGATATAGACGGAATTGCCCGATACGCCCAGCGACTCGCCCCAAATCACGCGCCAGGCCGGGTCGGAGAAGCGATCCGTTTTTTCCAGTACCCAGGTGATCGCCATGGTGGGATTTTTCCTGGCGTACTCGGCCGCCTCGATCTTCGCCTTGGCGAACGCGGCCTCGGTATCGACCTTCACAGCGGCGATCGGAAATGGACTCGACCCAGGCTTGGCCGAGTACAGTTCCTCCGCCCCCGGAAATGTACCTTTGTGCAGGGTGGGCTCCACGTCCACGGCCGACCAGGTGTACGATCTGGCCGCGCCCCGGCTAGGCGACACGAAAGTCGCCTGCCATTCGCCGGCCTTCTCCGGCACCTCTGGAACTTCGGTCAGATGGACGCTCTCGAGTTTCAGAACTTGCGCGTCCGGCGCCCACGCGCGCGCCTGTTGGAACATCTTAAAGAGCCCGCTTTGGCCAGTCACGGGCTCTGGCGGGACGGTCTGTTTGGATGCGGCCGGCTGAGACGAGGATTGGTCGGAACAGCCGATCGTGAGGAAACAAACAGCTACAGCCAGAGCCAATGCGGCTTTTTTCATAGTTGGCTATTTTACCAAAGCCGCGTAAGCTTCGCGGCGCCATCACGCCCATCACTCGATCCAGCCGCCGCCCAGCACCACGTCGCCGGAGTAGAATACCGCGGCCTGCCCCGGCGACACAGCGCGCTGCGGCTGGTCGAACACTACCTCGACGCTCGCCTCGTTGCCGGTGGGCAACAGGCGGGCAGGTGCGGCGGCGTGCTTATTGCGGATCTTGACGGTTGCGGCAACCGGTTCGGACGCGCCCGCGATGGAAACCCAGTTGACGTCCCTAGCGAAAAACGACCCGCGCAACAGGGCGTCGTTGCCGCCCACCACAACGCGCTGCGATTCGGGATCGGTGGCGATCACGTACAACGGTTCGCCGGTAGCCACGCCCAGGCCGCGCCGCTGCCCCACGGTGAAATGGTGTACGCCGGCATGCCGACCCAGGCTGCGGCCATCCGCGGTGACGATTTCGCCTTCCGTGCGCGCCGGCGCCACGCCGGTCTCCTTCATGTACGCACTCAGGAACGCGGCGTAGTCGCCGTTGGGCACGAAACAGATTTCCTGGCTATCCGGCTTTTCGGCAACCTCCAAGCCCAGCGAACTCGCCAATTCGCGCACTTGCGGCTTGTTCAGGCCGCCAAGGGGAAACAGCGTGCGCGCCAGTTGCGGCTGGGTCAAGCCGAATAGAAAATACGTCTGGTCCTTGGACTGGTCCACGCCGCGCAATAACCGGTAGCGGCCGCTCTGGCCGTCATACTGAATGCGGGCGTAATGTCCGGTAGCGATCTGGCCCGCGCCCACCGAATCGGCCATTTCCAGAAAGCGGTCGAACTTGATGTAGTTGTTGCACAGCGTGCACGGGATGGGCGTGCGGCCCGCCAGGTACTCGTCGACGAAGGGCTTGACCACCTGTTCCTCGAACCGGCGCTCGAAATTGACGACGTAATACGGGATGCCGATCTGCTCGGCTGCGCGCCGGGCGTCGTAGACGTCATCGAGCGAGCAGCAGCGTCCGGTAGCGCCGTCGCCCGCCAGTTCCGGCAGGCGCCGCTGGTTCCAGAGCTGCATGGTCAGGCCGATCACTGCGCGCCCGTCGCGGGCAAGCATTGCGGCCACCGTGGAACTGTCCACGCCGCCGCTCATGGCGACGGCAACGGGGGCTTTTGGGGGGGGGGGCACCCCTTGTTCGGTTGTGGCCCCCGTGGTGGGTTTGTGGTTTGGGGATTGTCTTTTAGCTTGGCGTGCACGGGGGGGGGGGGGGGGCCCCGCGCGGACCAGGGAGTCCGCCCCACCATCCCCGCCCCACCCCAAGGCCTCGACGGGCCAGGAGGCCCGTCCCACCGCATTGCACTTGCTTTCAGGCATGCACCGAAATCCGCCGCAGGTGCGCCACCGATGCCTCGACCGCCTCCACCAGCGCATCCACCTGCTCTTCGGTATTGTCGTGACCCAGCGAAAAGCGCAGACTCGAACGCGCCCGATCGGCGCTGAGACCGATCGCCGTGAGCACGTGCGAAGGCGTGACCGCCCCTGACGAGCACGCCGATCCGGTGGAAACCGCAAATCCGCGTAAATCGAGGGCGATCACCATGGCTTCGCCGTCCACTGCGTCGAAATATAAATTGCCGGTGTTGGGCACGCGCCCATCCCTCGCGCCATTCACGCCGGTGCCCTCCAAGCGCCCCAGCACGGCCGCTTCCAACCGGTCGCGTAATCGCGCCAGCCGTTCGCCGTCGGTAACCAGCCGCGCGCCGGCCAGTTCCGCGGCGCGCCCGAATGCGGCGATTCCCGGCACGTTTTCCGTGCCCGGCCGCCGGTCGCGCTCGTGGTGCCCGCCGAAAACGATCGGCGCCAGGCGCGTTCCCTTGCGTACGTACAGCGCGCCCACTCCCTTGGGCGCATGAAGCTTGTGCCCGCTCATGCTGTACAGGTCTACGCCCAGCTCGTTTACGTCCACCGGCACTTTGCCCAGCGCCTGCACTCCATCCACGTGCAGCGGTACCCCGGCCTCGCGTGCCACCGCGGAGGTAGCAGCCACCGGCTGCAGCGTGCCCAGCTCGTTATTGGCGTGCATGGCCGAGATCAGCCTGGTGGAGGGCCGCAGCGCGCGCCGCACGTCGTCCGGGTCCGCCACTCCCGTCGCGCTCACTGGCACGCGGGTAACCTCGTATCCCTCCCGCTCCAGCGCCTGGCAGGCCCCGAGCACCGCCGGGTGTTCGATGGCCGTGGTGATGACGTGGCCCGGCGTTCCCGCCAGGCGCGCCGCGCCCAGAATAGCCAGGTTGTCGGCTTCCGTGCCTCCGCTGGTGAACACGATTTCGGCCGGATGGGCGCCGATCAGCCGCGCCACCTGCCGCCGCGCCGCTTCCAGGCGCTGTTTCGCCATCTGCCCGAAATGGTGAATGCTCGACGCGTTACCATACACTTGACCGGCACACTCCGCCAGAGTCTCGAGAACCTCTGGAGCGACCGGCGTGGTGGCATTGTGGTCGAAGTAAAAACGCTGCACTGCCTTTCATTTTAGCAATGGCTCAACCCATCCTTACCTTGACCACCGATTTCGGCGCGGCCGATCACTACGTGGCCGCCATGAAAGGCGTCATTCTTGGCATCTGTCCCCGTGCCCGCATGGTCGACATCAGCCACCAGGTGAAGCCCTATCAAATCGCCGAGGGCGCCTACCTTGTGGCGCAGGCGTACCGCTATTTTCCGCCCAAGACCGTTCACGTCGTGGTGGTGGACCCCGGCGTCGGTTCGGCTCGCCGCCCCATCCTGATCGAGGCTGCCGGCCAGTATTTCATCGGCCCTGACAATGGCGTGCTGTCGATGGTGTATGACCGCGAGAAGCACAAAGCGCGGCTGATTTCCGCCGACCGCTATTTCCGCCAGCCGGTGAGCCGCACCTTCCACGGCCGCGATATCTTCGCGCCCGTGGCCGCCCACATCGCCGCCGGCATCCCCGCCGCCCGCGCCGGCAAGCTCATCCACGACCACCTGAAGTCGTCCTCCTGGAAGCCGCAGCGCACCGGCAAGCGTACCTGGACCGGACTGGTGCTGCATATTGACCGGTTCGGCAACATCGTCACCAACTTCGAAGCGGCCGACTTCCCCGATCTCGAAATGCGCAGCTTTGCGCTCCGCCTGGGCCCGCGCGAAGTCAACGTCCTGGCCCGCACTTACGCCGAATGCGGCCCGGCGGAGTTGTTCGCCATCGCTGGCAGTTCCGGATACCTGGAAATTTCGGTAAATCAGTCCTCGGCCGCAGAGGCTGTCGGATGCGAAACGGGAGCGCCGGCCGAACTGGTGATCGGATAGCGCCTCACGAGGCGCTCCCTCGGGGCACGAGTCCCAGCGCTCGGTTCAGGCGGTTTTCGCGGCGTCCTGTTGCGCTTTCATCTGCGCGCGAACGGCATTCATGCGCAGGCGAAACGCGGCCACTTTCTCGCGGCCGCCGGGAGTGTTGTCGATTAGCTTTTCCAGGTTGGCGAAGGCCGTGGGCGCATACATGGTTCTGAGTTGGCCGAGCAGCGGCTCGAGCTTGGAGAATACGCCCAGGTGCTCGCCATTGGTGTCGTTGAACAGCTCCATGCTGATAGCGCCGTGGTTGACCAGCGCCGCCGCCATTTCCCAGTAGCTGGTCACCATGCGCAGGTGGCCGCTATGTTCGCTGAACATAGCCTTGGTGTAATCGTCCATCGACTCGGGATTGAATTCCGTAAAATACCAGTCGCGAGCTTTGCGCATGGTTTCCTCACGGCGCAGCTCGTACAACTTCAGAATCAGACCAGCTTCTTCCTGTTTCGACATAGAAACGCCTCCTTGGCAAACGCCATGGTAGCAGATGGTTCGGGAGGGAACGTCTTAGAGAAAGAAACGCTGAGACGACCCTCAGCCCTGCAGCCCGAGCCACGATTCAGGCTAGCGCTCCGAAACCGTATTTTCCGCCAGCAGCCGTTCGATCAGAGCGCTGACGTCGCGGCGCAGTTCGTCGTGAAACTGGCCACTGGCGCGGCCGGGAAAGCCGGCATGCACACTGCGGACTTTGCCGTCGCGGCCCAGGTAGAAGGTCGTAGGCCAGCAATCCAGATCCACCGCCTGCGGGATCTTATCCGCCAACTCCGACGGCTCGCCGGGCACCAGCACGGTGTAATCGATGCCGAACTCGCGGATGAAGGCGCGCAATTGCACCGGGTCCTTCACCTGCTCGCCTTGCTCGAAAGACAGGGAGACGATTTCCAGCCCGCGGCGGCGATATTTCCGGTAGAGCTCTTCGAGGAAGGGCGCTTCGTCGTGGCAGTTCGGGCACCAGCTTCCCGATATGGCGACGATCACGACTTTGTTGCGGAAACGCGCGTCGCGGTCGGAAACCAGCTTGCCGTTAAGGTCCGGCGCCGAAAAATGGAACGGTTCTGAAGGGTCTTTGACGCTGGTGTGGCGGGAAGGATCGGCCGGCTCGGGGAGGCCCTGGGCGCGCGCCCGTTCGGAACGCACGGCGGTCAGTTGGGTCCGGCCGTTTTCGAGCAGCGCGAGGGTACCGCCGGTTTGGGGCGTCACTTCGAGCAGCAGCGGGCGGGCGCCATCGAAGTGGCTCAGCACGAACCTTCCATCCTTGTACCTGCCCTCAATCGCACCCGTATCCCCATCCACGCGGAGAATAGCGGCCGAGACCTCGGCCCCGGATTGGCGCACGATGAACCGCCATGCCCCTTCGCCGGTCTTGGCTCTCTGGGCGGCTACCTCCCACAGGCCCGCAATCGAGGGCGCCTGAGCGTTCGCCTCCGCGGTAGGCGGAGTGAACCGCACTGCGTGGAACGGGTACCGGCGGCCCTCCTTGCCATAAGTGCCACCGAGCGCCCCATCTTTCAGCGTGGCTTCCAGGCGCGTGGAGTAAGAATCGAAGCGCAGCAGCAGCGTCCCATTTTCGAACGTGCCGCTGCTAGACGTCTCTTTATCTTCGCCATTGAAAAAAGATCCGCGAGTTTGGCTTCCGCTGCCAGAAATCTCGAAACGGAAGGGGATCTCGATACCGTTTGGCCGGATGGTGGCATCCCACAGGCCGGATAGCGACTGCCCTGAAACCAAGGCGGCGCCCAAAAGAGCGCCGAGCAGGACCCGATCAATACTAGCCATTGTCCATGTAGTATATAGGCCTTAATGATGCGCGGGCAACCGTCGTCGCTTGTGGTACCATACGTCCTGGTACCATTATGTGGGCGACTATTGCGTTTCTCATAATCTTCGTGTTCATGATGCCCAAGATACGGGATCCCTTGCTTCAGAGGCTCGGCGGGACTGGCGATTGGATCGTCAAATACGCGCCGTACTCATTTATTGTACTTGCCCTGTTCCTGGCGGCGACTATCGCGGCTCTAGTCCTCATGATCAAGTGGCCGGGAGTGGTCGAGCCCGAAAATCCTCTGGCCAAGTACAAAAAGGAAAACGTCGAGACGGATTGAAGTCCCGCCAGTAGCGCCGGTGCTTCTTGCACTCCGCGGGGCAGGACGCCATCGCCCGCCCCGTTCGTCATGCCGCGGCTGGGGCTATCTCCAGTGACCTTTGTGAAAGTGCCAGTGGCTGCCCTCGTGCCGCCATTCCGGCGCAACCCACACAGCCCGGGCGCGTGGCGGACGCATCCAGTGACCCTGCGCCCATTCCCACCGCGAGCCGCGCAGGTCCCAGAACCCCTCGACCCACACATAACCCGGCCCCGGCGCCACGCCCACCACCCCATAGCGGGGCGGCGGCGGCCCTTCCACAACCACGGCGGCTCCTCCCGCGCAGGCGGTCATGAGCGAGCTACCAATCAAAAATGCTCCGGCCATCCATTTCCGTTTCATCACGCTCCTCCTACTTCTAGAAACGAAATCCGCAGCCGGCCAGTTGCGGACCTGAACCCCCGTTAATGTTAGAAAACATTCATCGCAATAGTGGGTGTTCGCGAGAGATAGCTTTCAGCCGGCGGCAAAAAAAATTAGGTGGCGAAGCGTACCAGCCCTACAATAACGGTTTCATATCCGGACCGAACTCATGCATGCAAATCCCGCACTCGGAGTAGTTTTTCATTGGTTGGGAGGCTTGGCCTCCGGCAGTTTCTATGTACCCTTTCGCTTCGTGAAGAAGTGGTCCTGGGAGACCTACTGGCTGGTAGGCGGTGTATTCAGCTGGATCGTGGTGCCCTGGGTGCTGGGCTCGCACCTGACCGGCGACCTGATTTCCGTTCTCCACGAGACTTCCTGGAACACCCTTTTCTGGGTTTACTTTTTCGGCATCCTGTGGGGTTTCGGCGGGCTCACTTTTGGCCTCACCATGCGGTACCTGGGGATGTCCCTGGGAATGGCGATGGTGCTGGGCTACTGCGCCGCATTCGGTACCTTGATGCCGCCCATTTTCCACGGCCAGTTCGGGCATGTGCTGCACACCCGCTCCGGGCAGGTGATCCTGGCTGGCATCGTGGTGTGCATGGTGGGCATTGCCCTGGCCGGCCTGGCGGGAGTTTCCAAGGAGGGCGAAATGTCGGCCGAGGAAAAGACCGCCGTGATCAAGGAATTCAGCCTCAAAAAGGGAGTGCTGGTGGCGACTTTCTCGGGCGTCATGAGCGCCTGCATGTCGTACGGGCTCGATGCCGGCGCCGAAATCCGCCAGATCACCCTGCGCCACGGTACCAGCACCCTGTGGCAGGGCTTGCCGATTCTGGTGGTGGTGCTTGCCGGAGGTTTTACCACCAACTTCGTCTGGTGCTCGATTTTACATCTTCGCAATCGCAGCGGTTATGAGTATTTCAGTTCCACATTGCGGGACGCCGGGCGGTCGCGGGTGCCGCTGGCGGCAAACTACCTGTTCGCCGCCCTGGCCGGAACAACCTGGTACTTCCAGTTCTTCTTCTACACCATGGGGGAAACCCAGATGGGAGCCTATAAGTTCTCCAGTTGGACGCTGCACATGGCCAGCATCATCATCTTCAGCAGTCTCTGGGGTATCGCCCTGCATGAATGGCGGGGAGCCAGCCTGCGCACCAAGAGCCGACTGGCCCTTAGCCTTTTGGTACTAGTAGCCTCCACCATGATTGTGGGTTACGGCAACTATCTAGGTACGCTTCCATCGGCCGGCTAGCAATTTCCGGCGGGCATTACCGGTAAATTTAGAAAAACTAAAAGCACCGTTTAGGAAATTGGCTTTGAATCCTCCCGGACACCGGGTTATTCTACCCCAGGTAGTTAATCAAGACATTTAGGGGCTTGAATACCGCTCGCCTTGAGCGGACAATAAGGCCAGGGTTTCTAGAGGTTCCGTGGTCATGAAAGCTCGACTTCCAAGGAGATGTCATGTTGCGTTGTGGGGTCTTTGCAGATCTTAGGTGCAAGGCGGCAGCGGTTTTGCTTGCCCTTGCGGTAACCGGCTTTTTGGCGGCGCCTGCCGTCAGGGCCCAGCAGGTGGCCGTAGCCCAGATCGATGGCTATGTCACCGACCCGAGCGGCCAGGCGGTCGCCGGCGCTCAAGTCAAGGCCACCGAGGTGGATCGAGACCAGGTACACCTGGCTTCCACCGATGTCACTGGCCGCTATCAGTTCCCCAACCTGCCGGCTGGCAATTATCAGCTCGAAGTCAGTTATAAAGGTTTCAAGACTTACATCCAGAGAGGCATCGTGCTGGACGCGGGCAATAACCGTACCCAGTCGGTCGTGCTCGAGGTTGGCGCCACGTCCGAGAGCATTCAGGTCACCGCCAACGCCTCCCAGGTGGAGACCAAGGAGAATTCCATCTCCCAACTCGTCGACGGCGAACGCATGGTCGATCTGCCGCTCAATGGGCGCAATCCGACACAACTGCTGGCCGCCTCTGGTTATGCCACGAACACCATGACGCTGAACGGAGGCGACCTCACGGGCAGTAAGAACATTCAGGGATCCAACGGTTCCACCTCGTATTCGGTGGCCGGCGGCGCGGCGAACGGCGTCAACTACCTGCTGGATGGCGGCGACAACAACGACGCTTTCAGCAACGTCAACCTGCCCATTCCGGTTCCCGATATGATTGCGGAATTCAACGTCATGACCAGCAGTCTGCCCGCCCAGTACGGACTGCACCCGGGCGGCGTGGTCAACATCGTGACCAAGTCGGGCAGCAATGGCTTCCATGGCGACTTATTCGACTTCTTGCGCAACGGCGATCTAAACGGGCGCACCAGGGGTGTCGCCAGTTCCCAGCCTGTTCGCGATTCGCTGAAGCGCAACCAGTTCGGCGGCACCGGCGGCGGACGAATCATCAGAGACAAGCTGTTCTTCTTCGGCGGTTATCAGGGAACCAGGCAGCGCAGCAACCCCTCTCAGACCACCGCCTACGATCCCACCGCGGCAACTTTGTCGGGTGATTTCAGCGCGGCCGATGGGGCCAAGTCCAACGGCGGCTGCCTCTCCGCAGCCAGGACACTGAAAAACCCCCAAGGGACACCCTATCCCAATAACCAGATTCCCATTTCCACCTTCGATCCGGCCGGGCTGAAGCTCGCCTCCACCTATTTCCCCGCCTCCACCAATCCTTGCGGGAACTATACTTATGGCGATCCGTCCAATAACCCCGACGACCAATGGATTGGCCGCATCGATTACAATATCAGCTCTAAGAACATCTTCTTTGGCCGTTACTACATTTACGATTACTACGGCGAGGCTGTCTTCCAGAACAACAACGCGCTGACCACTCTGGCGGCGCCGGCCAACTGGGATCGTTCGCAGACCATGACCGTGGGCGAAACCTACACCGTGAGCCCGACCGCGGTTAACTCCATCCACCTCACTTTCGACCGGCGTCGCGACAATCGTTCGGCTCCTTCCAACCTGTTCAGCCCGGCGGATCTAGGCGTGAATATGTTCATTAATCAATCGAACTATACCCAGCTCGCTGTCAGCGGTTATTCCGGCGGCGGGTTCTCGGTCGGTTGCGGCACCTGCGCTTTGGCGAATTTCGATATCAACACCTACCAGTTAGCCGACGACTTCACCCTCATCCGGGGCCGCCACCAGATCGCCTTCGGTTTCGACGGCCGCGAGGACCAGTTCAATTCGTACAACTACCAGCAGGCCAACGGCCAATTCACCTTTAACGGTACCTACACCGGCGACGGCCTGGCGGACCTGCTGACCGGCCAATTCTCCGGCTTGACTGACGGCAACGTGATCTCCGACTACCTCCGCCAGAAGCCCTTCGCCGCCTACGTGCAGGATTCTTTCCACGCCACCCAGCATTTCAGCATCAACTACGGCCTACGTTGGGAGCCGTCTTTGCCGGCATACGATAAATATGGCCGCGGCAACCAGTTCAGTTGGCCGCTGTTCCTGCAGAGCTGGCACACCGCCGACCCGCGGTATCCCACTGCGCCCGCGGGGCTGATCTTCTCTACCGACAAAGCCCAGGATCCGTATGGCGATGCGTTCACCAAATCCCACTGGGCGACCTTCTCGCCGCGCCTAGGCATGGTGTGGGACCCCAAGGGCGACGGCAAGCAGACCATCCGCGCGGGCTTCGTGCTGATGCACGACACCATCGAGGCGTTCTATCCCGAGCGCTGGACCACCAATTCACCCTACGTCTCCTCGCTCACCATCAATAGCAACGAGTTTGGCGTGGGCACCGACCTGTTCTCCAATCCCTTCAACGGGTACAGCT
This sequence comes from Bryobacteraceae bacterium, assembly GCA_049509915.1. GTDB lineage: Bacteria > Acidobacteriota > Terriglobia > Bryobacterales > Bryobacteraceae > JBEKYD01. The sequence goes on along the minus strand of JBEKZL010000264.1, from coordinate 1,878 downwards.
TGAACGGTAAACCCGGCGATCCGTTCCCGGGCGCCGCCGTTTTCCCCGTGGCGGGCACCTACGTCAGCGTTCCGCCCAATCTGCCGGTCACCTACATGATGCAGTGGAACCTCAGCTACCAGCGGCAGATTGCCAAGGACTGGGTGGTGCAAGCCAACTACCTGGGCAATGCGGGCCGGGACATCTGGGGATCGACCGACGTTAACTATTCCATCCCCACCGCGGTCGTCAACGGTGTCCAGCCCAGCGCCTCCAACGCCAACGCCCGCCGCCTGACGAATCTGGTCAACCCAACGCTCGGACAATACTACGGCGAGATCCAGCAAACCGACTCGGGCGGCAACTCCGAGTACCAAGCCATGTTCCTCTCCGCCCAGCACCAGTTCGCGCGGCATTACACGCTGCGGACCAACTATACCTGGAGCCACTGCAGCAGCTCCTGGGATTTCGCCGGTGAATTGGCGGGCACCGTATATCAGAATCCGCTCAACCGCGCCGAAGGCGAGCGCGGCAACTGCGGCTACGACCACCGGCAAGTCTTCGTCGCCACGCTAGTTGCCTCGAGCCCCGGCTTCGGCGGCGGGTTCGCCAAGGGGATTACCAAGGATTGGCAGATTTCACCGATCATCAGCTTTAACACCGGCAACCCCGTCCAACTCACCGATGGCGGCAAGGATATTTCGCTCAGCGGCCAACTCCTGGACCGTCCGGATGTGATCGCACCGGATCAGGTTTACCAACGGCCGGCGCCCGCTACCGGCCCATTCTGGTTTAACCCGAACGCGTTTATATGCGCGTCGTCGATTAACAATGTAGGCACTTCGACCCTGGCGCCTAACTGCGTTGCTTCGACCGCCGCGACCGCCGCGTTCGGAAACCTCGGCCGCAACGCCGTTTATGGCCCGGGCGGTATCCAATGGGACATGGCCATGAGCCGGCGTTTCAACATTAAAGAACGCTGGAAACTCGAGGTCCGCTCCGACTTGTTCAACATCTTGAATCACGCCAACTGGAATAACCCGGTCACGAGCATCACCAGCAGCACCTTCGGCCAGGTGACGGCGTTCGGGAGCCCACGCATCATCCAAATGGCTCTGAAGCTGTACTTCTGAAGTTCGAACTGTTTTTTCGACAGCCTGACAGTTAAGTTTTCAGGTCTGGGGCGGGCGAATCCTTTCAGGGTTCGCCCGTTTTTTTTGCCTAAAAGCAATCGGTGCTGCCGCGCCCATTGAACCGTCGCGAGCGGTTCTGCTATCGTCGGAAAAGCCCGGCAGGGAGCATGCAGCAGAGCCACACCCCCGTTTCCGATCGCCAATTCGCCCTGGAGTTAAGGGATGTCCTGCGCGCATACCTGAGAGCCGTCGACGCCTGGGAAGCGGGGTATCGAAAATACTACCGCATGCCGGGCCGCAACGGTATCGTCAGCGGCGACCTGCGGGAAGAGTGGCAAAGCTACCTGGAGACCCGCCGCAGCCTCCAAGCCATGGCGCCGCGCGCTCGCGGCTTGTGCTTCAAATACGGGCTCCGCGACCCCTGGATGCCGCTGCTGAAAGCCAACCTGGGGGAAAACGCGCCGCAGCAGCGCGACAGCTCCGCCATCGGCCGCGGCGAGCGCAATGCCGTCAACGAGTGCACGGTGGAACTCCTCGCCGCAGCCGAGGAGTGGGAATTGCCCGCCACGGCCGAAAGTCCCTTGGCCAGAGGCCCCGCCTCATGGCTGCGTAGAATTGTGGACTACCTATATTAGGCCCCGTCGGGAAATAACGGTTCCAATCATCGGCAACCGCTCCCTTGGAAGCTGTGAAGAAATCGCAAGTCGCAGGCGGAACCGCCTGCGCCACCAAAGCAGGTGCATCGTTTTCCATGGTGGGGCAGGCG
>JBEKZL010000263.1:0-10444 GCA_049509915.1 Bryobacteraceae bacterium | reverse complement strand
GACGGGATCGGGATGGCGCGGGTACTGCCGCCGGCAATGTACGGCCCGCCGAGAGGTCCGTCCGCGTTGCGCGTATCGATCACGCGGCAGGGAGCGACCGGAACCAGTTGCAAAGGGTTCGCCATCACTGCGAAACTCTGGTCGGCCGGCAAGGCGGCGGCGTAGTCGGCGTTGCCGGCCTGGGTAGCTTGAATGGTACAGGTACCCGCGGCCACCAGCGTCACGGTCGCACCGGATACCGTACAGACCGGCGTGGTGGTCGACGCGAAACTAACCGCAAGGCCCGAGGACGCGGTTGCGCCGACGGTGAACGGCGCCGCGCCGACCGTCTTTTTGGAGAGCGCACCGAAGCTGATGGTCTGGCTTGCTTGCGTCACCTGAAAGCTCTGGGTGACGGGCGTGGCTGCGGCGTACGTACCGTTGCCGGATTGCGTCGCCTGAATCGTACAGATGCCTACGGCGGCCAGCGTCACCGTACTCCCGGATACCGTGCAGACGGGCGTGGTCTCCGACGCGAAGCTAACCGGCAGGCCCGACGACGCAGCCGCGCCGACGGTGAATGACGCGGTGCCAAACGCCCGACTCGAAAGCGCACCGAAGCTGATGGTTTGTGCCTCTCCCGCCAGCGCCGTGCTCCAGCCGGCGATGAGGTTATAGACATTGATGCTGCCGAGGCCGGTGGCAAGGTCGTAGCCCGGGCCTGCGGGAAATGCAACGGTGAGTAAGCTGGCGCCGGTGGTGGAGAGCAGGCCGTATTCGGCACCGCTATCGACGAAGCAGCCGGTCGCCCCCGCCGCGCAAGGGACGTCGTTATTGCCGGTGGTGACGTCGTTGAAGATGCAGCCGGAAGCCGGCAGGCCGGCCGTGACGCCCGTGTTCGACGTCTGGCCGTTGGAGTAGCAGGACGAGCTGGTGGCGCTGGCGGTGTACTGTGCCTTTGCCAACGCGTACAGGGTGGGATTCCAGGGGCCTTGGCGGGAGCCGGTGTAGCCCGCCAGCAAGGCGGCAATGCCAGTGAGTTGCGGCGCCACGAAAGACGTTCCACCCCCACCGCCAAAAGTGCTGGTGGAGGTACACGCAGTGGAAGCCGCGCTGGAATCGCACATGATGAGGTAGTGTCCCAGTACGCCGTTGGCGGCGAACAGAGAGATATCGGGGGTAGCGCGCCAGGTGGCCGAGCCGCTGAGCCCCGGAGTGCCGCTCTGGTAGCTTGGCTGGGCGTAGTGCGTGCTGTAGCCGCCGCCGCCACCGATCACTGCGCCGTCGATGTGCCCATTGGACGATGGACCGAGGGCGCAATACACTGCCGGGCTATCAGCGCCCTGCCACTTCGCGAGGAGGCTGCTGGCACAACTATCGTTCCAGGCCGTTTCCGGCACGTAACTCCAAGCGTTACCGAAGTAGAGAGAGTTCGTGGCGCCCCAATACCTGCTTTGCGGGGGCCCTCCCATCGATGCGTCGTACAGGTCGGAAAAGTCCGTGCCCCCGGCCGCGGTAACCAGCGAGCTAGCGGAGAGCGCGTCGATGTTGACACCGGAAGTGGCCGTGCCCGAAGTGTTCTGGTCGTTGTCATCGGAGCCGGCATCGCCGGCGGCGACGAAGATGGTCTGGCCATTAAGGGATGCCTCCGAATTCAAGGTGTCGAAGGCGCTGAAGTCGGAGGCGACGAAACTCTGCTCGCTAGCGCCATAACTGTTGCCAATGGCGTCGGCGAGGCTGTTGTCCACCAACGCGGCCAGGGCGGTGAATAGCGAACCACCGCCGCAGGACATGAAGATCAGATTTGCGGAGGGTGCGAGCGCGTTGGCCCACTCTGCGTCGAGCGCCGCCTCGGACTCGTTATCGTCGTCCGCGACGCCGGGGTCGGCGCAGGTAACGGTGCCGTAGCCGTGATAGACGTGCATGTTCAGGGTGCCCGGCACGCCGAACCGGCCGCGGAAGGTGGCCACATCCCCGCCGGACGCGGCGCCGGTCGTCGCGTTGACTGTGCCGTAATGCATGTCGCTGATTTCCGCCACGGCGATAGTTCTGTTGGCGCCCAGATTGCCCGAGTTGAATACTTTGTCGACGTTGTAGATAGTGTAGAAATCTTGCGGCGTCAGGAGGTATCCGCCGCCGCCGGTGGCGTAGGCTGAATCGGCATTGTGCCATTGATGCGCCGCCGCGTCGTAGGCCACCGGGTGAATCCGGGTGTGATGGCCGCGGGGAGGAATGCGGCTGAGCCCTTCAATCCCGGCGACGACGGGCTCCAGCGCGGCCGGAATCATGGGATCCTGCGCGTTGGCGGCGTACTTGCCGCTCTGAACGTTGCAGTAGTGCATTTCGGTGTGAAAGGTGGCGCGGATTTGGCCCGCGGTGGCGCTGAAACTAATGAAGCTGGCGTTGTTCATCACCCCAGTCACGCGCAGGCCTTGCGATTCGAGCCAGGCCGAAACCTTCTCGATGTCCTGCCGCGAGGCGCCGAAGCGTTCGCCGAACTCCCGCGGCGTGAGCCACCGATGATACTCGGGGGCGGCAGGCTGCTGCTGGCGCGCGATGAGCCTGTCCAGGGCCGCTTGCTGTTCGGCGCTGCGCCGAAGCACCAGGTAAAGGTGCAATTGGAGCCCGTCTTCCACCGGGCCCAGGTCGCGGCCGGCGATCAGCTCCGGGCGGACATTGCCAGGCAGAGCGACCAGACGCGTGCCGTCGATCGCCTGAGTGATGAGAGGACGCGCCGTCGGCAACCCTTCCTCCGCGGTTTGCGCGCGCAACCCGGGCGGCGCGCCGCAGAGCCACAGCACTATGGGGAGGGAGGACAACAGTGCCCGAGTTCGCGGATCGTGAGGCCGGCGAGCTTCCAACCGGCCAGGCGCGGCCGTAAGCCGGAGCTGCGCATCGGCGCAGTGGTACCTTGCGCCGGCTGAGCCTGGCATTGGCGGCGGCAAGCCCCGGCTCCGGATCATGGCCGTCTCAGTGACCACCGCGCGGACATCCAAAGGCCTTTGTCGTTTCGTGCCCGGCGCGAAGATGTTTCTCACCCATTGATTTGGTAAGAAATGCAGCCGTATGTTGGCTCCTACATCCAGATGCAAACGTCCCGCGGGGATGCCGTAACAGGGAATCCAAAGCGCCGCTCACCGGCCTGGGCGGCTGAGGTCCGCATCGCGGACGGTGCGGCCTCGTTGCTGGGCGGCGCCGGACAACTGGCATGTCGCACCGCTGCGGTAGCGCTACGGTCTTTGTGCTTGCTACGCCATAAATTATGCCACGGGCCCCAAAACCCGTTCTAGTTATCGCAAGCAGTAAGGTGTTTCAGTCCGGGTAAGATCAGCGCCGGCCGACCGCGCCCTGCGCCCGGTGCAGCCGGCGGCACGCGGAAGTGCCTCGCAGAGTGAAATTTGGCCGTCAGGGAATGTAAAGTTATCCTGCATGGGGCCTAAGGTATCGCATAAGATGGTTGAGACTTCGGAGTGACGCATGATACAACCTCAGTCCGTTACACTGCTTGCCGGCGCCAGCCAACAGTTCACCGAGCCCGCCGCCACGCATTGGGACCTAAGCCCGACTTTCGGCCAAATCGACGCTAATGGCCTTTACCGGGCGCCAAGAAACGTCTGGATTTCCCGCACCATAGACGTGGCCGCGAGTGCCGGCGGCGGCGTGATCGGTCGCGCCACGGTGACGATTTCGTCCGCGAGGACCTGGATGACGGTGCTGGGGCTGTTTTGGACAGCGCTCTCTATCGTCCTTCTGGTTTCGCTGTTCCTCATCTGGCCCTCGCCCGCCCCAACACCATCCGTCGCCGTGTATCCGCCGGTGGCCACGCTTCAGGCCAACGACACATTGCAGTTTCTGGGTTCGGCCACTGGCGCCGGCCCGGCCGCTCTGATTTGGACCGCCGACCAAGGCCAGATCACACCGGCCGGGGTCTTCACCGCGCCGACGGCCGCAGTCTCCAAACCGATCCAGGTGAACGCCGCAAGAGAGTCCGACCGGGCCGAGACTGCCACGGCTCAAGTCTATATCCATGCCAGGAAACTGGTGATGGATAAGTCCGTGGTGGACGCCACCGGCATGCCTTCCGGCGCCACGCTCCAGTTCCGCGGCCTTGGCCCGGCCGGCCCGGAGACCGGCTTGCAATGGTATCTCTCCGGTCCGGGCAGTCTCAGCCCCACGGGTGTCTACACGGTTCGGGACAAGTCGGCGGAGGAGGCAGTCGTCACAGCCGTCGATCCGGTGGGCGGCCGCCAGGCTGCGGCGGTGATCAAGCTCATTTCCGGTACGCGGGACGACCATTTGCTTCTGCTGGTGCTCGTCATGGGCGCGTTCGGCGCTCTGCTGGGAGCCATGCGCAGCTTTGTAAACTTTGTCGGCAGCCGAACCTTTGTCCCAAGCTGGGGTTTCTATTATCTGTCGCGGCCGGTGTTTGGAGGCGGCCTGGCCCTCATCGTTTTCTTCGCGTATCGCATAGGCGCCATCACCGGGCCGCAGGGCGCCGCACCGGCCGATCCTTTTGCGGCGGCGTTCATCGCCGGCGTGGTGGGCCTGTTCGCCGACACGTTCCTCCAAAAGCTGCAAGAGCTAATCACCCAGCTTTTTCGGCCCAGCGATACCCGGGCCGACAAAATGGGCGGCGGCTCCCCCGCTCCCGCCATCTCGGCCCTGGCGGTTAATGCGGGGAATCTTACCGTCACCGGAGCCAACTTCGCTGGTGCCGGCGTTACAGTGAATGGCACTGAACTGCATCCCTCCGCCGCCACCGCTACCAGCCTTACCGTCGCCCTCCCCGACGCCCTGGCGGCGAGAGGAACGGAGCTCAAAGTCATCGTCCACAATGCCGACGGCGTTAAGTCTTCGGTGATGAGTGTGACCGTATGACGCCCAAAGGGAGCCGGGCCCAATCCATCCGCCCCTGGAAAGTCCTCAAACCCGGCGGCTGGGATAAGTTCCTTGAAGCCGTGGAGAGCGCCCGCAAGAGCCTCGGCGTCGAGCCCCCCGAAGAATGTTTCTTCCGCGGCCACGCCGACCGCGGTTGGGGACTCCAGCCTACCCTTTTTCGCCACGCCAGAAGCGCCGAACTGTCCGATAGAGATACTGTCGATCTCGAAAGCGACCTGTTCTGGGAGTTCCAGGCTCGCGCCCAGGAACTTCACTCTCAGCGCCTCTCCGATTGGGACTATCTTTTCTTCATGCGCCACCACGGCGTCATCACACGCTTGCTGGATTGGACGGAGACTCTGGGCGTGGCCGTCTATTTCGCGCTGGAGCGACATCGCGCCGGCACCGCCGACGCCGTCCCCTGCATCTGGCTGTTGAACACGTACGCACTCAACGAACACCCAGCGGCCTGGGAGGTGCGCGACCTGGTAAGCCCGGGTTACCTCGGTTATATCGAGAAAGACGACGAGACCTACGATTACGGCGTACTCGTCGACCAAAACTGGTTCCACTGGGAAATGCCCGTGGCCATTTATCCAATCCAGCGCAGCAATCGGGTCCGCGCCCAGCGTGGCTGGTTCACCGTCCACGGCACCGATCAGCGGCCGCTCGAGATCCAGGCGCCGGCCAATGTCGCTCGAGTTCTGCTGCCCCCCGGGGCGATCGCGGATGCCGAGCGCTTCCTCGACCAGGCCGGCCTCAACGAGTACACGCTGTTCGCCGATCTGGATGCCTCGCGCGCGAACTGCACCGCAAGAACGGAGTCTCAACCAGGAAAAGTTAGACTTGCCGACAGGCGTCGGCTGGCACCCCAGGCCATCCCTGTTCCCATATGCGGCTTTTCCCGCTAAAATAAGTCCGGCCGCCAGTCTTTGGGCGGCATCGGAGGAAATTGCCCTGATGACGGACCCCTCACCTATTCCGCCGGGCGCGCCGCTGGAGCGGATTCAATGCCAGTGGTGCCAAAGCATGAACCTGAAGACCGCGCTTTCCTGCCAGTCGTGCGGCGCGCCGTTGGACGTGGGCAACCTGGTGAGCGAGTCCGGGTGGCGCGAGGCCCCGCGCATCAAAGACATGACCGAAATCCATTTCAGCGCGAGCACCTGCCAGGTGGAAGGCGAGATCGTGCCGGCGGCGGAAATCAACCTGGGCGCGGGCGACGCCATTTTCTTCGAGCATCACGTCATGCTCTGGAAGGACGAGCGCGTGCCGTTGAGCGTGATGCAGCTTCCCGGCGGCCTGAAGCGGGCCTTCGGCGGCATGCCGTTTCTGATCACGGTGGCGGGCGGGCCGGGGCGGATCGCGTTTTCGCGCGACGCCACCGGCGAGCTGGTGCTGCTGCCGCTGCACCCCGGAATGGAGTTGGATGTACGCGAGCACGCCTTCCTGTTGTGCTCTCACCAGGTGGCCTATTCCTTCGTCCGCGTCAAGGGGCTGACCAACATTCTATTCGGCGGACAGGGGATGTACATGGACCGTTTCGTCACCACGGGCGCGCCCGGCCTGCTCATCCTGCACGGTTACGGCAACGTGTTCGAGCGGCGCCTGGGACCGGGCGAAAGCATCATGGTGGAACCGGGCGCGTTTCTTTATAAAGACTCGACGGTCACCATGCAGGTGGAATTTCAGCGGTTGGGCACGGGGTTTCTGGGCGGCACCAACATGAGCCTGGCGCGCATGACGGGGCCGGGCCGCATCGGAATCCAGTCGATGTACGTGCATCACCATACCGAATAGGCGGCAACCATGTTTTGCATTCATTGCGGTACCCAAGTTCCCGAGGGCGGCAATTTTTGCGTGGGTTGCGGCTCGCCGGTTAAGCCGGCCGCGACCGCTACACCGAGTCCCGCGCCGCTCGCGCAACCCATAACGACACCGCCCCCCGCGGCCCCGCGCGGCGCCACTACCAAGTGCTCCTGGTGCGGCTCCGTCGTGAACGCGGCCGTATCCGCCTGCCCCCGCTGCGGCGCGTCGGTTTCATTGGCAGGCGCGGTGGCCGAATCCGGCTGGGCGCAGTTGCCGGCCCGCAAGGACATGGCGAAGCTACAATTCGGCAATTCCTTCTGCCAGGTGGAGGGCCTCTACGTGCCCGTTGCGGACATGAACCTGGCGGCCGAAGACGGCATTTATTTTACCCACCACGTGCTGCTCTGGAAGGACCCGCAAATCAACATCGTCACCATGCCGCTGGCCGGCGGCTGGAAGCGGATCTTAGCCGGCATGCCGCTGATCATGACTGCGGCCCGGGGGCCCGGCCACATTGCGTTTTCCCGCGATCTGCCGGGCGAGTTGATTCCCCTGCCCCTGCAGCCCGGCCAGGCCGTGGATGTGCGCGAACATCTCTTCCTGGTGGCCACCGAGCACGTCCAATACGACTGGTTTCAAACCGGCATCTGGTTCCAAACGCAATCGGGCAACGACAGCGAAACCCACTACCCCATCGGCGTGTTCATGGACCGGTTCACCGCGCCCACGGCGCCGGGCCTGCTGCTGCTCCACGCCGGCGGCAACATCTTCGTGCGGCACCTCGGCCCTGGCGAGACCATTCTGATCAAGCCCACCGCGCTGATCTTCAAAGACCCGGCCGTGCAAATGGCGCTCCACTTCGAGCGCCCGTCGACGGCTTTCTCCGGGTGGCGCTACTGGAGCAACCGCTACTTGTGGCTGCGATTGTCGGGCCCCGGCCGGGTCGCGGTGCAATCGGTATTCGAGCCGATCGAAGGCGAAGCTCGCAACATCACCAGCTTTTCTTACGCCACCGAGCAGCGCTGGTAGTAAGTGTCGGAGGAGATCATTTGTGCCGGTACGTGATCCGGCCCTTCGTCAAGTCATATGGTGACAGTTCCAGTGAGACTCTATCGCCGTTCATGATCTTGATGCGGTTCCGCCGGAGTCTTCCGGCCATTGTCGCGAGGACGGTCTTTCCTACATCGAGCTCGATGGAGAACATTCCAGCCTTGAACTTCTCGACCACGTTGCCCATAACTTCAATTGCATCTTCTTTTGGCAAAGTTTTCCTTTATGTATGCGGTAAAAGACGGGGCTGTGGCACGTTCGGTACCGCGCCCCGTTCCAAACCCAGACGCTACCAGCGGCTTTGCCGCGAGCCGCCGCCGTTGCCGCGATACCCGCCGCCCGATCCGCGTTCCGCTTTCGGACGAGCTTCGTTGACGTTCAGCGCGCGGCCATCGACATCTCTGCCGTTTAGGCCGCTGATGGCAGCGTTCCCTTCGGCGTCTACGCCCATTTCGACAAACGCGAAGCCCCTGGCTTGTCCCGTGTCACGGTCAGTCACGATGTTCACGCGGTCGACCGCGCCGTATGATTCAAACATGGAACGCACTGTATTCTCCGTGGTCCCGAAACTGAGGTTACCTACAAAAATATTCTTCAATTTAACTTCCTTCTGAATTTGCAGAACAGCGAACGGGCAAGACCAAATAGGTGCCGTGCTTTAGACCGGGCAATGTGGCAGCGTGCGCAATAGGCGGGACTGGCAAAGACATCTCAATGTTAGCACAGATGTGGGTGCGGCCGAGAGAATTCACTGGCATGGGGCGGCTCGGATCCCCGAGGGACCGACGGGTAGCTAACCGGCTTCAGTTCGGGACGGCAGGCAATTGGAAAGTTGCCGGGGCACAAGGGCTTGGGGGTACCTAGCTGGCCCGGCAGGGTCGCCTCTATCCGAGTGGCCGACCATTCGGAAGTAGCCAATCCGACGGCGGGGCGTTCAGGGCAAAGTCACACCTATCGGAGCGGCAAAGCAGGTGAGTCTGGTTGCCTAAGCGCTATGACCAGCACACTGCAGCACGCCCAGGTAGGCATTCCACGGCCCGACTGCGTTGCGATACTGGTGGGCCATCACGCGAGATAACTGATGGATATGGGTTAGGTCGTGAACGGCCCATGTCGCCACGAGTTCCGACAGCATCACCACTCCTAGCGATGGATGCTTTCCTCGCCGTGTCCAGTCTTCGTGCTGCAAATTCAGCGTCTGCAAGGCAGCTAGATTCTCGCTTCGCAGACGGGCGAAATCGTCCAAGAGCTGGTCGAGCGACTTGCCCTGACTCTCTTCGAACTGCGCAAGGCGGTCAACGGGATCAAATTGCCGCGCTTCGCCCTTCTCCAGGATGATCCGCAGCCGCGGCACCCAGTCGGTTCGCTCCCCGACGATCAAGTGGCCCACGATGTCGAACGCGCCCCAGGTATCTCTTCCTTCGTCGCGGCGCACCCACATGTCGGGTAGCCCACGCAAAAGCGCACTTAGGGTAGCGGGAGTGCGAATGAGAAGTGCGACGGCCTCGGCCAGGCTGAATCCAGTCAAAATTTCCATGATGGGTAGATGCATGTCCCGGCGCTTTGGACTCAAGCGACTGAGCCAGGCCAGATTAGTAACGACAAACGCGCCCCGGTCTGGGAATCCGCCATCCACTTGGCGGTGTCGTCCATCCGGAGAAACGCTGACACCCCGAAACGCGGGAGGGATGCACTTGGCCCCCGAGAGCGACGCGGCGGTTGTCTTATCGCCAATGGATCGTTCCGACGCGCCGCCCGTCGATGACTTAAAATGGAGTCCGGGTCGATTCGGACATCGGGAGGCGATTTCGGTGGGCTTTTCCAGACGCAGCTTTATACATCTGGCTGGGGCGGGCGCCCTGGCCGGAACGGCCGGTCGTGGCCTTTTCGGGCAACAGCAGCAGTACCCGGCGGCAGTGCCGGCTCCCTCCATTTATCCTTATACAAAGCGCGCCACGGTTTCGCTGGTCCAGGGCGAGCAGCGGCGCAAGAACGTGTACAACGCCCTGCTGGCTATCGACGACCAGGTGAGGCCGCTGCTTCAGGCGAAAAAATACGTGGTGTTCAAACCGAACATCGTACAACCCACGATCCCTCTGGCGGCGACGCACGCCGACGCGCTGCTGGGGATCATGGACTACGTGGCGCCGCGCTTCAAGGGGCCGGTGATGATCGCCGAGGCCTCCGCGCACGACACCCTGCAGGGTTACGACCTCAATCACTACGGCCGCGTGGGAACCGAGTTCAAGTCTCGCCAAGTGAGCATGGTGGATCTGAATCGGGAGGGAAAATACGAGATCTTCTCGATCGTCGACGCCAACATCCGGCCCATCCCCGTGCGGCTGGCGGCAAGGCTCCTCGATCCGGATGCGTTCGTGATTGGCTCGGCCATGCTCAAGACGCACAATGCCGTGGTGGCAACCATGTCGGTGAAGAACATGGTGATCGGGACACCGCTGCACAGCCCGGGGAGCGGCTCCGAGTGGCACGACAAGCACAAATATCACGCCGGACCGCACCAGATGAACTACAACATGGCGATCAGCGCCGCCCACGAGAGGCCGCATTGGGGCGTGGCGGTGATCGACGGGTACGAGGGGATGGAAGGGAACGGCCCCTCGGAGGGCACGCCGGTACCGTCGCGCATCGCCCTGGCTTCGACCGATTTCTTCGCCGCCGACCGGGTGGCCCTGGAAACCATGGGGATTCCACCTTACGCGGTGGGTTACCT
>JBEKZL010000262.1:0-15196 GCA_049509915.1 Bryobacteraceae bacterium | reverse complement strand
GCCGAACGGCTTCACGATCCAGCCGGTGGCGCCGGCCGCTTTGCCCTCGAGTTTGCGCGCTGCCTGGGATTCGGTAGTCAGCATGATGATCGGAAGACCCTTGCAGGCGGGATTGGCGCGAATGCGCCGGATCAGGCCTATCCCGTCCAGGTTCGGCATGTTCAGGTCGGTGATCACCAGGTTCACCACCGCCGCCAGTTTTGTCAGGGCGTCGGCGCCGTCCACGGCTTCGATGACGCCATAGCCCGCGCCAGAGAGGGTGAACTTGACCATTTGCCGGACGCTGGCCGAATCGTCAACGGTGAGGATCACCTTAGCCATCGGTCACTCCCGAACCGCCTCACCCGGAAAACGTTCGAAACCGGCGTCGCGCGCCGCCGCGGCGGCCGCCTCCGACACATGGCTCACCAGTCCGAGACCCCGCGCCGCCGCGGCGGCCGCCTCCGACACATGGCTCACCAGTCCGAGACCCGCGCGCTCCGCTTCGCGTTCGGCTGCCCATAGCAACTGCATGACAGTGACATCGATTTCCTCGGCGCGTTCCAGGTTCAATTGCAATTCCTTGCCCGAAGCGAGCCCTTCGATCAGCAGTTTCTTGAGCTCGTCGGCGGAGGTAAAGCTCACCGCGTTTTCCATCCGGATGAGCAAACGCGTGGCATGTTGTTCTCCCGTTACTGACAAAACCTGGCTCCTTGCGGCCCGTTTACTTCGGCACTCTGGTTCGAAGTGAGATTCGTACCAACGTCTGCTTGAGGTGTGTTCGTCCGTGCCTTCGTGCTTGCCATTCTTCTTATCGGAGGAATGACCGGAATCCTTTACATAGCCTTACACGCCCAAAAATCCTGGCAAAGACGGATTGAGGAGGCTGGAGTAAGCCAACCTGCCAGCGCTCCGGCGTAGATTCAACGAGTTGCGAACACGGGGAAGCTGCCCAAGCGGCCGATTTCGGAATTACGGCCACATACTAGGTAACCGCTCCCTAATTTAGGGAGCGGCTGCTCAAAGTATTCACCCGTGCCGCAGGCTTCAGCGCGCCTTGGATAGATCGATGTTCACCACCTGGGTGTACGGTTGGCTGATGTTACCGGCGTTATCGAGGACCCGAACGCCTACGGTGTGGGCACCGGCGCCGCTCACGTCGACCGTGGCGGCGGATCCGGCCACCGCGCTCACCGGTCCCCCGTCCACCCAGTACAGAATCCGACTGACGCCGCTGCCTATATCCCTGGCGGCGATGGCGACCCTTACCGGAGAGGCGCGGTTGAACCCGTTGGCATCGGCCGCTGGCGAAAGGCTCAGGCTTGCGCTGGGAGGAATCAGGTCCGCGGTGGCGGGAGCGGGCAGCAGCAGAACGCCGCCGATGGGGTTCAGGGTCAAACTCACGTTACCGCCGGCGACCGTGTAAGTGGCCCCGCCGATGGCGTCCTGCAGCACGGTGCCATCGGGGTAATACGGGCCGACGGGAATTGTGGGCGAATTGGCGCTTGAGCCGTTGTTTAGCGCCACGATGGCCGTCTCGCCGCCCGGAATCGAGCGCGCATAGGCGTAGGTATTGGCGGCGGCCGAGGGTTGCCCGGTATCGCCAGTCAGCAGCGTGACGAACGTCCCGCCCACCAGCGAGGGGTGTTGCTTGCGCAGGTGGCCCAGAGCCGTATAGTAGGCCATGGCGCTCCGGTCCGGCGGGCCGTAGACGGTAGGGTCGCCCGGCTGATCGGTCCATGGATACGGAGCGCGGCCGTAGGGGTCGCCTATCGGACCGTTAGAACCGTTATGGCGCGAGGGCGCGTTGAGAGCCGCTTCATCGCCATAATAGACCGTCGGTGCGCCGATGTAAGTGAACTGGAACAGGGCGGCCAACTCGAGCCGCTGCTTGGCCTGGACCAAACCGTTGTCGCCCAGTTCGGTCATCACGTAAAGCGCGCGGTTGGTGTCGTGCGAATCGAGCAGGTCCATCATGGCCGCCGTGGCTTGCGGCGGATAGTCGTCGCGCACGGCGCGGTTGGCGGCGTCGAACTGGCTCGGCGTGAGCGGGATGATGGCGTCGTTGCCGTTGTCGTTATCGTCCACCCAGTTATAAGGCCAGCGCACGAAGCCGGTGACATTGCGCCTGAAGCGGTAGTTCATCACCGAATCCATCTGGTCGCCGGCCAGCCACTGGCTGGCATTGTTCCAAATCTCGCCGATCAGGGGTCCGTTGGGATTGTAGCCTTTACCGGATTGGCGCGTGCCCACCCACCAGGCGTGCGGAAAGTTGGGATCGGGGGCCACGTCGAAGCGCCAGCCGGCGGCGCCGGCGTTGTACCAGGTTTGCATGACGCTGCCGGAGCCGCTGTAAAAGAAATTCTCGACGGCGGCTTGGGTGTGATCGAAGGTGGGCAGGGTATTGAAACCGTCCCAGGCGGGATAGTCCGCCGGGGTGCATGGCACGTTGGTATCGCCGGGGTTGAAATGGAACCAGGCGCGGTAAGGCGAGCGTAGTGATTGGCAGGCGCCCACGGTGGAGAAGCGGTTGTACGCGTTGAAATAGGTGCTGTCGGAGGAGGCGTGATTCCAGACGGCGTCGAAGATGGCCCGCATGCCGCGCTGGTTCATCGCCGTCAGCAGCGAGCTCAGCGCCGCGTTGCCGCCCAGAGCCGGATCGACGGTGAGAAAGTCGTCGGTATCGTAGCGGTGGTTGGAACTGGCTTCGAAGATAGGAGTGAGATAGATGGTATCGAAGCCCAGGCCCTGAATGTAATCTAACTCATTCTGTATTCCCAGTAAGTCGCCGCCATAGAAGATACTGCCAAAATTGTTGTAGCAGGATAGACTCTGGTTGTAGGGGTCGCAGAGCAGCGTGTTCCAGACCGTAACGGCGATATTGCCGCTGGAGGGACTGCCGTAGAAAGAAGGACAGCCGGCGGAGCTTCCAGGCACGCAGTAATCGTTGCTGGGATCGCCGTTGCGGAAGCGGTCCGGAAAGATCTGGTAGATATTGGCGGCGGCCATCCAGGTGGGGGTCTGAAAATTGGGGGCGTAAGCGGTAATCTGGAAGGCGTCGAGCGGCTCGGTGGCGTAGGCCGCGCCGGCGCCGTCCTTATTCAGGTTGTCGTAATCGTCGATGTAATCGTCGCTGTAAAAGGCCGTGCCAGAGCCGTTGAAAACGGCGAACTTGTAATAGACGACGGCGGGCGTCACGGGAGTCGTGTAAGCGATCGAGTATTCGTCGTAGAGAGTCCCGCTGACGGTCCGGGTTTCCAGGTAAGTCATCGGCGAATCGACGGGTCCGGTGGTGTTGCCGGAGCCGGTATCGAACAGATAGGCCCGCAGATTGACGGCGGTGGCGCCCAGGTGCGCCGTGCGGAGGCGCAGCGTCACCGTGGTCCCGGCCGGCACCGCGCCTTCCTGGTTGCGGTAGTAAGGATCAAAGGTGTTATGATACAGCGCCGTGTAATTCACCGCGTTACTCGAGTTATCGATGGAAAACGGCGGCGTGCTGGCTCCATTGGCCGTGCTATTGACGACGAAGTATTGCGAGTACACCGCCGACACGCCGACCGCGCCGCCCGCGTTATCGTTGGGCGTCTGGCCGTAGACGTAGCCGGCCGTCGATGTCACCAAGCCGAGGAACAAGAACGACGCGGGCGCGCCGCCGCCGGTAACCGCCTGCCACGGGATGGCAAACTCGCGCACGCTGCCCATGGAGGCGTACGCGCCGAAGCCCGTAACCGGATTGGTCCAGTTGCCATTACCGTCCGAGTGCCGGTATTCGTTGTAGCCGTCTTTGAAATAGGTGACAAACTGCGCGCGGAACGGCAGAGTCGAGATTCGTTCGCCGTCGTATAAAGAGCCGGCCAGATTGCCACCCGCGGCGGCACCGCCGTTCGGCGGATTCGCCAGGTTGGCATCGATATAGAGGACAGCGCCTTCGCCGGTATTGGCGCCGGCAATGCCCACGTAGAGACGCGCCGCGTCCCAGGTCATGTACCAGGTCTGGCCGGTGTTGGTGCCGACCTGGTTGGTGCCGTTTAGAGTATTCCCGTATTCGCCCGGTTGAATGACGCCATCAATGGACGGCGTCTTGAATTGGGCATACAGAACAACTTGGCAGGCCGCGAAGTAAGTGACAGTAAGTGCAGCGCGCCAAGCGGCTGCGCGGGACAGGGAAATCACGATAGACCCTCCGGATCCGTCTGGGTATTGCCTAAGAGTCTACCATCATCGGATTGCGAGAATTCGTCAGGTACTTACCGGAGCGTGGCAGTTTCACGCTGCCGCAGTTTCACTCGCGCGCCCCAAGGAAGTCCGCCAGCGCCTCCTGCCATGGCCGCAGCGGCTGCAGTTGCGTATTGATGAGGATGGCCCGCGCCGGACGCTTGGCTTTGCGCGGAAATCGCGTCGACGGCACCGGCAGCACCTTCGTGTTCTTCCCGGCGATACGGTAGATCTCGTGCGCGAAATCGTACCAACTGGCGCCGCCCCCGTTGACCGCATGATAGATGCCCGCCGGCGGAGCCGCTTCCAGCAGCCCGCGCGTGGCCGCCGCCAGGTCCGCCGCATACGTCACGCTATTGATTTCGTCGGCCACTGCCTCGATCGTATCTCGCTTCGCCGCCAGCTCCAGCATGATGTCGACGAAGCTCTTCTTCGATAGCTCGCTCTCTCCCTTGGGCCCGAAAATCACGGCCGTGCGCAGCACGTACCATCGGCCGCCGTTGTCCGCCACCAGTTGCTCGCCGCGCCATTTCGAGCTCCCGTATGCCGAAGCGCCCCGTCGAACACGTAATTGGTGCTGTAGTGAACCAGCGCAACGCCCTTCTCTTTCGTCCACCGCGCCAGCCGGCCCGGAAATTCCGCGTTTAGCGCCAACGCCCGCTCCGGATGGTCTTCGGCGCCGTCCACGTCGTTGAACGCCACGCAATTCACCACCGCCGCCGGCACGAACCCGAGCCCGTCCAGCCGCGCCTCGAACGCGGCCGCGTCCAGCACGTCCACATCTTCGCGGTCCCACCCGGCCGCCCCCGGAAACAGCCGCATCAGTTGCCCGCCCAGCGTCCCCTTCGCTCCCAATATCAACACTTTCCCGATTTCCGCCATGCTCCCCTATTGTAGATGGAACGCCCGTCCACCTCGTCCTTGACAAATAAGTAAGTGCTTACTTATACTTGAAACATGTCAACCCCAAAGACCGCGCCCGCCCGCCTTCATGCGGGGGAGCGGCGCCAGCAACTGCTCGAAACAGCTCTCGATTGCTTCTCCCGCCGCGGCTTTACCGGAACCACCACCAAGGCGATCGCCACCGCCGCCGGAGTCACCGAGGCCATCATCTTTCGGCATTTCCCGTCCAAGCAGGCGCTCTATCGGGCGGTCCTCGACTACCATCGCGAATCGGCCCAAATGCAGAACTGGCTGGCGGTGACCAAAGAGTGCATGGAGCGCAACGACGATGCCGGCCTGCTGCGCGCCATGGCCCTTCAGATTCTGGGGACCTACCGGCGCGATGCCCGCCTGCAGCGCGTCCTGCTGTTCGCCGCGTTGGAGGGTCATGAGCAAGGCTTGGCGCACTTCCGCCAGACGTCCATTCCAATCTTCGAACCGCTCTGCCAGTACATCGCGCGCCGGCAGGGCGAGGGCAAGCTGCTCGCTTACGACCCCGGCATGATCATTGCGGCGATCGTCGGCATGGCCGCGAATTTCGCCTCCATGAACCATATGTTCGGCTTCGAATGCGATATGCCCGACGAGCGCGCGGCCGATATCTTCACCTCCATCATGATGACCGGCATTCAAGCCGGGAAAGAGCCCACCGGAAAATGAACCGACTTCTTCTCACAGTTTTTGCGATCGGCGCCCTGGTGACCGCCGGCTGCGGCAGGAACGAAACCGCCTCGGCCTCTCAATCGGTGCCGAAGAAGCTCGCGGTTTCCACCGCGAAGGCGGTGACTCGCACCGTGGCCGCGTCGTTTCAGGAGACCGGCACCTTCAATCCCGACGAAAGCAGCGATGTCGCCCCGCTGGTGCCCGGACGCGTTGTCGCCACTCCCGTCAACGTGGGCGATTTCGTGAAGCAGGGGCAGGCGATTTGCGAACTGGATCATCGCGACGCGCAACTCCGCCTGGATCAGGCGCGCGGCCAACTCGCCGAAGCCACCGCCGCCCTGCGCCAGATGCAGTCGCGCATCGGCTGGAACGGGCAAGCGCAGTTCGATGCCGGGGCGGTTCCCGAAGCCGCCGCCGCGCGCGCCAATTACGAGTCCGCGCAGGCGCAGGCCAGCATGGCCGCGGCCGATGCCAAGCGGTACGAAAACCTGGTGGCCACCGGCGACGTCTCCCGCAGCGCTTATGAAAAAGCCCGCACCGCGCAGGAAACCGCCGAGGCGCAGGCCAATGCCGCCCGCCAGCAATACGAAGCTGCCTTGAACGCCGCCCGCCAGAGCCATGCCGCTGTGGAGACCTCCCAGGGGTCGCTCGACGGCGTGCGTGCGCAACTCGCGCAGGCCGAAAAAGCCCTGGCCGATACTACCATCCGCGCGCCCTACGATGGCTACATCACCGCCCGTCCGGTGGCCGCGGGCGTGTACGTGGCTCTGAGCAACAAGATCGCCACCATCATGAAGATCGGCGTCCTCAAGCTCCAATTGCAGACGCCGGAGCAGCGCGCCGCCCAGGTGAAACCGGGCATGCCGGTGATCGCCCGCGTCTCGGCTTTCCCCGATCGCGAATTCACCGGCAAAGTCACCGCCGTTAATCCTTCGGTGGACCCCGGCTCGCGCAGCTTCATTCTGGAGGCCCGTTTCGACAACCCCGGCGCGCTGCTTCGCCCCGGCATGTTCGCCACCGCGCACGTGCTGCTATCCGGCGGCGAAAACGCCGTATTCGTGCCGCGAAGTGCCGTGATCCGCGATAAGACCACCGATTCCTTCCAGCTCTACATCGTCGAAAACGGCATCGCGCACCTGCGCGTCGTCGTCCTGGGCGATGCCGATGGCGATATGGTCCGAATCGCCAGCGGCCTTTCCGGCGGCGAAACCGTGGTCACCAGCCGTCAGGGCGAGTTGTTCGACGGCGCCGCCGTGGAGGTTAAAAACTGACATGCACGCGCTCGCGCAACTCTGCGTCAAAAGGCCCGTCTTCGCCACCATGCTCATCCTTGCGCTCATGGTGGTGGGAATCTTTTCTTATTTCAATCTGGGCGTCGACCTGTTCCCCAAAGTGGACATTCCCACCGTTCTGGTGACCATCGCCAACCCGGGAGCGTCGCCCGAGGAAATCGAAACCGAGATTACCAAGAAGGTGGAAGACACCGTCAACACCATCAGCCAGGTGGATGAAATCCGCTCCACTTCGTCGGAAGGCCAGAGCCTGGTCATCATCACTTTTCTGCTTTCCAAAAACGGCGACGTGGCGGCACAGGAGGTGCAGAACAAGGTCAACCTGATTGTGCCGCAGCTTCCCCAGACCGCCAAGCAGCCGGTGATCCAGAAGTTCGATCCCGACGCCACCCCCATTCTCCAGATCGCCGTATCCGCGCCCCGCTCCTTGCGCGACGTGACGCTGATCGCCGACAAGCAAATCAAGCAGAAGCTCGAGAACGCCAAAGGGGTGGGCGAAGTCACCATCCTCGGCGGAGCCCGCCGCGAGATCCACGTGCTGGTGGATCCCGACCGCCTCCGCTCCTACAACCTCACCATCGACGACGTCTTCAACGCCCTCCGTTCGCAGAACCTGGAGCTGCCCGGGGGCAGTCTCAACGCCGGCGCCAAGGAGTTCACCGTCCGCACCACCGGCCGCGTCACCACCCCGGCCGATTTCAACCAGGTCACCATCGCCACCCGCGGCGGCTACGTGGTCAAGGTGAACGACATCGGCTCCGCCGAGGATAGCTACGAAGAGCCGCGTAGCGCCGCCCGCCTCAACGGCGCTCCCGCCGTCACGCTGGTGGTGGCCAAGCAATCCGGCGAAAACACCGTGGCCACCAGCGACGAAGTCAAACAGCGCCTCCGGGAGATCGCCGCCACCCTCCCCGGCGACGTCCACACCCAGGTGATCGGCGATCAATCCGTCTTCATCAAGGCCGCCGTCGAGAACATCAAGCACCACCTGGTCGAAGGCAGCTTCTTCGCCGCCGTCATCATCTTCCTATTCCTGGCCAACATCCGCACCACCCTCATCGCCGCCGTCGCCATCCCCACCTCCATCGTTTCCACTTTCGCCGCCATGAACGCCATGGGCTTCACCCTGAACCAGATCACCATGCTGGCGTTGACCCTGATGGTGGGAATCGTCATCGACGACGCCATCATCGTGCTCGAAAACATCTACCGCTTCATCGAGGAAAAAAACATGCCGCCGTTCCAGGCGGCCATCCATGGCACCCGGGAGATCGGCCTCGCCGTCATGGCTACCACCCTGTCGCTGCTGGCGGTCTTCCTGCCGGTCGGTTTCATGGGCGGCATCGTGGGCCGCTTCATGAGCTCGTTCGGCTTCACTTCGTCGTTCGCCATCGCCGTGTCGCTGCTGGTTTCCTTCACCCTCACGCCCATGCTCTGCTCCCGCTTCATCCGCGCGCCCAAGCACGCGCCGGGTGTGCGCAGTTCCAAGGAATCGTTTATCTTCAAATTCCTCGATACCCACTACACCACCCTGCTGCACTGGTCCATGGCCCATCGCAAGACGGTGGTGGCGATCAGCGCTGCCATGATTCTCGCCACCGTGCCCTTGTTCGCTTTCGTGGGCAAGAACTTCCTGCCCCAGGACGATCAATCCCAGTACAACGTCCTGATTCGCACCCCGGAGGGCAGTTCGCTGGCCACAACCACTAACGTGGCCGAACGGATCGCCCAGGATATCCGCCAATTGCCGGGCGTGCAGGACACCCTGATGACCGCCGGCGGCAGCGCCGATAGAAGCGTCAACAACGCTTCCATTTACGTCCAGCTTACCGGCATCGCCGGGCGCCGGGTTTCGCAGCAGGAGCTCATGCAGCGCACCCGCTCCCTGATGCGCCAGTTTCCGCCGGAAATTCATACCGGGGTGGAACTGGTGAGCACCGTGGGCGGCAACCAGAGCAATGCCGACATCCAATACTTCATTCAAGGGCCGGATCTGGACAAGCTGGCGCAATACTCCGACAAACTGCTGGGCGCGATGCGCACCATCCCCAACCTGTCCGACGCCGATTCCACCCTGCGCGGCGGCAAGCCGGAAGTGCGTCTCGAGATCGACCGGCCCCGCGCCGCCGACCTGGGCGTTTCGGCGATGGACATCGAAAGCGCGCTCAATACCCTGGTGGCCGGCCAGACCGCCTCCACCTTCAACGCCGGCGAAGATCAATATGACGTAGTGGTGCGCGCCCAGGAGCGGTTTCGCGGCAGCACCGAGGGGCTGGCGCGGATGACCGTTCCCTCTTCCAAAGTCGGATCGGTCCGCCTGGACGAGGTGGTGCGCATCGCCCCCGGCACCGGGCCTTCCTCCATCAATCGCATCAATCGCCAGCGCCAGGTGACGCTCACCGGCAACGTGGTGGGCGGCGGCTCGGAGTCCGCCATCCTGGGACAACTGAACACGCTCGCCGCCGGGATCGGCATGGATCCGGATTACCGCTCCGGCCTCACCGGCGCATCCCGGGAACTGGCCCGCACCGGCTACTACTTCGCCCTGGCCTTCGCGCTGACCTTCATCTTCATGTATATCGTGCTGGCGGCGCAGTTCGAGTCCTTCATTCACCCCGTCACCATCCTGCTCACCCTCCCGCTGGCGGTGCCCTTCGGCATCGTCTCGCTGCTGCTGGCCGGGCAGACGGTCAACATTTTCTCCGGCCTGGGTCTGCTGCTGCTGTTCGGCATCGTCAAGAAAAACGCCATTCTGCAGATCGATCACACCAACGGCCTGCGCGCCCAGGGCATGGACCGCTACCAGGCCATCATCCAGGCCAATCGCGACCGCCTGCGGCCCATCCTGATGACCACCATCGCCCTGGTGGCGGGCATGGCCCCGCTGGTCATTTCCCGCGGTACCGGCGCCGCCACCAACCGGTCCATCGGCGTGTTGGTGGTGGGCGGCCAATCGCTCTGCCTGCTGCTCACCCTGCTGGCCGTTCCGGTCTTCTATTCCCTGTTCGAAGACCTCGGCGATTGGTTCGCCGCCGGCCGCGTCTCGCGGTTGTGGAAGAAGAGCGCCGTTCTGGCTACCACCCTGCTCACCCTGTCCGCCAGCCTGTCCGCCAGCCTGTTCGCGCAGACCGCCGTGCAAGTGGAGCCGCTCCGCGAGGTGAACCTGACGCCGCGCGCCGGCATTGTGGGACAGACCGCCATCCGGCTGCCGGACGCCATCGAGCGCGTGCTCGCCAACGATCCCGATATTGAGATCTCGCGCATCGAGTTGCAGGAAGCCGGTTTCGCCATCGGCGGGGCCGCGGGCGCCTACGACCCGGTCGCCAGCCTCCAGGCCTATCATGTGCGCGCGGTTGCGCCGGTCACTTCCATTCTGGGCGGCAGCGCCGATGGCAAGCTCACCACCGAAACCTGGAGCGGCACGCCGCAGTTCGCCGGCCTGTCCCCGTGGGGCGGCAATTACACCGTCAATATTGCCAACCAGAGCGTGCGTACCGACAACCAGTTGACCACCCTCAATCCGCTTTACCCCACCCAGTTGAATTTCAATCTCACCCAGCCGCTCTGGCGCGGGCTGCGGTTCGACGAGAATCGCCACCGCCTGCAGGTGGCGCGCAAGAATCGCCAGCTCAGCGCCGAGCAATTGCGCCAGCGCGCCATCGAAGTGGTCACCCAGGCCATACAGGCTTACTGGGAACTGGACTACGCCTGGCAGAACTTCCAGGTGCAGGCCGAAGCCGTGAAACTGGCCGAGCGCCAGTATGACAGCAATCGCCGCCAGGCCGAACAGGGCATTCTGGCCCCCATCGACGCCGTCGCGGCCCAGACCCAGGTGGCCACTTTCCAGCAGGGCCTGTTCCTGGCGCGGCAGGCGCTCGCTGCCGCCGAGAACAATTTGAAATCGCTCATGCTGGCCGACCGCGCCGATCCGCTGTGGAACACGGCGCTAATGCCGGAGACCGCGCCGGACCCGCACGCACCGCTGCCGGCCTGGGAGGATGCCATCAAACAGGCTCTCGCGGCGCGGCCGGAACTGGCCCAGAACGCCATCGCCGGCGGCGTGAATCTTCTTGACGAAAAACTCGCGCGGGAAGCGGAAAAGCCGCGCATCGATGCCTTCGCCAACCTCTCCACCCAAGGCTTGGCGGGCGCCGGCAATACCTCCCTTTCGGCCAGTCCGCTGGCGGTCTTCTTCCCGGGAGGCTTCGGCGCCGTGCCGTCGCTGATGGGCGGCTACGGCCAGTCGATGAGCAATCTGACCTCCGGCAAGTTTCCCAGCGTCCAGGTCGGCGTCCAGGTCTCTCTCCCAGTTCGCAATCGCACCGCCATCGCCCAGGCCGCCACCGCCGCCGCCGAGGCGCGCCGCTTGAAAACCCAGCGGAACCAGATCGGCATGGCCATCGAAGCCGACGTGCGCAATGCCCTGGAGGCCGCCACCGACGCCCAACTCCGCTTCGACGCCGCCGTGCTGGCGCGCCGCTCCGCCGAAGAGCAGTACGCCAGCGAGCAGCGCCAGTTCCAGGCCGGCACTACCACCGTGTTCCTGGTCCTCCAGCGTCAGACCGACCTCATCGCCGCCCGCGCCCGCGAAGTCCGCGCCCGCGCCGATTGCGCCGAATCCGCCGCCAATCTCGATCGAGCCACCGCCCGCACCCTGGAGGCCCGCGGCATCGCCCTGAAACCTTAGGCCCCGTCAAGCCCCTCTTTCGTGGAGCGGACTCTTAGTCTGCCACGCCGGGACTCCTCCCGGCGTGAGTCCTGCATAGCCTGTTATGCACCGTCCAGGAAAATGAGCTGACCCGCTGCAGGCCACCGTGGGGCAGACCATCGTTTTTAGTGGTCTGCCCCGCAATTGGCTGCTTTCGTAGAGCAAGCGCTCCGCCGCGCCGGCCTCCAAGCTGGCCTCCCGCTTTCCCCCAAAATCTGCACAATCCTGCACAACGAGTGGGGCAGCCAATCGTGGCTGCAGCCGCCTTTCAGGCGGCCTTCCCCTTCACGCACCTGCCCACCTATTTTCGGGACACTCCACTAGCTTTCCCCAAGAATCTGCACAATTCTGCACAACGTAGCGCCACGGGTCTGCTCGCCGGTGCCTTTCCCCCCTCCCCCAAACCCCCCGTCACAAATTTTCAAAATCTTTCCTGCCCGGTCTCTCCCCTTTCTTTCCATCGCCTCCCACCCGTCCCGCCCGTCCCCTTCACCTCGTCCGCGCCCGCTCGCCTGTTATCGTGGTGGCCGGATGAGCTTCTCATGACCGATCCCGAATTCACACCGCAACAGCAAAAGGTCCTCGACGCGATCTGTTCCGGTGGCACCATTCATGGCGCCGTCACCCTTGCCGACGTTCTCCGCAAGGACGTCTTCGCCTGGCGTCGCGACCTGCCCCATTTCGCCGCCGCCCTCAAGCAAGCCTTCGCCGAGCGCGACCTCCTCCTCCGCGAAAGAGCCATGACCCTGGCCGACCTCGCCTACCAAACCCTCGGCGACATCCTCCGCGACGACAAGGCTTCCCCCAGCGTCCAGTTCAAAGCCGCCCGCTTCATCATCGAACAAGCCACCGCCCCCACTCCGAGCGAACAAGAGGAACGCCGAACCGCCAAAACATGCACAAAAATGCACAAATCCACCGATTCCCGGACCAAACCCCTTCCCGACGCCGCCTGATACCTTCCGAACTCCTGATCTCGCCTCGGCATTTCGTTTTCTGTGGGGCAGGTTGTTCAACCTGCGGACCGGTTGTCAACCGGTCCAGCCGGGCGCCAGCCCGGCCGTTCGCCGACGAACTCGAAGCCCGGCTCAACCCAAATTCCAGAACATCAGGAGAGTTCCGAGGTCAGATTCGTCTCGACATTTTTGGCCGAGCCGCGACCGCCAGGGGAGCGGTCTCTTACCCCGAGGCCGTAACTCCGAAATCGGGTACTTAACGCCTTGTCGTACGCCACATCGCCGCTAAAGCGTCCCCACTCCCATTTTGGACCTTGAGTGTCCGAGTAGTATAATTCTGCAAGCCGCACTCAAGAGGACTCATGAAACGCAGACGTTTTCTTCAGGCTATCGCCGCCGCGCCCGCCGCTCCGTTGGCGGCACAACAGGCTGCACCGCCGGCCCCTCCGCCCGGCCAGTCCCGCGCCGGCCAGGCCGCTCCGCCATTACAGACCACGGCCGCCGATCTGGCGGCCGAGCCCACCGCGCCCGCTTTCTTCACCCCGGACCAGTTCGCCGCCCTGCGACGTCTCGGCAGTCTCCTCCAACCTCCCATCAACGGCCATCCGGGAGCGCCCGAAGCCGGTGCGCCCGAGTTCCTCGATTTTCTCCTCGGCGTCTCCCCGCCCGACCGCCAACTGCTCTACCGCAACGGTCTCCATGCGCTGAACGCCCAGGCCGGAAAGCAGTTCGAAAAATCCTTCGCCGATCTGGACGACCGCCAGGCGGACGCCATCCTTCGCCCTCTGCTGGTTGCAATTCCCTGGCCGGAGGACTTGCCGCGCGATCCGCTCCGCCACTTCCTGGCGCAGGCGCAGCGGGATTTTCGCGCCGCCACGGAGAACTCGCGCGAGTGGGCCGCGTCCGATGCCGCCTCGGGCAGGCGCCGCGGCAGAGGATTCGGCGGCGGCAGCGGGCTCTACTGGCTTCCCATCGATCCGGTAGCGAAGGGGTGAACGCGTGGCGGCAAAAGAAAAAGAATACGACGTGCTGATCGTCGGCTCCGGCCATTCCGGTGGCATGGCCGCCAATATCCTGACCCTGAAAGGCATCTCCTGCCTGATGCTCAACGCCGGTCCGCAGGCGGATCTTGCCCGCGACCGCGTGGTCAAACCCGTTTACGAGCTGCCCTACCGCGGCTTCGGCCAGCCAGGCCGCCATCCCCACATCTACCAGGCCAACGAGTTCAACGCCAACCAATGGGTGGATGAACGCGAAGTCCCTTACACCTACGATCCCGATAAACCGTATAACTGGGTGCGGGTGCGCCTTCTCGGCGGCCGTTCGCTGTTCTGGGCCCGCGAAAGCTTCCGCCTGAGCGACTACGAATTCAAGGCCGCCGAAATCGATGGCGCCGGCGACAATTGGCCCATCGCGCTGGCCGACCTCGATCCCTACTACTCGCGCATCGAGGCCATTTTTCGCGTCACCGGGCGAAAAGAGGGCTGGCCGCAATTCCCCGACGGCAATTTCGTCGAGAGCACCTACCCGGCCGATAGCGAGACGATCCGGAAGGTGATCGAGCTGGCCACGGCCCGCGGCATCGGCTGCTCCAAGGGGCGTTCCTCGATGGGCCAGGACGGCCTGGCCAGCTCCCTGAACCTTTTGCTGCCCGATGCGCTCGCGACGGGGAAGCTCGATATCGTTCCCAACGCCATCGTGCGCGAAATCTCCACCGACCCGAATACCGGCCTCGCCAGCGGCGCGCATTTCGTCGACCGGCACACCGGCCGCGAGATGCACGTCAAGGCGCGCGTGGTGGTGCTCGCCGCCGGGTGTCTGGAAAGCACGCGCCTGCTGCTCAATTCGGGGATCGCCAATTCCAGCGGCGTGATGGGGCATTACCTGATCGACCAGATTTACGGCATCAACGTTGTCGCTTCGGTTCCCGAGGCGCGCGACGGCAAGGCGCCGCAGGGCCTGATGGGCGGCAACACGTTCATGCCGCGCTTCCGCAACCTCAAGAAAGCCGAAAAGCGCAATTTCATCAAAGGCTATTGCGTGCGCATCTCGAGCGGCGGCGATGCCCATCCCGAGTACTTCGCGGCTTATGGCGACGAGTTGCAGAAGAAGCTCGCCAGCTACGCCGGCTCCTGCGTATCCGGCGGCATCTACGGCGAACGCGTGGCGCGCTTTGAAAACCACGTCCGCATCAATAAGGACGTCAAGGACGCCTGGGGCATACCGGTGCTGCACATCGTTGCCCAGGATTCCGATAACGAGCGCAACCTGGCCAAGGATGCGGCCGATACCATCGATGAGCTGTTCCATGCCGCCGGCTGGGAGCCCGTGTCGCGCAGCGAGCGCTACAATCCGCCCGGCTACAGCATTCACGAGCTCGGCACCTGCCGCATGGGCGACAATCCCAAAACCAGCGTGCTGAACAAGTACAACCAGAGCCA
>JBEKZL010000261.1:0-10459 GCA_049509915.1 Bryobacteraceae bacterium | reverse complement strand
GTGGGCCAGGAAATCGGCATGCACGTCACCATCCCGGAAGCCGACCTGCGCAAATACTACGAGGAGCACAAATCCGAGTACGTCCGCAAGGAACAGATCTATTTGAGCCAGATTCTGATCTCCACCGAGGGCAAGACTCCCGAACAGGCCGCGGCAGCCGAGAAGAAGGCCAAGGAATTGGTGGCGCGCGCGCGCAAGGGCGAGAAGTTTACCGAACTGGTGCAGGCCAATTCCGACGATCAGGAAACCGCCCGCAATGGCGGCCAACTCCCTCCTTACAGCCGGGGCGTGCTGGCCAAGGATATAGAGGACGTGGTGTTCAAGGAGAAAAAAGGCTACGTCACCGATGCCTTTCGGCGCCCTCAGGGTTTCGTCATTCTGAAGGTGGACGAGCGCTACGAAGCCGGCCAGGCAACCTTCGACGAAGTGAAGGAAGCCATCCAGGACAAGCTGTCCGAGCCGCAGATCGCCGCCCGTATGCGGCCCTATCTCACCAAGCTTCGCCAGGCGTCGTTTTTAGAAGTCAAAGACGGCTACATCGACACCGGGGCCGCTCCGGGCCAGGATACCCGCTGGCATGAAATTGCCCAGCTCAAGCCGCAAACTACTACCAAGGAAGAGGTGGCGGCCCAACACAAAAAGCGCAAACACCTGTTGTTCATTCCCATCCCCGGAACCGTCGACACCAATGCCAAGCGGCCCGATGTCGATACCTCGCAACTGGGGGAGCGGAAGGACCAACCGCAGTCCGATGCGTCGTCCCCGGCGCCCGCGCCAGCCGCTACGCCCATCAAGCAATGAAATCTCCCTATGTAAACGAGCTGGAACCCAACAAGGTAGTCACCGCCAATTTTCTGGTGCATTCCAAAGAGGTCCGCACCAAGCGTACCGGCGAGATCTATCTCTCTCTGCTTTTGGCGGACCGCACTGGCGAGCTCGACGCCAAGATGTGGGATAACGTCGCCGAAGTGGTTGACGCCTTCGATCGCGACGACTTCGTCAAGGTCAAGGGACTCATTCAGATTTTTCACAACCGCCCGCAGTTGACCGTGCACAAGATGCGCCGCATGGACGACAGCGAAGTCGACTATAGCGATTATTTCCCTTCCTCCCGGCGAGATTCGGACGAGATGTGGGGCGAGTTGCGCGCCCGCGTGGCGGCCCTCGCGAATCCCCACCTGAGAGGGCTGCTCGACGCCCTGCTGGATGACCCGGATATCGCCCAGCGCTATCGCCGCGCCCCGGCCGCCAAGCAAATCCATCATGCTTTCCTGGGCGGGCTCCTGGAGCACGTGCTGTCGCTTTGCGCCCTGGCTTCCATCGTCGCACCCCACTATCCCATCGTCGACGGCGATCTTTTGCTCGCCGGCGTGGTGCTGCACGATATCGGCAAAATTTACGAGTTGAACTACGAACGCGGCTTCTCTTATTCCACCGAAGGGCAATTGATCGGGCACATCCAGATTGCCCTGCGCATGGTGGCCGACAAATTGCGTGGCTTGCCCAACTTTCCGCCGCCGCTTCGCTCCCTGGTGGAACATATGATTCTGAGCCACCATGGCCACCTGGAATTCGGTTCCCCAAAGCTGCCCATGTTTCCCGAAGCCCTGCTGCTGCATTACCTCGACGACATGGACTCCAAGATGGAATGCATGCGGGCGCTGATCGAGAGCGACCGCCAGGTGGACGGCTGCTTCACGGCCTACAACGGCGCCCTTGAGCGACCAGTATTGAAGATGGACCGCTACTTGCCTGCCCAGCCGCCAGCCGCCCCCATTCCGGCGCCGACACCCGCTGCCAACGCAGTTCCCGGGGCGCGCCCGGCTCCGGTGGATTCTCCCTTTGGCAGCAAACTTCTCGCGGCCCTGCAGCCGGCGCTGCCGCTGGAGGAGAAATGATGCCAAGAACCGCTCGCGACGTTCCCCCGCCGCTCGAATTGATGTGCCTGAACGCGCTCTGGTCCGCCGGCGAAGCGTCGGTGAAAGACGTCCGCGCCGCCGTGGCGGCCACTCGCCCGCTAGCCTACACTACCATCATGACCGTGCTTGAAAGGCTGGTGCGCAAAGGCAAACTATCGCGCCGCAAGTCCGGACGCGCCTTCCTGTACGCCCCGCAAGCATCCCGGGACGCCACCCGGCGCGCCGCTGTCCGGGAGTTGGTGGACGGCTTCTTCGACGGATCCGAAGACGAGCTGCGGCTTTTCCTGAACGCAGCCCATCCCGGCGATGTCGCCGCCGCCCCGCCCCGCATGGAAATTTCGTCCGGTATCGATACGACGCTGCTCTAAGTCCAGTGCCCGCGCTGTTCTCCATTCTCTTGGGTGGTGTTTTCACCATCGCTTCAGCTTATGCGTGGGGGGTCTTGACGTTACGTCGGCTTACCGCGCCCTGGGAAATCGAGCTGGCGGTGGGCGCCGCCGTCGAGAGCCTGCTAGTGTTTGTCGTATTGGCTTGTGGCGCCGGCGGTTGGCCCGTTTATCTCGCCGTGGGCGCGGCACCCCTGGCAGCGCTTATTTGGGCGCGGCGATCGCGCGCTCTCGCCACACGTGGAGGCGGCATGTTTGCCGTTGGTTGTTCTTCCGTGTTTCTTGCCCTGCCTTTTCTCGCCTACGCGGCCTGGTATCTAGTCAACGCGCTCTCGCCCGAAACCTGGCCCGATGGCTTCACTTATCATCTCGGTCTTCCGGCCGAGTACGTCCGCCGTGGAGCTTTTCCCGACCGGATCACCTTCTTCGACCTGGTGCCGCAGGGAATGGAAATGCTGTTCACCATGGCGTTTGCTTTCGGACGCCACTCGGCCGCGAAACTGGTGGAGTTCGCTCTATTTGCCGCGACGCCGCCCCTGATTCTCCGTATTGCCTGGCGTTTGGGATTGAGCCGTGCCGGCGCGCTACTCGCCGCTGGAGCCTATTTTTTCGCTCCCGTGGCCGGGCTCACTGGATCGTCGTCTTACAGCGACGCCGCGCTGGTTTTCTTCGCGCTGGCGTCGTTTTGGCTTCTCCTCGAATGGCTGGACCGGGCGCCCGGCGACGGCTGTCTCGTGGCCGCGGGCCTGACGTCCGGCTTCTGCTACGCGGTCAAGATGCCGGGCGCGGCCGTCGTGTTGGGAGCTGGCCTATTCGTCGCCGCCCACCGCCGCTGGCGCAGCCTCGTGCCGTTGGCCGCCGGAGCCGCGCTGGCGATTGCGCCGTGGATGGGGCGCGCCGCCATCCTCACCGGCAATCCTCTGGCCCCGCTCGGCAACCGCCTCTTCCCCAATCCGTTCTTTCACCTCGCCACCGAAACCGATCTCGCCTCGCACCTGGCTTCCCTGGGCGCGGTGAAATGGTGGGGCGTGCCCTGGGAACTGGCTTTCGGCGACCTCCTGGTGGGCACCTTCGGACCGGTCCTGTTTCTACTGCCGCTGACGTTGCTCGCATGGCGCACTCGCGCCGGCCGGCTGTGCCTGGCGGCGGCCCTGCTGCTGGCGACGCCCTGGTTGAGCAACAAAGGCGCCCGCTTCCTGATGCCGGCGGTAGCCTTCGCATGGCTGGCTCTGGGCCTGGCGCTGCCGCGCCGCGCCGCCTGGGCTGCGTTCTGGGTTCAAGCCGTTCTCTGCTGGCCGCAAGTACTCGACACTCTTCAACCACCCTGGACGTTTCGCCTGCACGAGTTTCCCCTACGCGCGGCACTACGCCTCGAGCCCGAGCCCCGCTATCTGGAGTCCCACACCACCGAGTACGCCGCCGCGCGCATGATCGAAGCCCATACCCCTCCCGGCGCGCGCATCTTCTCTTTCGACCAGGTGGCCGCCGCCTACCTCGACCGCGACGTGCGCGTCTCGTGGCAATCGGCCGAGTGCGACCGCTTTGCCGACATGTTCTACCTGGTCACCCACGCGGCCACCGATTATTTCTATAACTGGCGCTTCGAGTTCCCGCCCCAAGCCCTGCGGGCCGTCCAGTTTCGGATTCCCTCCAGTTATCCCAACGAATGGGACGCCGATGAAGTCCAGTTCGATTCGGCCGGCGAGCAACTCGACCCCAGCCCCGCATGGACCCTCCGCGCCAAGCCTAACGTATGGGAAGCACCGCTGGCTTTCGACGGGTTGACACTCACCCGGTATCGCACCTGGGAGCCGGTCCGCCGCGGCATGTTCCTGGAAGTGGATTTCGACCGTCCGCGCACCATCGACGCCGCCGTGGTTCTGTCCCATGCCCCGGCGATTGGCGTGTCGCTCGATTGCTGGCTCCAGGGCCTCGACTTTCATTGGAGCAAGCTCGCCACCCCGGGCGTCACCAGCCTTCGCCGACCGGAGGACTGGCGGTTCGCCCTGGCCCGCCTGCTGAAACGCGCCGGCTATCGGTACGTAATGGCCCCGGTGGGCAACTCCGGCAACGCCCCTTACGGCCAGGCGATTCTGTCCCACCCGCTCGAATGGAACATGACCGTCGAAGCCCGCTCCGGCAACGAAGTGCTGTTTCGGATCAGATGAGAAAGCAGTCAAGTTGGGCGCCAGGGGCCAAGCGACACGCAGGATCTTCGGGGTGCGGCGTGGTGAAGGGGGTTATGGAAACGGCGGCGTAAAGGCTCCGGACTGTACCCATGTTTCGAGGAACGCATTCCTTTTGGGCGACAGAAACGAGGCGAGCATTCCCGGCCTGTCCGCTATCTGTCGAACAACTGTTCGGACGATTGCCTCGGTCGTATACATGTGAACGTCGTGGAACTCATGGCTGTCCTCCCAACGACCATGGACGATGTCGGAACGGACGGCATAGCAGGCCTTAACCTTGTCGTGGATGTCCTGATGGTCTTTGGGATTGGCGGCGAGGAAGTACGATATGCGATCGCGGAGGCGCTTGCTGACCCGGTAGGTTTCTTGGTCCGACCCGAATAGGGACTCCAATCCTTGCCAGAAAAGTGGATAGCGAAGGTCGCCGTGATACGAGGTGAGCGCTGCCCAGAACGCGCGGAGCGCCGGCCATACTGCATTTTTCCGAGGGACAGTCGAGAGCGTCTCGAAAAGTCTGGAGGCTTTCCTCAGATCACTGTCCGTGACAACATTATGAAAATCGCGCTCGTGACAGAAAAGTGTCGTTTCATGCTCAATCCCGTTAAAGATCGGGCGGTCGAGGGCGGAGCCTGCCAAGAACGTGAGAGCGTGAAAACCAACGCTCAAGCAAGCCGGCGATGGCATCACAACCCAAATAGACATGTTTGCTAGTAATGCGGATTCCCACCGAAGCTGCTGGATGCCCTTTGGCTGCGTACCCTGCCACTCTGGATCGGGGTGGCCGAACGAATCGTCTGATACGAGGGCCCGTGTCGCTCGCTGGACGCTGGCCCGGTCGTGAGCACTGAGCGCCTCCAGAATTCCGTCACTGAGCAAAACGCCAGGGACATCTTGGATCGTGAACTTGCCAAACGGAATGGTCGTTCCTGAAGGCAGATTCAAGTTGTGCAGCGGGACGACGGTGAAGGACACGCTTAGCCACCAACGATCTCGACGCCGATATTACCATATTTGCTGAACCGCTCCTCGGTCCGCTGAACGTATGGTCCCCATGTCGTGAGCAGGTGCTCGGCATACGAGAGGGGCGAACCTCCTCGGCAGTCGATGGAGTACTAAGCTGGCTTGGTTGCTCTGTGAAAGCTACTCATATCTCAGCGCTACAATCGGGTCGATGCGCATGGCCCGCTGGGCGGGGACGTAGACGGCGAGGGCGGTGGCGGCGGCGAGCGCCAGCGTGATTCCGGTAAACGTCACCGGATCGGTGGCGGTGACGCCGTATACCAGCGACGCCATCAGCCGCGCGAACCCGAACGCGATGGGCAGCCCAACGGCCAAACCTATCGCGGCGGTCAGCATGCCGCGCCGGAACACCATCAGGAGTACGTTTGGCCGTGCCGCGCCCAGTGCCAGGCGGATGCCGATTTCGTGCGTCTGCTCGGAGACCACGTAGGCCATGACGCCGTACACCCCAATAGCCGAAAGCAGTAGCGCGATCACCCCGAAAACGCCCATCAGCACGGCCATATAGTTCAGCCCGATGGCGCTGTTGTGGATCGATTTCTCCATGGTCTGCATCTCGGTGATGGGTTGCTCCGGATCGACCGAACGGATGGCGGCGGTCACAGCCGGCGCCACGCGCAGGGGGTCGCCCGAGGTGCGAATCCCAAGGTCCATCCATCCCGCCGGCGCCTGCAAATAGGGCAGGTAAATGGCGGGGCGCGGCTGGCGGTCGTACGGATTGTGCGTCAGGTCGCCCACCACTCCCACAATGGTCAACCATGGGTCCTT
Source organism: Bryobacteraceae bacterium (assembly GCA_049509915.1). Taxonomy (GTDB): domain Bacteria; phylum Acidobacteriota; class Terriglobia; order Bryobacterales; family Bryobacteraceae; genus JBEKYD01. The sequence goes on along the minus strand of JBEKZL010000261.1, from coordinate 4,177 downwards.
CGAATCGGGCGCACCGATCCTGATGTGCTTGCCGATGGGCGACTGGTTCGGCCACCAACGGCGCGCCATGCGCTCGCTGATGGCGGCCACGCGTGGCGCTTCGGGGCCGTCGCCATTGTTCAGGAAGCGGCCGGCCCGCAAGGGGACGCGGAGCGTTTCGAAGAAATTCGCACTCACCACCTGGTACATGCCGTGAGGCGGGTCGCCCGGCTCGATGGCCCGGCCTTCTATGGTAAAGTCGCGGCCGGTGTTGTGTTGGCTATACGGCATGGCAGTGGCCGCCACAGCGGAGCGAACTACCGGGATCGCCGCAATCCGCCCCAACACTTCGCGGTAGAACGCTGCCTTCTGTTGCGGCTGCTCGTATTTGTTGTCTGTGAGCGCCAGCCGGAGCGTGAGCAGGGTACCCGGATCGAGCTCGTCGCCGCGTTTCTGCAGCGTCTGGAAGCCGCGCACCATCAGGCCGGCGCCCACCAGCAGCACCACGGCGAGGGCGATTTCGGCGGAAACCAGAACGTTTCGCAACGCGTGGCGCCCGCGGCCGGCCGAAGATCCGCGGCCGCCCTCCTTCAGGGAATCGGTCAGGTTGGGCCGCGAACATTGCCACGCCGGCGCCAGTCCCGCCAGCACCCCGCTCATCACCACCGCCAGCAGGGTGAAGCCCAGCGTGCGGGTATCCATGGCGATGTCCTTCCAACCCAGGATGTAGCGTTCGATCTCCGTCGGCATCCCGGCTTTAATGGCGCTCATGCCCCACTTGGCGAAGCCGAGGCCGAGCGCCCCGCCGCAAATCGAGAGCAGCACGCTTTCGGTGAGGAGCTGCACCACCACGCGGGAACGGTTGGCGCCGAGCGCGGTACGCAGGGCGATCTCGCGCAAGCGGCCCGTGGCCCGCGCGAATTGCAGGTTGGCGACGTTGACGCAGGCGATCAGCAGCACGAACAGGACCGCCCCCAACAGCATCGTCAGGTAGTCGCTGGTTTCGCGATCCACCAGGAATTTCCGCGCCGGCCACACCGCAAAATGGCGGTTCTTGTTGGTATCCGGATACGCCGCCGAAAGGCGCGCGGCGGTGCTGTCCACTTGGGCCTGCGCCTGAGGGACTCCGCCCGGCGGCTTCAACCGCGCCACCAAAACCATGGCGTTGAGCCGGCGCGAGGTCCGCTGCTCCGGGGTGAGCGCCACGGGTGTCCAAATCTGGGTGGCCAGCGGGAAATCGAAGCTGGAGGGCATGACGCCAGTCACTACAAATGTCCGATCATCCAGCCGCACGGATCTTCCCACGACGGCCGGGTCGCCACCGAAGCAGCGCTTCCAGAGCGCGTCGCTGAGGATTACCTCGCCATCGCGACCCGGCTGGTCCTCACCCGGCTGAAAGCCGCGTCCGATGGCAGGCTGAATGCCAATCACCTCAAAGAAGTTGGCCGTCACCAGCGCCTGTTCCACCCGCAGCGGCTGGTTGCCCGCGCCAACGATATTGGCCAGCCCGTATTCCCAACCGCCGAACTGCCGGAATGCCGTGTTGTCGCGCTGGATATCGGCCGCGTCCGCCGGCGCGACGGTGTTCAAGTCGTTGGGATCGTTTGGATCGGCCCCCGCCACCATAACCAAGCTATCCAGGTCCGGCAGCGGAACCGGCTTCCAAAGCAAGCTGTCGCAGACGCTGAAAACCGCCGTGGTGGCGCCGATGCCGAGCGCCAGCGTCAGCACCCCGGTCGCAAAGAACGCCGGCGAGCCGCGCAGCATCCGCGCCCCATATCGAACGTCGTGCCATAGGTGCATCCCGAACCCTCCGACAATAGCTAGTACGACGGGAACGGGACCGGAGTTCGCAACGATTTTCGAGCGGGCGCGGGGCCTCCTGGAGGGTGCATTTTTCGGGTTCCGGCGTGTTATCGTGAAAGCTAGTGTCATCGCCGTTAGACATCCACCTGGAAAAATATGAAGGGCCCCTCGACCTGCTGCTGGACCTGATTCGCAAGCAGCAGATCGATATCAAGGACATTCCCATCGCCAACATCACCGCCCGGTATCTGGAATACCTGGACCGGGCGCGCGAGATGGACATCGACCTGGGCTCGGAGTTCGTTTACATGGCGGCCACGCTGATCCACATCAAGTCCAAAATGCTGTTGCCGCGGGATCCGGCGTTGGGAAAAGAAGAGGATACGGAAGAGGATCCGCGCCAGGAACTGGTGGAACGGCTGCTGGAGCACGAGCGCTTCAAGAACGCCGCTGAGATGCTGCAGCAGAAGCGGCTGATCGAAGAAAACGTGTGGTCCAATCCGCAGATGAAACAGTTCGTCGCCGAGGACGAAGATCCCGGCCTGGCGGTGACCCTATTCGAACTGGTGAAGGCTTTTGGCGAGGTACTGGAACGTAGGACAAAAGGCCGCCCGACGTACGATGTGGAAGCGGCCGAGGTGACCGTGGCCGATATGGTGCGCTACCTCGGCAACGAATTCCAGCGAGCGGGCGAAGGAAAGCCGGTATTTATTCTGCGCGTCTTTGAGCGCCAGCCCAGCCGGCGGGCCATGATCGCACTGTTTCTGGCCGTGTTGGAACTGATCAAGATGCGCGCCGTGCTGGTGACGCAGAAGGACCTGTTCGGCGAAATCGCGCTCGAACGGAACCTTCATTTCGATCAGGTGATGGCTGCGGACGAGCCCATGGCAGCCATCGAAAAAGACTATATCTAAAATCGCGATGCAAGAGTTGGGACAAGAAGCCGAGTTCGAACCCGAAGCCGGCGGTGTGGGAGAGAATGCGCCCGCGCCGGAGCCTGTTTCGCCAGAGACGGTGCCAGCGGAGATTGTCTCGCCGGAGCCGGTTTCGCCGGAGACAGTTTCGATGGAGGAGTTGCTGCCGGGGGTGACAGAAGAGGCGCCGGCGCCGGTGGAGGACGTGGAGCTGCGCGCGGTGATCGAGGCCATCGTGTATGTGGCCGAGGAGCCGCTCACGGTGGCGCAGCTTTCGAGCGCGCTGGGGCAGCCGGCGGAGCGGGTGGCCGAGTTGCTCGGCCAGTTGACGGCGGAGTTTGACAAGCCGGAGCATGGGCTGGCCATTCGCGAGGTGGCCGGGGGCTACAAAATGGCCACCAAGGCGGAGCACCACGACCGTGTTCGCAGCTTCGTCAAGAGCCTGAAGCCGCCACTCAAGCTTTCGCTGGCGGCTCTTGAGACCCTGGCAGTGATCGCCTACAAGCAGCCGGTGACGGGGCCGGAGATCATGGATATTCGCGGCGTGCAGGGCGTCAGCGTTCTCAAGACCCTGCTCGACCGGAAGCTCATCGCTGTGGCGGGACGCAAGAACGTGGTGGGCAAGCCGATCCTCTACAAGACGACCCGGGAGTTCCTGTTGCAGTTTGGGCTGAAGGATGTCAGCGAGCTACCGTCGCTGAAGGAATTCGAGGAGATCCGGCGGGTGGCGTTCGCCGATAGCGAACCTTCCGCGGCGGTGGCAGAAGCCCCGCCGGTAGAAACTCCGTCCGAGACGGCAACCGAAGCCACTCCGGCGGAGCGGGAAAACTGATGGCCGAAGAGAGACTGCAGAAGATCCTCTCCCAGGCCGGCGTAGCGTCCCGCCGGCACGCCGAGGACATGATTCGCGAAGGCCGCGTAGCGGTAAATGGCGCGGTGGTCACGGAACTGGGGAGCAAGGCGGACCTGGAACGCGACCATATCCGTGTCGACGGCAAGCTGATTCGTCCGCCCAAGCGGCTGGTCTACGTGGCTCTCCACAAGCCGAACAACACCGTCACCACGGCCAGCGACCCGCAGGGGCGGGTGACGGTAATGGACCTGCTTCACGGCGTGAAAGAGCGGGTGTACCCGGTCGGGCGGCTGGACTATCATAGCGAGGGTCTGCTGCTGCTCACCAACGACGGCGAACTGGCGAACGGCATCATGTCGGCCGTCTCGCACCTGCCCAAAACCTACCTGGTGAAAATCAAAGGGACGCTCACCTCCGACGAGGAAGAACGCTTTCGCCGCGGGGTTCCACTCTCCGGCCAGCGCACGCAGCCGGCGGGATTGAAACTGCTGCGGGCGGCCGAAAATCCCTGGTACGAAGTGCGCCTGTACGAGGGCCGCAATCATCAAATTCGCCTGATGTTCAAACATTTCGGCCACCTGGTGGAAAAGCTCAAGCGGGTGAGGATCGGGCCCATCGAGCTGGG
>JBEKZL010000260.1:0-10491 GCA_049509915.1 Bryobacteraceae bacterium | reverse complement strand
GAGCTGATCGATCGAATCCATCAATATTTCGAAGAGATCAACGTAGCCCCGGTAGTGTTTCGTTGGAAGTACAAGATGGACGAGACCATTATTGTGTAGTTAATAAGAGAATGATGATCTAGATGCTTGCTCTGTACGCTGGTCGTACTCGATTTGGACCGACGCGGCGGGTTGAGTGGTCATGGCTGATTCTCCTCTTGTGGGGAGGTTATCATCACGGGGCGATAAAGATAGCGAATGATGACTTTGGCGAGGTGCGCGGTCTACGCGCGGGTGTCCACCAAGGACAAAGGCCAGGACACCGAGAACCAGCTCTTCCAACTGCGCGAGTACTGCGCGCGGCAATACTGGGAAATCGTCGAGACGTACACCGACAACGTGAGCGGATCGAAGGGCGCAGCCAAGCGGGACGCCTTCAAACGCCTGTTTGTGGACGCCTCGCGGCGCCGGTTCGACGTGGTCCTTGTTTGGGCTCTCGACCGCTTCACGCGCGAGGGCGTACTCGAGACTTTCGAGTATGTGCGGACCCTGAACCAATACGGGGTGCAATTCGAGAGCTATACCGAGTCGCACTTTCGCACCACCGGGCCGGCCGGCGAGCTTATGCTCGCGGTGACCGCGTGGATTGCCAGCCAGGAAAGACTCCGCATCAGCGACCGTACCAAGGCCGGCCTGGCGCGCGCGGTCCGCGAGGGGAAGCACCTCGGCCGGCCGTGGGTGGTTTTCTCCCGCGACAAGGCGGCGGAGATGCGGCGCCAGGGGATGAGCTCGCGGGCCATCGGGAAGAAAATGGGAATTCCGTTCTCTACGATTCGGAAACGGTTGGGCGGCCTCTAAGAAGTGTGCATCAATCATCATCCAGAGGGGCCCTGAAGATCCGTTGCAATCAGAGGATAGTGGGGGCGCCGCGTTTCCCTGTATTGATAACGCTCGATTGATATACACCTGGGCGGGGTAACTCGTCCCATTGCATGGACTTGCCCAATGCGTTGCCCGTCTTGCGGGCCTTTTTGAAGACTCAGCAAGGTTCCGTAAAGTACCATCTGGCGCGCCCTGGCGAACGGAGCTCAGGGAGAATGCGCCCGCAGCGGCGCCGGCGGTGCCCACGATTCACCGATCGACACGAACGCGGCGCCGAATGCGCCAGGCTCAGCGGGTGCGGTGACCGAAGGCAAGGCGGGGCGCCGCAGCAGCTGCAGGCGACCACGGTCTCAAATCCGTCCCCCGATCCCAAGCCCCGGTTCGAGCCTCTGGGCCGGTCGGCACGGCAGTGGCCAGGAAACCGTCTCGCAGCCGTGGGACCGGAAGAACCAGCGAAAATCCGCCATGCCGCGAAAAACTTCCGCCGCGGCGGCGTATGCAAGCGCTGAGCTGGAGGTTCGCTGCCGGTACGTCTCCGGCATCCATGCTTTGAGCAAGAGTACCAAGTTGATTCCGCCTGCAGGCGCGAAAGGGCTGTAGACTAAACTGGACTCGACGCCCGTGCCCGAACTCAAGCAACTATTCAACCTTACCGACCGGATCGCGCTGGTAACAGGCGGATCGCGGGGCCTCGGCCGCGAAATCGCTGAAGGCCTGGCGGAAGCCGGCGCGTCGTTGATAATCCTGGCCCGACGCGAACCCTGGCTGGGTTCCACGTTGGCGGAGTTCCAGGCGAAGGGCTTCCGCTGTGAGGGTCTGGTCTGCGACGTTTCGAAGCCAGAACAGGTGCAGGCCGCAGTATCCAAGACGGTGGAGACTTTCGGCCAGATCGACATTTTGGTTAACAACGCCGGAGTAAGTTGGGGCAGCCCAGCCGAAGACATGCCGCTGGAAAAGTGGCGCACGGTCCTCGACACCAACCTTACGGGCGCGTTTCTGTTCTGCCAGGCGGCCGGCCGCGAGATGCTGCGCCAGCAGTACGGCCGCATCATCAACGTCGCTTCCATCAATGCGATTCAAGGCGGCCTGCCCATGCAGGATATTTCCGCTGCGGGTTACGTGGCATCCAAAGGCGGCTTGGTTGCCCTCACCCGCGAACTGGCAGCCAAGTGGGCCAAGCATGGCATCCGCGTCAACGCCATCGCGCCCGGGTACTTTCCCACCCGCATGACGGAGAAAATCTGGCAGCAGGCCGGACAGCTGATGCGCACCAACGTGCCCATGGGCCGGGGCGGCATGGATGGCGAATTGAAAGGTGTGGCGGTCTTTTTGGCCGCCGATGCCTCCAACTACATCACCGGCCAGACGATAGTAGTCGACGGCGGTACCGTCCTGATATAGCGGTCCGTGGTGCCGCAGGGGTGCGCAGTCCCAAACCCAAACTTGTAGCCGGGCACACGGTGCCGTCCATAGAACTGCCCACCACCGTCTTGGCGGCGATGGACGGCTAACGACGCGGGCGCGCGCGGGCGCCTCGCGCACGAACTGCGCGTGCCGGCGCACGCTTGAACCGCCGCCATCAATCGAACGCGGTGAAGATCGTCAGGCTACATCACGCCGGGCCACGTCGGCCGCGATTCGACGGCGAGCGATCAACGCGCGCTCGCCGAGGACTGGAGCGCCGACGCGTCCATCCGCGCAGACGGGCGACAAGGCCCGGAGTTATCTCCCACAACGCCGTTCGGGTCAATTGGGATGTCGCTGGGGGCGGCGAGATCACTCAGCTTTGTACGAGTGGGCGACGATTCGCTCGGAACTCGCCGACATCCGCCAAATAGGCGTATATAGGGACGGCAAGTTCGGAACTGAGCTGACGGTGCAGGGGTTGAATCCCACGTCTCTGGCCTAAGCTAAGCTATCGTCAACGTGGGAGCTTGGAGGATCGAACTCAGTGCAAAGATGAGTAGGACCATTGCCAGTCCGAGGTGTTCTTGCTACTGGCACCGTCTCTCGCTTGCGGCCGAGGTCGTAAGGGGTTGAGGTTGGGCGCTAAGGCAAGCGGATGGGGCTGCTGACAGCCGTCATTTTGCCGGTGAGCGCTTCCTGCACCAGGACGCGCAGTGTGTAGGAACCGGACGGCGCGTGGAGCGAGAGCGAGATCGCGAGGCCGGCCGCCGAAAGAGCTGCGAAGCTGTGGTCTTTCAGTGCAAGATCGGCCACGGCCTGTCTGCCGACGACGAAATTGCCGCCGCCGTCAAGCAGCGCCGCGATCACAGTCAGTTTCTGCGTTCGGCGGCCGTTCTTGTTCTCGAAGTTGAGCCGGCTCACGTCGATCCAGGCCTTCGTGACGACCCTGGGGCCGCTATTGGATATGCCCGGCTCGGCGGTAGTGCGGACGGCGACATCGGAGGGCGAGTCTGTTCCCGGTAGGAAATAGTCGCGATTAGTCCGGGACGAATCGCCGGGCGCTGCTTTGGAAATCGCATTGTATCCCATTCGAGCTTCCACCGAGCCATGGTGGCCGCCGGTCAGCCGCACCTTCAGCGGATGATACTTGCCGTCCAGGGCTGCCCCTCCCGGCGCGAAACCGAGCAAGTACAGGACTTCAGGCACAGCGACGAGACGGCGAAATCCCAGGCCCAGGTCATTGTTGTTGCGAAAGAGACGGCCGCCGGTTGCCGAGGCCAGCACCGCCAATCCGTCGTCCTTGGCGTCCTCCGTGCGGCTCTGGACCGCGATTTCGGCGGGATGCATACCGCGAGCCATGACCGGTGTGCTGGCGTCTCCGCCAGAGATTACGGTGTAGAGCCCCCTGATCTCCAGGCCGCTAATGATCACTCCGTTATGTAAAGCTGCGTTGCCGAGGGCTTCCAGTTCCAGTTCGGCGCCCCCGCTGATGAACCCCGATGAGGCCAGCAGCACTAAACGCTGGCCAGGCATTTTCCCTACGGCCGTTACGATTTCGGAAATCGAACGCAGGGTATGATCGGTGTTGGCACGCACTTGCTTCCAGACAACGTCGGCTTTAGACTCGGCCGCCCGTACGGCCGAATCCATTGCCGCGATGTGATAACAGCGCGCTGCTTCCGCCGCTTTGGCTTCGAGCAGTTGCTGATCGAGGTGATTGGCGATCAGATATGCCTCGTATGCGTGAATGACCGGACACTCGTGAAGGCCATCCGAAGATTTAGTATGGAGGGCGACCGCCTCGATCTCCTGGCGAAGCTTGGCGACATCGGCCGTGAACTCGCCGGTTTGGGACAGGGCCGTGGTGAATATGCCCACCAGGTCGCCGGGCATGAGAGCTTCGGCAACGAACTTCTCGCCGGCAGTCTTGCCGTCCCGCACGCTTGCGGGGTCGCTATTCAGGTCGTCAAAAATCAACGCGATATCGCCTGGGCGGTTCTGGAGTGGCCTCAGCCGCATTAGCCGCGGGAAGCGCGCCGTTCGGATTGGTTTCGATGGACACTCCGGGCGCGCGCGAAGGTTTCCACGGAAAACGTCGAGATCTTCTGCTTTTTGCCCGCGTCGAACAGCTCGAAGTCCCCGCGCCTGAGACCGGCGATCGCGACGCCATTGGAGTCCCGAACCACAGTCGGGACTTCCACCATCTCCACCTGAGTACGAATGATTCCGGATACAGGAGACGGCGAGTAGGGGGCAGCGTGCAAGCTCATCTCGTCGGCGCCGATCGGCGATTGAGCGAAAAGGAAGCTCGCGAGTGAGACCAGCGCAAGAGCGCAAACGGGGAGTCGCGATTCCGAATTGACAATCACAGAGAGCCATTGTACAGCTTTCGTTCCCGCTATTCCGTGTTTGCCGGGCGTTACCAAGGTCGGGGACTTCAGTTCGCTTCTCTATGCCCGCCGCTGAATATCTCGATGTCCTCATTTGTGGATCGTTTCGCATCAGTCCCATGGCGACTGATGCTGTGACCCGCAGGGCCGCAACCCATCTCGTTCTCGACACGAATATTCCGGGCGCATGATGCTCCGATAGGATCACGCGCCACTCGTACAAAGCCAGGATTTGGCCGACGCGGGCCCCCGGTTGGCGGAAGGGTGGGGCAGGAAGTTCTTCGGCGCCCGCAGGTCCTCGAACCCTTTTCGGGGCAGCCTGACCCGTTGCGGGCGGTATGGATTATCGCCAGGTATCCTGCGAGGCCCACGCCAAAGGCGATGGGTCAATTTCCGGCCAGCGCGTGATCAATAAACAATCCGGACAATTTCCGGTAGCGCCACAGGCGTCCGCGGAACAGTAATAAGGATTCCAGGTCCGATTCGGAAAAGGTCAGTGCGAATCGTTGTATACTGATCCGTTCCGGGTCGCTCACATGGAAACGCCCGGCTCATCTTACTTGTCGGCCACGGCGGCGCCAGGCTGTGGAGACAACACCTTACATCCGTTGTGTCAAGGGTCGAGCTCGATCACAACGAACGGGCCGGATGCGCCCCGCGAGGAGAGAAAATGTCCAGGTCGAATTCGGAAAATAGTCGCGGATTCAATCGTCGCCAGGCGCTGCTGTCGGCCACAGCAGGTGTGGCCACGCTGGCAGGGGCAGCGTCCAGTTCGGACCTCAGAACTGTCCATGCTGCGGGGGCGAGTTGCAGTACGCCGCGATCGGCCGTTGCGAAGACGCAATACGGGAAGGTGCGCGGCTATGTCGAGGACGGCGTGCTGACCTTCAAAGGCGTCCCATACGGCGCCAATACCGGGGGCGAGAACCGGTGGCTCCCAGCCAAGCCGGCCGCGCCGTGGGACGGTGAGTACCCTGCCCTGACCTACGGCGCCAATTGCCCGCAGCGCCTGCACAACTGGTCGAGCGAACAGACTTTCCTTCAGCAGTGGACCGACGGCTGGCAGAGCCAGGACATGCTCAAGGTGAACATCTGGACGCCCAGCCTTACCGGTAAACGCCCGGTGATGTTCTACATCCATGGCGGCGGCTTCACGTTCGGTTCGGCCTATGAACTCGCCTCCCAGGACGGGGCGCAAATAGCCCGGCATCACGATGTAGTGTCGGTCACGGTCAATCACCGCCTCAACGCTCTCGGATTTCTCGACGTGTCGTCTATTGGCGGGCCGGCATACGCCGATTCGATAAACGTCGGGATGATGGACCTGGTCGCGGCGCTTCGCTGGGTTCGGGACAACATCGCCAACTTCGGCGGCGATCCCGGCTGCGTCATGATTTACGGCCAGTCGGGAGGAGGCTCCAAGGTGACCACGCTACTCGGGATGCCCTCAGCGGAGGGACTGATCCACCGCGCGTCGGCACAGTCGGGCGGGGGTGGCAATCCTCCCGGCGTTGAGGAATCGAGAGAGTACGCCAAACAGGTGATCGCCGAGCTCGGCGTCAAGGACATCGCCGCACTCCAGGAACTGGAATGGGCTAAGTTGAACGAGATCGGCAATGCCGTCGCGGCCAGGATGAACCCGCCGGCGGGCGCCGGTGGGCCGACCCCAGCGCCGGGTACCGCCAAACCGCGGGTGGGTCCGGGCCCGACCGTCGACGGCCGCCTCATTACGATGCGGTCCTTCTTCGATGCCGCGCCGGAGATTTCGAAGAACGTACCGCTGTTGTTCGGCTCGGTGAGCGAGGAAGGCAACACGATGCTTTCCGGGCCAACGGAAGCCGAGTGGCTGGCCACCCTCACGAAGAATTACGGTGAGGCCAAGGCGAAGGCGCTAGTGGCGGGGCTGAAGAAAGCGCATCCGGAGAAGAGCATTCGAACGCTGTCCTATATGTGCAGCGGAGGCGGGTTGAACGGCCTCGGGATGCGCAACAACGTGACGCGCATGGCCACCATGAAGTGCAATCAGAAGGCCGCGGCCGCCTACGCGTGGTACTTCACCTGGCAGTCGCCGATGCTGGAAGATGCCGGCGCCTGGCACACGGCGGAGCTGGCTTTCTGCTTCGACAATACCAAGCGCGCCGAGCAGGGCACCGGCAACGGGCCGGAAGCTCAGGCACTGGCGAAGAAGATGGCAACGGCCTGGGCCAATTTCGCCAGGACAGGCAATCCCAGCCAGCCAGGCTTGAGGTGGGAGCCATTCGATCCGACGCGGGGCCAGACGATGGTGTTCGATAACAACTGCCGGATGACAGACGATCCGGAAGGTGAAGTGCGCAAGCTGCTGGCCTGATAACGAACACTTGACACTGCACGGGTCGGGCCATCCGCCCCGGGTGGTTATAAGCGAATGCGTGCAGCACCATTCTTACGCCCCCTGCCCTACAACTCCGATCGCGCGACGATTGCGAGCGTGTGGCCGGCAAACGGGAAGTTGGCGATGGCGGCGAGTCGATTGGGGCGAGCCGCACAGCAGTAGCTGTTGCGAAATTCCCATCCCACCACCAGCCGCCCGCGAAGTCGGGATTCAGGAAACTTGGCGGCCCAGTTGATCACTTCCGTTCCCTGAAAATGGTGATGTCCCCGCGCGCTTGTGGGGACCGTCACCAAACGCGTGCACCTTGCTGCGGGCGGTGGCGCCGGCGATGCATCATGGCGCGCTCGCAAGGCGCGCCGCTGCTGAACGTGCCACAACGCCACCATTCGGAGCGCACAGGCGTAAGGTGATACTTAAACGGCTAGGCCGTTGCGGCGTGCTCTCGCGCGCGCAAGTAATTCACGCAGTAGTTTGCGGGAGCGAAATATCGCGCCCTTTTGCCGCGGCCTGGCCGCAGAGGGCATCCCCAAGGCATCAGCAGGCAAAAACCTGCTCCAAGAGTTTGAAACTACAGGGAGAGTGTGTCCCATGACCTACTGTCTTTGGGACACTCGGAATGGTCGGTGGAGCTTTTGCCGGCGACACGCGATTGGCGCGGAGAAATGGAGGCCGTGGGACATGCCGATACACACTGTATGATCGTCGCCGTCTACGCCCGGGTGTCCACCCAAGACCAGAATTGTGAAATCCAGCTTGCCGATCTGCATCGGCACGCAAGCATCATGCAATGGCCCGTGATCGACTACGTCGATCGAGCGTGGGGCAAAGAGGGCTCACGCCGGCCCGTCCTCGATCGCCTACTCACCGATGCGAGAGCCCGCAAGTTCGAAGCGGTGCTGGCGTGGAAGGCGGACCGCTTCGGCCGGAGCGTGGTGGACTTCATCCGCAACGTCCAGGATCTCGCCCGGGTGGGGGTTCGCCTGATCGTGATCAGCCAAGGAATCGAGACCAACGAGCGCTCGCCGATGGGCAAGTTGCTCCTCAGATTTCTGAGTGTGCTGGCGCAGCTGGAGCGCGACCTGATTTGGGAGATAACGACTCACGGTCTGGCCGAGTACCGCCGCGCGTACGTCGCGGGCGAGATCGGCAAGCGCCGACATTCGCACAGTGGAAAGGACCTGCCCGCCGGCGGTCAGCGCCGCGAATTCGATCGCCTGAAAGCTCTCGAGATGCGCAAACACGGCGCCTCTATCTGAGATGCCCGCGCGGCCGAAGTGTCCACTCGCTATTGGTGGACGAAAGGCGAGCGAGCCTTGAATGGCCGATTACCTGGTATGCCTTACCAGGTAATTGCCAAACTGTGCCCCTGCTATCGGGTGCGGTTTTCCCGCAATGGCGATGGTATCGAGCGTTTAAACGCATGAAAGAGGACTTGAACGAAATGACGATTCTCATTGTCGCTTTGGCGGCGTGGTGGGTGGCGGGCTGGAAGATCGGGGCGGCTTTGGCTGTCGGCGCCTGCCTCGAATTTATCGAAGCCGCGGTGCTGTGGAGGGGGATGGTAAAACTCAGGCGCGAAAACGCTGCCCTGGCTGAATTGGCTCGCGGCTTGGCGCGTGACCTGGAGAACTCCGTGGAGAGTTACCTGGAGAGCCTCAACTTGGAGGGCGACTAATGGCTCGCAAGGCCGCGGTGATTTCCATCGACGTAAATGCCGGGACCGCCAAAATGCTCGTTGACCTGGAGAAGGGTAAGGCCGGACTGAAGGAGTTTGGCAACGCCGGGTCCGGTTCCGCGCGGCAAGCTGCGATGGAGATGAAGATTCTTGAGGGGAACATCGGTAACAATACTCGCGCGGTGAGCCAGTTACTCGTTAACACCCTCGGACTCGGGAAGGTTGCGCAATCCGCCTTTGCGGCGTTCGGCACCGCTGCGGCTGTTGGAATGGTGGTAAACCTTACCACTAAGGTCGCTGACTTTTTCAAGGAAATACAGCAGGCGCCTGGGAAGATCGGGGCGGCGTTCCGTTCGCTCAACGAACCCTTGCACCTCACAAACGATGAACTCCAGGTAGCGAATGATCGGCTTGCCAATGACATCGCAAAGTTAGAGGGTAAGCGCCAAAACACGCTCAAGCTCGCGTTGGATGAGGCGCGCGTGTCAGCCGACAAGTTGGCCGATTCTCTCGAAAAGGATCTCGGGAACCTCAATAAGCTCCTTAAGGAAGAGAACGTCGGCTTCTGGCGTAAGTTATTCGGTGAGGCAGGCACGGGCGACCTGAAACAGGAGTTCGGCGGCGATACCGGACACGGCGGGTTCATCGGAACGATAGAGGGAATCACGGACGATGGCAATCGCAAGATCCGTGAGGCTACCGACCTGAAGTCGAAGGACGCGGCGCAGACCGAAACGGCCACGCGCCTACTTGCGGCCTATAGCGCCGAAATCGCGAAAGTCAACGCGATGATTGCGGCGTCCACGCGACTTCAGCAACAGCACGATCACCCGGTTGTTGATCCACGGGCCTTCTCTGGCGACCCCACGATGGCGGCGGGTGTCACCTACCAGGCTACGCCGGCCGATCAATCCTCTCGGCTGGCCACGCTACGCGGGGCGCTACGTCAACTGGGGTACGAGATGGACAATATCTCACTCCAGGGAACCAATAACGCGCTCACCACCAAGAAGGACGCGCTCACCGCGGCCAACGAAAACTCGCAACTGGACAAGCCGTTCGAGGACCGGATGAAGGCCCTTGGGGTGCAACTGGATTCCGTCAAGGCAAAGCTCGCGGCCATCGGCCAGCCGGAGGCGGCGCAAGTACTCGCGCGGGCATACGGTGAGGCTCAGAAGGCCATTGAGGAAGTCAATAAGGCGCTCGAAAAGCACCACACCCAACTATCGGAAGACCAGAAAGCGCAGATCAAGGCAATTAGAGCAGTCCATCGCGTCCGCCGAAACGGAGGCTACCTGGAAGGCTCACCTCGAATCCACAACCACGGCCACCAATGACCGTATCCGCTCTCAGCAACTCCTGACGGAAGTCATCGGAAAGGGCTACGAGGCCACGAAGAAGGCGAACGTCGAGGCCCAAGTAATGGGGGCGATGAAGGAACACTACGACGACCCGGCATTCGCGGGCGATGCGACAAAGCTCCGGGCCGGGTTCGGGGCTGAGTACGACGCCCATCACAAAGAGCAAACCACTGCCGCTATTGACAAGCTCAACGACCAAATTGAACTCGAAAAGAGCCTCGCCGCGGTTCAGGCGCAGGGAGCGGAGGCGGTTCGCCTCGTAACGCTGGCTTACAAACTCAGGCAGATGGTAGCGGGCTACCAAGTGAGTCAGCGGAAACGGAAACGAATTGAAGAAGTGTTCGGCTGGGTTAAGACGGTTGGCATGCTGCGTAAGACTCGGCATCGTGGACTGGAAACAGTCGCCTGGGTATTCACGTTCAC
>JBEKZL010000026.1:0-72493 GCA_049509915.1 Bryobacteraceae bacterium | reverse complement strand
CACGGTAGCAGGCGAGCGGGCGCGGGCGAGGTGGAAGGGGATAGGCGGGATGGGCGGAGGCAATGGAAAGAAAGGGGAAAGTGGGGTCAGGGAAAACTTTGAAAGTCTGTGACCGGGGCTTTTGGGTAGGGGGAAAAGCACCGGCGGCAAGATCGCCGGCGCTTGTTGTGCAGAATTGTGCAGATTGCGCCTCAGGCGCGGCTCGCGGCCTTCGTCGGCGCCAGTGCTCCAGGTGTTATCCTGTCCACGGACTCAGTGAATCAGATTCGCTTTCAGCACGCGGAATCGGAGTTGGAGGTCGGACGAACCGATCTCGACGGCTCTCGGGTGACGGTCGAGTTCGCCATCCGCAACCGGTCCGGCGGCGTTTGGCGTTCTTCGGAAGGATTCGCCATTGGCTACCATCTTTTCGACGCCGAAACGGGCACGCTCATCGTGGATGGCGCGCGCGTCCACGCCCAGCGCGACCTCGCGCCCGGCGATTCGGCGCAAATCTCGATCGGCTTCGAGCTGCCGCCCGAAGACGGGCGCTACCAGGTGCTGATCTCCCCCATGCGCGAAGGCGAATGCTGGTATTACGAGCGCGGCTGGCCGTTCGTGTTGGTGGAGGCGACGGTTCGCGGCGGCATCCCGCGGTTAGACGCGGGGCGCGTGGCCACGCGCGGCAGCCTGGCGCGGCGCCGTCTGCTGCGGTCGCTGGGGCGCGGGCTGGTGTATCCCTGGCTCACCATCTGGCGCAACCGCGGCTTGATCCGGGTGATGGTTCGCCGCGACATTCTAGGGCGTTACCGGGGCTCGTTCGGCGGCGTCTTCTGGACCGTATTCAATCCGCTGCTGCTGATTCTGACCTACGCCTTCGTCTTCGGCGCGGTACTGCGGTCGCGTTTTCCGGGCGACCCGAGTCCGCTCGGCTTCCCGCTCTACTTTCTGGCGGGCATGCTCCCATGGCTGGCCTTCAGCGAAGCGGCCGGACGCGCGCCGAGCGTCATGCTGGAGCATCGCAACTTCGTCAAGAAGCTGGTGTTCGCGGTGGAGACGCTGCCCGTCAACCTGGTGGTCTCCGGGCTTGTCAGCGAAGGTTTCGCGCTGTTGTTGTATTGCTGCCTGGTGCTGTTCGCGCGCCATCGCCTGCCGCTTACGGTGCTGTGGCTGCCGCTGCTGGTTCTGCCCCAGGTGCTGTTTACGGCCGGCGTAAGCTGGAGCCTGGCAGCGCTGGGGGCGCTGTTTCGCGACTTGGGCCAGATTATCGGCTTTCTGCTGACGATCTGGTTTTTCATCACTCCCATCTGCTACCCCGAGCAATCCCTGCCCCCATGGGCTGCGCCGGTGTTTGCCAAGAATCCGATCTACGTGCTGGTACGCGGGTACCGCGCCGTTTTTCTCGAAAATCGCGCGCCGGCGCTGGGCTCTCTGTGGAAATTCTGGGTATTGGCGCTGGTGGTCTTCCTGCTGGGCCACGCCGGATTTTATAAACTAAAGAAGTCCCTCGCGGATCTGTTGTGAAACATCTCGCGGTTGCGCTGCTTCAATTCGGACCCGTGGGGGTGTTTCTGTTGGCGATCCTGGAATCGTCCGGCCTGCCGATTCCCGCGATCCTGGATATATCTCTCACCTTGCTGGCCTGGAAAAGCCCGGAACACGCTTACCTGGCGGCGACGCTGGCCGTGGCCGGATCGCTGATCGGCAATCTCGGCCTGTTTTCGGCTGCTCGCTTCGGGGGTAGCCGGTGGATCAAGGCGCCCGATCCGGAAACTCCGGCGCGGTTTCGGCAGTGGTTTCAGCGCTACGGTCTGATTACCGTGTTCGTGCCGGCCGTGCTGCCCATTCCTCTGCCGCTCAAAGTGTTCGTGATTTCCGCCGGCGTGCTGCGCACGGCGCGGATACGCTTCATCGCGGTGGTGGTGGCGGCGCGAACCATTCGCTACTTTGGCCTCGCCTGGCTGGGCTTCAGCCTGGGCGGGGACGCGCCGGCTTTCCTGAAACGAAATATGTGGACTTTCACCGGCGCGGCGGCCGCGCTGGTGCTGGTACTATTCGCAGTGGTGTGGCTGACCGACCGGCGCCGCGACGGCGCTGACGTTACAATAAGTTGATCGGCCCGCTGCTTTCGAATGCCAAAGCGAATTGCGATTGTGGAAGACGAAGCCGAGCTGGCTTCACTGCTGGAGTACAACCTGGGGCGCCAGGGTTACCAGACGCAGGTGCTCAACGGGGCCAAGGGCACGGTTAAGTCGCTCGAATCCGGGCGGCCGGACCTGATACTGCTGGATGTGATGCTGCCTGACGTCGACGGGTTCGAATTGTGCCGCGAAATCCGCCGTTCGCCCACCCTGGGCCGGACCCCGGTGCTGTTTCTGACCGCCCGCTCGGATGAAGTGGACCGGGTGCTGGGCCTCGAAATCGGGGGCGACGACTACATGACCAAGCCGTTCAGCCCGCGCGAGCTCGTAGCCCGCGTCAAGGCCCATTTACGGCGCGGCGAGATGGACGCCGATTCTCCGGCGCTTCCGATCGGCCCGTTCCGCTTGGATCGGACCGGCCGCCGCGTGTTCCTGGGCGAGCGCCCGTTGAATCTCACCTCTACCGAGTTCAACCTGCTGGAGTTTTTCCTGACCCATCCCGGCCACGCCTACAGCCGCGACCAGTTGCTGGACGCGGTCTGGGGCGAACAGCGCTACGTGACGCCGCGCACGGTGGACGTGCACGTGCGCCGCCTGCGGGAGCAAATCGAGGAACAGCCCGACTCTCCCAAGTATCTGACCACGATTCGCGGCTTCGGTTATCGCTTCGAGGAGTTTTCGTGACGACCCGGATTTTCTTCAAGTTAATTGCCGGCGTATTTTGTCTGCTGCTGGTGGCGCTGGTGACGGTGGACTTCTTCACCACCCGAGTAGCCCGCGACGCTTACGTTCGAACCCTGGCCGACCAATTGACCGGCAAGGCGCGCCTGCTGGCTCTCGACATGAACGCCCCCGGCCGGGTGGATGAGGCGCGCGTCCAGGCGCTCGGGCATGCCGCCGCCGCGCGCGTCACCGTGGTGCGCGACGATGGCGGCGTGGTGGCCGATTCCCAGGCCGATGCCGCCCGCATGGAGAACCATCGCACCACCAACCGTAAAGAGCTCATGGCGGCCTTCGCGGGGCGCGCCGGGTTGGATATCCGTACCAGTGCCACGCTGCACGTGCCGTTTCTTTACGTAGCCGTGCCGATACCCGGAGGAGCGGTGCGCCTGGCCGAGCCGCTCTCGCTCATCGACGGACAGGTGGCGCAGGTGCGGACCCGGATACTGGTAAGCACGGCCGTGGCGTTTCTGCCGGCCATCCTGCTGGCGGCGGTGCTGGCGCGCTGGATTTCGCGCCGCTTCGCCACCATCATGTCCCACGCCGTGGAGCTGGCTCGGGGAAACTTCCGCGCCCGCCTGGCCGATACCGGCGGCAGCGAATTCGGGCAACTGGCCCTCACGCTGAACGAAACCGCCGAGAACCTGCAGAGCACCGTGGAACAATTGCAGCGGGAACATATCGAACTGGAAAAGCTGGAGCGAATCCGCAAAGATTTCGTCATTAATGTGTCACACGAGCTACGTACGCCGCTGGCATCCATCCAGGGCTACACCGAAACCCTGATGGACGGCGCCCTCCACGACCCGGACCACAACATGCGCTTCCTTGGCATCATCCGTCACAACGCCGAGCGGCTGGCGCGGCTGACCGAAGACCTGTTGACCCTGTCGCGCATCGAGCAAAAACGCCAAAACCTGGAATTCGAGCCTCGCAATATCCAGGCGCTGATCAGCCAGGCCGTCGAACAGGTGCGGCCTATCGCCGAAAAGACCGAGATCCGGCTGGTGTCGGAAATCGATCCAGCCGTCACCGAGGCCTGGTGCGACGACGAAGCCGTTTCGCAGGTGTTCAGCAATCTGCTCGATAATGCCATCAAGTACACTCCCCGGGGCGGCACTATCACGGTAGGTGTCCGGCCCGCCGGCCAATTCGTCGAAGCCTGGGTGAGCGATACCGGCGCCGGTATTCCGGCCGAGGATTTGCCGCGGTTGTTCGAGCGTTTCTACCGGGTGGACAAGGCGCGCTCACGGGAGCTGGGCGGCACCGGGCTCGGTCTGTCCATCGTCAAGCACCTGGTGGCGTCGCACAACGGCGTGGTTCGTGTGGAAAGCCACGTCAATCGGGGGTCAACTTTTTTCTTCACTTTGCCAGCCGAGGAAGCAGCTCTGCCGGCGCCTCAGCTTAATCCTGAATTTACGGCCTCGTAACGATGCTGTAACGCGAACGCTGTTAGCGTAATTTTGCGGGAGCCGATAAAGAGGTTATGAAGAAAATTCTCCTCATCGAAGACGACTCTGACTTGTTTTCCTTGTTGAAATATAACTTGGAAAAGGAAGGATTTCAACTTTCGGGCCTGCAGACCGGCAAAGGCGCCATCGAACTGTGCCGGCAGGTGCGGCCGGACTTGATTCTGCTGGACATCATGCTGCCCGATTCCGACGGTCTGGATATTTGCAAGGGCATTCGTCGGGACCCGGAGTTGGCTGCCACCCCGATCATTTTCCTCACCGCGCGGGCGTCGGAAACCGACCGGATTGTCGGTCTGGAGCTGGGCGCCAACGACTACGTGGTGAAGCCGTTCTTCGTGCGCGAATTGATTGCGCGCATCAAGCTCCAGGTCCGCGGCGCGGCGCGCAACCAGACCAACCCCGTGCGTGTGCTCGAAGCCGGCGGCCTGGAAGTGGATACCGCCAGCCGGCAGGTGCGCCTGAATAGCCGGCCGCTGGCGCTGACCGCTACCGAGTTTCGCCTGCTGGAATTCCTCATGACGCGTCCGGGGGTCGTCTTTAGCCGGGAGCAACTGCTGAATTCGGTGTGGGGGCAGGACCGCGCCATCACCGACCGCGCGGTGGACGTCTATGTGCTCCGGCTGAGGCAGAAGATCGAGGATGACCCCGCCGCGCCCGTACTGATCCATTCGGTCCGCGGCTTCGGCTACACCTTCGAGCCGCGCCGCGCCTTGGCCGCCATGGAAGCATAGCGCGGGACGGCCCTCCTGGCCTGTCTCGAGTTGATCGAAGCTTCGATTGATAAGCCCGAGGTCGGTTTCGGAAGATACGCCTGTGTCCGCGAAGTGGAAAACTGCGACCTCGGCCCCTGCGCGACCGCCGGAATGGAACACCATCTGGCACCTGACACAGGCCCCCTGAGGCCCACAGCGCACTCTTACAGGACATCGCCTCCTGGGCGCCGAGCACCGCCCAGGCGCGCGCAGCGGCTAGCCTTGGCGAGCGTCCACTGGTCGTGCTCAGCTCCGAAAACCCGCCCGTGCCCTCCCAATACAGCGGCGTGTTGGCGGACCTACAGACCGACCTGGCGACGTTCGGCATCAGCCGGGAAGTCCGCGCTAGACGCCCACCCCGCAGGCCAGGTGATTAGACCTGGAAGGAACTGCCGCAGCCGCAGGTGGATTTCACTTGCGGGTTGTTGAACTTGAAGCCGGCGCCTTCCAGGCTCTCGACATAATCCACTTCGGCGCCATCCAGGTAGAGCAGGCTGGCCTGATCGACGAACACTTTCAAACCGTCGTAGCTGTAGGTCTTGTCCAGCATGTTGGGTTGGTTCTCGAAGGCCATCGAATAGCTGAATCCGGAGCAGCCTCCCCCCACCACGGCGATCCGCAATCCGGCCGGCGACGGCTGCTGCGAAGACATGATTTCTTTTACTTTGCCTACGGCTTTTTCGGTCAGTTGAACCATTGCATCCACTCCTTAGATTCGGAAGTCCCGATCGGTTCTATTGTGCCAGACGGGAGCGTGTAAATTCAATTACAGCCCTTTAGATGCCTGCGGAGAGCCTCCGGTCGCGTAAAATGGCGGCTGAGCGGCAGCGCGTCACCCGCGCCCGGCGCCCGGCGGTTCAGCCAAAAGGACCTCTAGCGATCGCAGGCCCTTTTGCCCGCCCATCGCGATCAGCGTATCGCCGCCCTGGATGGGAGTATCGGCGGGCGGGTTAAATTGCATCTTCCCATGGCAGTCGCGAATCGCCATCACAATTACCCCGAGGTCGCGGCCAAGCTGCATTTCGCGGATGGTCTTGCCCACCATTTCGCAACCCTCCGCCACCAGTACCTGTTCGATGGCCGTCTCTTCTCCCACGTCCTTGGTGGCGAAATCCAGGAATTGCACCACATGCGGACGAAGCAGCGATTGCGCCAGGCGGTGGCCGGTGAGCGCATAGGGCGCAATCACCGAATTTGCGCCGGCCCGCCGCATCTTTTCCACGGCGCCCTCCTCGGCCGCCCGCGCGGCCACGTAAAGGTCAGGATTCAAGGCCTTGGCCGATAGCAGGACGAACAGGTTATCGGCGTCGGTGGCCAACGCCGCCACCAGGCCGCGGGCCCGCTCCACGCCCACTTGCCGCAAGCTATCGTCGTGGGTGGCGTCGGCCGCCACCGCCAGCATGCCCGCCATCATGGCGCGTTCGGCGCGGATCGGGTCGCTATCCACGATCACAAAGGACGCGCCGGCGCGTTGCAGTTCCGCCGCAGCCCCGCGTCCCACCCGCCCGAAGCCGCAAATGATGTGGTGATGGTTGAGCTTCTCGATCATGCGTTTATTCCGCCGCTTGTTGAAGACGTCTCCGAATTCGAGCTCGATGATGGTCTGGGTCATGGCCCCGATGGCGATGAAGATGGTAGTGACCCCGAACATGATCAGGAACGAATTGAACACCCGCCCGGCGTGCGAAAGTGGATGCACCTCGCCATAACCGACCGTAGTCATGGTGATGAGCGTCATGTAAAAGGCATCGAAGGGCGGATAATGCTCGATCAGGGTGAAGCCCACCGTGCCCGTGCCGAGGGTCCCCAGAATCGCCGCCGCAATGAATAGAAATCGCCGCGTCAGCCGGTTCATCCCGTTTCCCAAGCCCAAGTATAGCGGCCGGCATACCGGGGGATAGGTTCCAGACCCAGCCTTTGCTAAACTGGCCCGGTGGCGGTTGCTCGCGGCATCTGCTATTCCATCGCGGGGGAGGGTAGCTCAGTAGGCAGAGCATGTGAACTTTAAGGCAGAACGCGTACCCCAAGAACATTGGGATTTGAAGTGTTTTGTTGGGCAATGTTGTGCAGAACGTTTGGAGGTTTAGAGCAAAACCTGACCGTGATAAACTGAAAGTCGGCACGGGCGCGTAGCTCAATCGGTAGAGCATCGCCCTTTTAAGGCGGGGGTTGTGGGTTCGAGTCCCACCGCGCTCACCACCCATGCTCACTGGACAGCTTACGGTCGAGTGCCTCCACTGCCAGGCGCGCTCTCTCTGGCAGCTCATGCACGTACACGCCAAGGGTTGTGGTGGGGCTGGCGTGTCGCAACTGGGACTGGATGTCCTTGGCCGTGCCGACCTCCTGAAACCAGGTGGCGCAGGTTCGTCGGCCTGCCACTTCGATTGATGTTTTCCGGGCTGAGTAGGTCAGGTCGATTTCTCTGCTCGGGCGCCTTCCGAGTGTCTGTTCCCGCTGCGCCTCGCGTCGAAGACGCTTGCTCCGTCGTGCTTGCCGCCATCCCGCGTGATTCGCGTACTGTTGGTCGAAGAACCGCGCCAAGCCGACTGGAAACAGTTAGCACACCAGCGGGAGCTGTGGAGAAAACCCTACGCGCCCGGCCGCGGCAGCGCCTGACGGATGAGCCAGCCAACCGAGCCGCGGCCAAACCTTCGTCGCGCCGCGATCTCTGGAGTTATGCCGGCGAAAGGCGGGCGTGCGTCGCAGGAGTGCGTACGCCACGAAAAATCGTCAAATCGCCAGCTCCTTGCCTTCGGCGATGGTGGCGTTGGGCGCGGACTTCTTGCCGTTGACGCTGGCAGTCGCCACCGGGAGCGTGCCGTGGTCGACGCGCACGATAGCGCCGGCGGCGGTCACGCGGAAGGTTCCCCAACCCGTGGCGGTGGCCCAGAAACAGCGCGAGCCGGGCGCGGACACGATCGAGACGCGGCGCTCGCCGCCGTGATAGCGGAAGCCGCTGGCGGCTACGAGCGTCGACCAGCTCGACATGGCGCGGGCGTAGTGATGGCCGCACTCCGGTTCGTCCCACGGGTTGCGGCGCTCGCCATCGTAGCGGGCACGCACGTTGCCGACGGCTTCCACGCCTTCGCGCGTCATGCCGGCGTAGAGCAGCAGCGCGGCGGCCAGATACTCCTGCCCGGTCCAGGATTCGGCGTAGTAGGGAAAGGGCACGTGCGGGCGCTCGGCCTTGCCGTAGTCGCAAACCATCAGGGCCGGCTCATCGTTGAGCACGTAGGTGCGCTCCACGTTGTCGTGGCCGGCCAGCGTGCGTTTGTAGTTATAGCGCCAGATGGATTCGAGCGTCTTGCGGATATGGGCGCTCTCCACCAGGGGGCCGAGGCCAGCGACGTCTGCCAGGTACTGTCCGATCAATTGATCGAGCAGGCAGCCGCCACCCACCTGGTATTCGGGACTTTCGGTGTTGGCCGAGCCCATGTCGCCGGCCAGATTCGGCGCGATCTTGTCCTTCGCCACGCCGCGGATCTTCTGAATGTAGAATTCGCCGTTGAACAGGTTGGCATCGACCCATTTGCTGCCGCGCTCGAAGACGGCGCGATAGTCGGCCGCGGCAGCCGTGTCGCCGGTGACGCGGGCCATCTCTTCGCCCGCGCGGAGCGCGCCCAGATAGAAGATGCCGCAGAGCGGGTTGGGGCCGTAAAACTCCACGTCGTAGGTATTGTGCTGCACGCCCTCGAGAACCCCGTCTTTATTGGCGTCCCAGCCGCCCGGAACCCAGGCAAACTCGATGGCCTTCTTGATGCGCGGCCACATTTCCCGCAGCCAACGTGTGTCGCCCGACAGCAGCCAGTCGAGGTAAGCGTGCATGATCTGGCCCATCTGGGCATCGGCGGCGGCGTAGCCGAAGCTGTCGCCGCGGTGGGGAAGGCGCTCGCGGAAACGGATGGCGCCGGCGCGGTCCATCTGATAGCCGAAGGCGGACGCGCGCAGCGAGCGGGCGAACGTCGGGAAAAGATGAGCGGTGGCGGTTTCGTAATTCCAGACGTGCGCGCAGCTTCCGTGGCAGCAGCCGGCGTGGTCGTTGGCGCCTTCGAAACCGTGGAATTGGCCGTCGGCGGTGCGGAACGCAACCGGAGTGACCAGGGTCGAGAGGTTGGCGCTGGCGGCGTCTTTGATGACGGCGGGGATGGTGGACTCGCGCATGACGGCGGCAAACCGGCGGGTCTTTTTCTCCAGCGTTTCCAGGTGCGCGGCGGCATATTCAGCGGCTTCCCAGGCGTCCGCGAAGCGGGTGGTGTAGTAGTTGCCGAGGAGGGTATCCTCATCGCCGGCGGCGGCGGTCCAGCCGCAGCGGCGCGGCGTGCGGTTGGGGAAATGCCAAGCCAGCAGGAAGGTGTAATCGGCGTGGGCGCCAGCCGCGATGGTGCGACCGAGCGAGAGCGCTCCCACCGGTCCAGGGTCTTTCGACTCGGGACCGAGCTCGCCATCGGCGGAAAAATCGTCCCAGAAAAACATGGGCGAGTTCCACCAGCGGCCGCGCTCCCATCCGCGCAGGTGGGTGACCTGCGCATCGGCGGAATCGAGCACCGCCAGCACGAAGCTGCCCTTCAACGCGTCATCGGCGGGCAGTTCCGGGCTGGTCATGAGAATGCCGGCCAGGCGGTCCGAGGTCTTGTATTCGTTGACGCGGGTATCGGCAGCCGCGGTGCGGCCGGTGGGATTTTCGATGGACCAGGCGATGGATACTTTGGCTGGCGCCGCGTTGGGATTGGTGACACGGTAACGCAGAATGGCGACTGGCAGCCCGCTCTCGTCGGGTTCGTGCGGGATGAAGGGCGAGAAGGCTTCGAGCGAGACTTTGACAGGCAGACTGGGATCGGCGAAATCGACCCTTGCCAGCGGAAACTCGCCGGTAAAGGCGGCCGAGGCGAGCCGGGTCAGCCCGGGCGCATTGCGCGAGCCCAGCCCGCTGGAGCCTTCAAACGGCGGTTGAAGGCGCGATTCGAGAACCCGTGCGATCGGCTTGCGATTGCCCGTCTGCGCCCAGACGGCCGGGAAGGCGTAGTCGGGCGCGTTGCCCTTGTCGGGGCGGTTGAAGATCTCCCAATCGCGAAGCTGCCCGCGCCCTCCCAGGCTGAGCGATCCGGCGCAGACGCCGCCTAGGGGAAATGCGATGACGGTAAGGTGCCGTCCGCTGAAAACACGGGGGAACGCGATTTCCCCGGCGGGAACCGGTGCAGGCGCGGGCGGAGCCGGGGTTTGCGCGCCGGCCCCGGTGGCGGCGCTGGCAAGGGCGATCCCTTCTAGAAAGGTGCGGCGCTTGATGGACATCAGGTATAGAGTAGTCCCTGGCGAGCCTGCGAGGGAAGCCCCGCCGAAGCTCGCATTTCGCGCGGCGCTGCTTCCGTTCAACCCCCTGGTCTCCGGGGGCCACGCCGGAACGGCACGGTTATTCCCTGCCAGCACTAAGCCGCTTGTTTTGTTCTCAACATCCGGGCACCGAACAGGAGCAGCATCCCCGCCAGCGCGCCCATCCCCCAGAAAGAGAGAGCGGGCACGGGCGCGGCCACGAAGAAGCTGGGGACCACACAGGAACTGCCATTGTTGGTGTAGCAAATCGACCCGGGGTATGCGATGCTGACGTTGGAAGTCGCCAGAAAATCCGTGCTGCTGCCGGGGCTTAGTGCGATGTTGGCAAAGCCGTAGGCGTTCTGGGAGCTGCCAGCACCCGAGGGGAGCAGTTCAATCGGAGCGCCGCTGCCCGTCACGCAAAAAAACGTCTCGGCCCCGATCGGGACGTTGGGAGCAGCGATGCCCCCGGAACTGACCGTGCCCGCCGAGGCTGAAATTGGGCAGCTCGAGTAGTTCGACAGAAAGAAACTTGCAAGGCCTCCATACGTCCCCGGGATTACGACGGTCACGGTGTCGCCTGGATTCAGGGCGTTGGTCTGCCCGTTGGCGCCCAGAATGGGAACGGTGCGGGTGGCAAAATCGACTGTTTCCGGCGCGATTGCGATGGCAGCCAACACCGCCGTGAGATAGAACGAAGGGCTCAGACCGAATTCGGTGCCGTTCGAGGGAGGATTGAGATCGATGGTCTGGTTGCCGCCGACGAGTTGCGCCGTGATTCCGGTATCGCTGGCAAACTCCCGAAACGGCACCGGCGACGGGTCGGTCCCAATGGCCTGCATGGTCAGGGGCAACGCGCCGGCTATCGGAGTGATTGTCTCCAGGGCAGTCGCGCCGCTTACGGTATAGGTTCCCAGCGCGATCGTTTGGGCCGCGGACACATTGGAGGTCGCCACCGTAAACGTGGCGCTCTGCGAGCCTATGCCGCCGCCGGCCATGGTAAAGGTCGCCGCGGAGCTCGTCAAGGTGGGCGCCGTCGCAAACTGAAATCCGGAAGGCAGAGTCACGGTGAAGCTGGACCCTAGGCTAATGGTCGAGGTCGCGGTATAGATGGCATCGCCCGCCGGCACCACCAGCACGCCGTTGGCAAGGCGCACTTTCGCCGCGTTGTAGTCGGCGACGGTGCCGGATACATTCCCGGCCCAGCTTGCGCCTGCCCAAGTCAAGAGGACGAAGGCGAAACCAAGCCTTTTGGATCCGATTCTCATGGAAGCCTCCTGCCGGGAAATGCTAACATGGCGCCGCCTTTGGCGGAGCTGCGGTCGCCCGACGACCCGTGGGGCGTATCCTCCAGAGGCCCATCCACCGGAAGCGCCTTCCGCCCGGCACCCGTCGGTGCCGTTGCTGCAATAACAGCGGAATTTCACCTCATCCTAACTTTCGATAACACGCACATTCTCGCGAAAAGTCACCCAGCCCGGCACTATAGTTAACCCCCAGGCCCGTTCCAAAGTTACCTTCGGCACTATCGTGCGCCACCGGGCCGGCCGATGAGAAAGGTATGTTGTTCTCCACCATACGGATCTGCCTTCGCCGTTCCGCCGTGGCGGGCCTCGTGCCGGCGACCGGACTTTCCGCGGCCGGCGGCGGCCCCAAAGACGCCGACGCGGCCGCCATTCTGTCCGCGCCGTCCACGGGGCGCAATCTCGATCAATGCCTGCGGCTGGCGTGCTACTGGCCGCAGGTCAA
The DNA here is from genome assembly GCA_049509915.1 of Bryobacteraceae bacterium. GTDB lineage: Bacteria > Acidobacteriota > Terriglobia > Bryobacterales > Bryobacteraceae > JBEKYD01. Next base: position 60,373 of record JBEKZL010000026.1, on the reverse strand, counting down.
TCTCAAAGCAGCCTATCAGCTCGTGGATCAGCCCTTAAACTTTATCTTTCCCTCGACCAACATGCCGATTCCGGCGCAAACCACGAGCATTCCAGGCGGGTGGTGGCTCGCACCAGCCAATTGCAGGACCCGGTGAACGCCAAGGTACAAGCCCGGGCCGAACTGGCCGAAGCGCGGCAGCGGCTGATGGGTCTCACCACCAAGAGAGACGGGCACGGCTTTGGGTTGCACTCCGAAGCGTTAGCCGCCCAGCAGATGGGAGGGGCGCTTTGGGCCGAAAGCGAAGGACCGGGACGCGGCGCGACTTTCGTCCTGGAGTTGCCCTCGGCGCCGGATCGGGCGAGCCGGAGAGGAGCGGCATGAATTCAGCGGTTGTGGAAACAAATCGTCGCATTCTGGTTATCGACGACCTGGAGGAGATTCACGAGGACCTGCGCAAGATCCTGGCCCCGGGCCCGCGCGGCGCCACCGACCTCGAGGCGGATGAAGCCCTGTTGTTTGGGGCGGCTCCCATGGAAACGATCCGGTTCGAAGTAGATTCGGCCTATCAGGGACAGGAGGGTCTGGAGAAAGTGCGGCAGGCACTGGCCCAGGGCCGCCCCTATGCGCTGGCCTTCGTAGATATCCGCATGCCGCCGGGATGGGACGGAGTGGAAACGACCGGGCGGATCTGGGAGGTGGATCCCAATCTCCAGGTGGTGGTGTGTACGGCGTATTCCGACTATTCATGGCGCGATATTCACAAGCGATTCGGGCAGTCCGACAGCCTGGTGATCCTGAAGAAACCCTTCGACAGCATCGAAGTGATCCAATTAGCGCACGCCCTGAGCAGGAAATGGTTGCTGACCGAACAGGCCACGCACCGCATCGAGGATCTGGACCGCACGGTGGCTGAGCGCACGGCGAAACTCGAACAAGCCCACCTGAGAATCCGCCGGGAACTGGAAGAACGGGCGGCGGCCCAGGAGGCGTTTCGAGCCATTTTTGAATCCGGACCGATCGGCATCACGCTGCTCGATCTCAACGGCCGCTACGTCGACGCCAATCGCGCCTTTGAAGAACAGCTTCGGGTGGAAAGGGCGGCGTTTATCGGGAAGACTACCGGGGAATTTGCGGTGCTGGACGTCGAAACCATTGACCAATGCCGGCAGGAAGTGCACGCCGGGGGCCGCGTCGATGGCAGAGAAGTGGTGTTCACCCGCAACCCCAGAGAACCTCGAACCGCGCTGATTTGGGTTCGATCGGTGGAGATCCGGCAGGTGCGGCATTGCCTGATGTTTTTTGTCGATATCACCGAGCGGCGCCGCATGGAAGAGGAGCTCCGCCACGCGCGCATTGCCGCCGAGGCTGCCAACAAGCTCAAGAACGAGTTCCTGGCCAACGTAAGCCACGAAATCCGCACTCCCATGAACGGCATTATCGGGTTCACGGAGCTGGCCCTGGACACCGAGCTGGATGCCGAGCAGAGGGAGTATCTGGAGACCGTGAATACGTCCGCGCATGCGCTACTGGCCATTATCAACGACATCCTGGATTACTCGAAGATCGAAGCCGGACGGACCGAACTGGAGCGCATGCCGTTCTCCTTGCGCGAAAACGTGGGAACAGCCGCCAGGACGATCGTACCGGAGGCACGGCGAAAGTGCCTGGCGCTTTCAACCAAGGTGCAGACCGAAACGCCGGACAGTCTGGTGGGCGACCCCGGACGGCTGCGTCAGGTACTGCTGAACCTGGTGGGCAACGCGGTCAAGTTCACGTCGCGGGGCGGGGTGGATCTGGAAGTGAGCGTCGACGATTTGCGGGAAACCGGCGCCATGCTGCACTTCGCCGTGAGGGACACGGGAATCGGAATTCCGGCCGACAAACAGTCTTGCCTTTTCCAGCCCTTCCGTCAAGCCGATGGATCCATCACCCGCAAATACGGCGGCACGGGCTTGGGCCTGGCCATCTCGGCGTGGCTGGTTAACAGGATGGGCGGACGGATCTGGCTGGACAGCGAAGTGGACAAAGGGAGCACGTTTCACTTCACCGCTCAATTCGCCCTGGCGAATACCCCGGCCGCGGCCACAGATTCAGCGGGGATCCCTGAAACCGAAGCAGCCGAGGATCGGGTGGGCAGCACGACTTTCGCCTCACCAAGCGGCTGACGCGGGACCTGGGAATGCGCTAGGAGCACGAAGCCGGCCTGTACGAGAAACGGACGGCGGCAAACCCGCTGGCCGCCGACGTCACCGGCACTCAGCCGAAAGGCGAAGCGGTGTTTGCAGGCAACGGCCAAAACAACGCTGGCAATCCCTACGCGATAGGTGGTGGCCGCGTTTCGGCATAGCGTATCAGGTGAATGCAAAAACCGTCGTGCGCGGCGGACACGGAGTCTTCCGGGCGGCTCAGTTCGCGCTCGGTGGACCGATCGCCGCAGTCGGGTATAAGCCATGCTCTCCCTTCTCCACCCGTCCCTCCTTCCTCTCTAATCTTGGTTAAAAAACCGGTACTTAGTGCCGGTTTTTCGTTTTCCGGTGAGGGCTATCCGAGATGAGATTAATACTCGGAGATTTGTAGTAATCCTTGAGCTAGAATTGTAAGATTCGGTGGCGCCGGGCAGGAACCGCCAGGGTGGCCATACCCGGAATGTCAATAGATCCCGTGGTCATCTGACGGAGGTGTCGTGCCCTATACAATCCTCTCCGTAGACGGGGATGCAGCCACCCGCGGCGCCCGCAACCGAATCCTACGCGAGGCGGGATTCGAAATCGTCGAAGCAGTGACCGCCGCCGAAGCGCTTCAACTGGCGCCCCAAAAACAGCCCGCGCTCGTCGTTGTTGCCACTGAATTGCCGGGAATGGACGGCTTTGCGGTTTCGAAGCGGCTGAAATCCGACCCTCGAACCGACGCCATTCCGGTGCTGCACATCTCGAGCCGAGGCGAACCGGGCCGGGGTTACGCGGAATCGTTGAAAAGCGGGGCGGAAGCGTACCTGGAATCTCCGGTCGCCCCGGAAGTACTGATCGACGTGGTCACGGCACTGATCGAGGCCTATTGCAGCGGGACCGGGCGCAAGCGTACCGAGGAGGCGTTGCGGGAAAGCGAGGAGCGGCTACGGCTCTTCGTCGAACATGCGCCGGCTGCCATTGCCATGTTCGACCGGGAAATGCGATATACGGCGGCCAGCCGGAGATGGATTGCCGACTACGCCCTTGCTGAACGGGATCTCATCGGCCGCAGCCACTACGACGTGTTTCCGGAAATACCGGAACACTGGAAAGAGGTACACCGCCGCTGCCTGGCTGGAGCGGTGGAAAAATGCGACGAGGACCCGTTCCCACGCGCCAATGGGAAGCTGGACTGGATTCGTTGGGAAATCCACCCCTGGCGCACCGGAAAAGGCGAGATTGGCGGCATCATCATTTTCAGCGAGGACATCACCGCGCGCAAGCAGGCCGAACAGGAACTCAGGCGCGCCGAGGAGGCCCTGTGGGAGAGCACCGTGTTCCCGGAACAGAATCCGGCGCCTATTCTGCGCGTTGGCGAAGATGGCGCCCTGCTCTATGCCAATCCCGGTGCGAACGCGCTGCTGGCCGAATGGAACTGCCAGGTTGGGCAGATGGTCCCGGACGATTTCGACGGCGCCATCGGGGAAGTCCTGGCGCACGGCGCGCCGGCCGAACGCGACATTCACGTCGGTGGGCGCGACTATTCCTTCGTCATCGCGCCAGTCGCCGGCCACCTTTACGCAAACCTTTATGGCCGGGACATAACCCAGCGCAAGCGGGCTGAGGAGGCGCTGCGGGAGAGCGAAGCCGTTCTGCGCAGTTTCTTCGATAGCCCGGGGGTGATGCGGGGAATCGAAGAAATGGTCGACGGCCGGATCTTTCACGTTTCCTGCAATGCGGCCGTAGCCGAGATGTTCGGAGTGGATCGGGAGTGGGTCGCGGGAAAATCCGTAGCCGAAGCCGGCACTCCGGAAGAGGACGTGCCGTTGTGGGTCGCCCTCTTCGAAGAGAGCCGGCGCACCGGCCAAGCCGTATCGAGGGAGTACGCCCGCCGGTTTGCGGACGGCCTGGAACGCTGGCTGCTCGTGACAGCCTGCTACCTGGGGACCGGGCCTACGGGAAACCCTCGATTCGGCTACACACTCCTCGATCTGACCGATCGCAAGCGGGCCGAAGAGGCGCTGCGGCAAAGCGAGAGAATGTACCGCGCCATTGGCGAGTCGATCGACTTCGGCTTGTGGGAGTGCGGTCCCGATGGCGGCACCACCTATGCCAGCGAGTCGTTTCTGAAGCTGGTGGGGTTCACTCAGGAGCAGTGTTCCAGTTTCGGGTGGGGCGAGATGCTGCACCCGGAGGATGCCGAACGCACCATGGCGGCGTGGAAGGAGTGCGTGAGGACGGAAGGGCGCTGGGAGGCGGAGCATCGCTTCCGCGGCGTGGATGGAAAGTGGCATCCGGTTCTGGCTCGTGCCGTACCAGTCCGCAACGAGCAGGGCCGGATCACGTGCTGGGTGGGCGTCAACATCGACATCGGCGCGCTCAAGCGGACCGAGGACTCGCTGCGCGAGACCGAAAGCCGCGAGCGGGCCTGCGCGGTGGAACTGGAAGCGCTGATGGATGCCGCCCCGGTCGCCATTTTCGTGGCTCACGACTCCGCGTGCCGCACCATGACCGGCAACCGCGCGGCTTACGAGTTGCTGCGCATGCCGCCCGGCAGCAATCTCTCGAAGACCCCGCCATCCGGCGAGGATTCGCCAAAGATCCGCCCGATGAAGGATGGAATCGAGACTGGGCTGGGGGAATTCCCGGTGCGGAAAGCGGCGGCCACCGGGCAGCGCGTCCGCAACTACGAATTCGATCTGGCGTTCGACGACGGCTCTTCAGTGAACCTGTTGGGCGATGCGGCACCGATGCTGGGCGAAGACGGCCGTTCGCGAGGCGCAGTGGGAGTGTTCGTCGACATCACCGAGCGCAAGAAGGCTGAATCGCGCCTTCGGGAATCCCAAAGGGCGGAGAGCCTGGGATTGCTGGCGGGCGGCGTCGCCCACGACTTCAATAACTTGCTGGTCGGCGTAATCGGGAACGCCAGCATGGCCCGGGAGATGCTCTCGCCCGATCACCCCGCCGCGGAACTGCTGGACGCAGTCGTCAAGACCGGCGAACAGGCCGCTCACCTGACCAGGCAGATGCTCGCGTACGCGGGAAAGGGCAAGTTCCTGGTGGAGGCGTTGAATCTCTCCGGCTTGATCCCCGAAATAGCCGGCCTCGTCCGCACATCCATTTCCAAGAAGATCGCCCTCCACCTCAACCTGGAAGAGAATCTGCCGCCAATCCAGGCCGATCGCGGCCAGGTGCAGCAGGTCTTCATGAACCTGGCGCTCAATGCGGCCGAAGCCATCGGCAGCCACGACGGCCTGATCGCAATCAGAACCGGTGTCCAGGACGTGGACGCCCGCTATTCGGAACTCCACCTGGAGGCCGCCGCCCTGCCGCCGGGACCATACGTTTGCCTGGAAGTACGCGATACCGGCTGTGGCATGGACGAGGCCACCAGGGCCAGGATCTTCGACCCGTTCTTCTCCACCAAGTTCACCGGGCGGGGGTTGGGGCTTGCCGCCGTTGCCGGCATCGTGCGTGGGCACCATGGCGCCATCGTTGTCTCTACCGCGCCAGGGAAAGGCAGTTGCTTCACGGTGCTGTTTCCCGCCGCCCCGCGAATTGCCGTGGACCGGCCCGCAACTACCCCTGGCGCTGGCGTCCGGGGATCGGGAGTGGTGCTGGTGGTGGACGATGAGAAACTGGTGCGCGAGATGATGAAGAAACTCCTGGAACGCTGCGGGTACACCGTGTTGCTGGCCGAAAGCGGCCCGGCAGCGGTTGACCTGCTCCGCAGACACCCCGGCGATATCGCCCTGGTGGTGCTGGACTTAAGCATGCCCCGCATGAGCGGCGAGGAAACGCTTCCGGAGTTGCGCAAGGTTCGCCCGGACATCAAGATTCTGGTATCGAGCGGCTACAGCGAGTCCGAGACGATGGGGCAATTCAAGGGCCACCAGGTTTCGGGATTTGTCCAAAAACCCTTCAGCGGAACAGGTCTGGCGGAAAAGGTGAAACTCAGTATCGGGTAACCGCTCGGAAATCTTGAAAAAACAAAATTCATGGCCGCCGATGAACACCGATAAACGCGGATAAGAACAAAGAAACCGGGAACTCCAATCATTTTCTTATCGGCGTTTATCGGTGTTCATCGGCGGCCATACTTGTTACGTAGCCTCTTACTTCCGCTTGCCCGGCCGCACGATCAGCATGGGGATTTCCAGGTGATGGCGGACCGGGTTGATGGTGTCGCCGAATATCAGGTCTTTCAGGCCGCCGTGGCCGTGCGCGCCCATGATGACCAGGTCCGGCCGCACCTTGCGGGCGTATTCCACGATCTCCCGCTTGGGCGAAGAGGAGTGCGAAACTTCGGTCTCCACCGCAATTCCCTGGTGCCGCAAGGAAGCCGCGATTCCGTCCAGGTAGGCGAGGCCCGCTTCCACCTCCGCCGTCGAGGCATCGCGGCCGTAAATCTGGCTGGTGACGCCTTCCTCTACGTGAAACAGGTAGAGGGTGGCCCCGTACTGCCGCGCCATCGCCGCCGCGTGGCTCACCGCCAGCCGGTCCAGCGCGCTGTGGTCGAGCGGCACCAGTATCCGTTCGTAAGTGGGAACCGGGGCGGTTTCGGCACCGGCGGTTTCCGGGAGGATGACCGGTGCGCGGCCCAGACGCCGCCGGGTGATCCAAGGCTCGGCCGTCACCCACGCCATTAACAGCACCAGCGCCGCCGAGGTCGGCACGGTTGCCAGCCAGACCAACGTGTGCCACCTGCCCGCGCCGTCGAGCCAGTCGCCAATCTGCTGGAACCCCAGCCGCAGGTTCAACCCCACGATCACCGCCGCCGTGATCCAGGCTAGAATGTTCACCCAGCGCGGGTTGACCAATGGGCCCATGCGCGCGCGGTCGCTGGTGAAATGCACCAACGGGATGATCGCGAATGGCAATTGCAAGCTCAGAATCGCCTGGCTGAGCAACAACAGTCCCAAAGTCGCCTGGCCGCCGGCAAAATAAATGGTCAGCGCCGCTGGAATAATGGCTAGAGTGCGCGTTAGCAGGCGGCGCAGCCACGGGCGCATGCGGAAGTTCAGGTACCCTTCCATGACCACTTGCCCCGCCAGCGTTCCGGTCAGGGTTGAAGACTGCCCCGAGCACAGCAGCGCTATGGCAAAAATTACCCCGGCGGCGCTGGTACCGAGTAGCGGCACCAGCAACACGTGCGCCTGCTGGATTTCGGTGACGATCACGCCGTGCTTGAAGAATACCGCCGCCGCCAGCACCAGGATGGCGATATTGACCAGCATGGCGCCGTTCAGCGCCACCACCGAATCGATCAGGTTGTAGCGGCACGCCGCCCGCCGCGCCTTATCGTCGGTGCCGATCCGCCGCGTCTGCACCAGCGCCGAGTGCAGGTACATGTTGTGCGGCATCACCGTCGCCCCCAGAATGGTGATGGCCAGATACAAGGTCTGCCCGTTCAGCCGCGGCACCAACCCGGTGAGCACTTCCGCCGCCACCGGCCTGGCCCACCAGACCTCGATCAGGAAACAGCCCGCGATGACCGTGATCAGCGCCAGGATAAAGGCTTCGATGGTGCGGATTCCGAAGCTCTGAAACCAAAGAAGCAGCAGGGTATCGGCAGCCGTCAGCAATACCCCAGCCAGGAGCGGAATGTGGAACAAGAGGTTCAACCCGATCGCCGCGCCCAGCACTTCGGCCAGATCGCAGGCCGCGATGGCGATCTCGCACAGTACCCAGAGCCCGAGGTTGACGCCGCGCGGATAGGTTTCGCGGCACGCCTGCGCCAAGTCCCGGGCCGAAGCGATGCCGAGCCGCGCGCTGAGCGTCTGCAGCAGGATGGCCATGGCGTTCGACATGACCAGCACCCAGAGCAAGCGGTAGCCGAAACGCGCTCCGCCCTCCAGGTCGGTGGCCCAATTGCCCGGGTCCATGTAACCCACGCTCACCAGATATGCCGGCCCGGCAAAGGCGAACAGCCGCCGCCAGAACGATACCTGCGAGGTGCCTACGCTGGAGTGAACGTCCGCCAGCGACCGCCCCGCCTGACGCACTGAACTAGCGTCGATCACAATGTTCCAACTATAACAGCCGTGGGGCGGGACTCGCCTCACCACCGCCGTCGTACCCGGAGGCGGGCCGTTTCGCGGAGACGCGGCGCTGCTTCAGCCATGCGGCGCGGCATGCCGATGCTGGGAACCGCGACGGCACAAGAAAACCGATGAACACCGATGAAACCCTTGGTTTCTTTTATCGGGTTCACCGGCGTTGTATTATTTCAAGCCTTCTGTTTCCTCGTGTCTCGGCAATCCGCTCAGTACGGGCAGCCGGACGCTCTCGCTTGGCGTCCCGCTTCGACCCGTCCTAAGCGCGCTTCCGGCGCAGCCAGCCAAGCCCCGCCAGAGCGACCCCGGCCAACACAAAACTAGCCGGTTCGGGCGCCACCGTGGACAGCGTGAGCGAGTCTCCGATCGCGATGGTCGCCTGAGTCCCGCCGCCGCCCACGTAGTTGTCGTCGTCGCCGCGGTGGCCCGGCACTACGTAAGACATCGTCACGGTCTCGGTCAGCTCATACCTGTCCCCGCTGGACAAGCCGTACGTAGTCAAGGCCACGCCGCCGCCGGAAAGGCCCGGCAAGCTATCCGGATCGCCCGATTCATTGACCGTATCGGTCCATGTCACAACCGTCGGGTTGTGGTAAGCCGAGGTATCGGCCAGCGTGTAGGTAACCGCGTACTGCGTGATGTAGCCGTCGTTGTCGACCGAGAGGCCAAGGTTGTCGTAGCTCAGGTACACGGGCGTGCTTACGGATATCGATCCGCCGATCGTGCCGGTGTCGGTCAAGGTCACCGAGAATGTGTCGGGAGAGTAGCCGCTACTGTAGTCCCCGGCGCTTGTTTCGGAGCTCTTGAGGTACAACCCGATGCCGCCGTAAACTCCCGGGTTGTCGATGGCCGCGTCGGACTTGCAGTCGGTGTACTGGGGAGCTTCGGACCCGCCTAAGGTGCAAGCCAAGTCGTTGTTGCCAGTGTTGAAGGTGACCACGCCCGCTCGCAGCGATGGGCTCAGCGCGAACTGTAACGTGGCGATCAGGAGAACAGGTAAAGCGAAATGTAGTTTCATAAGTAAGGAGCTCGGGTACAGACTATCAGATCTACTGACGTTTTGTCATCCAAATAGTGATGCTTTCTAGTACTTAAATACTGATTAGTTTTAGAATCAATTTAAAAATATGAAAAAACGCTACTTAATCGCGTATTAAAGTTATTTACTTTGTGTACTATAGTCTCGTTGTGGCAAACTAATTGCAGTACACTTATCAGGACCTTACGGTACTTTTCAGGAACTCTCGCCAGGGGCAGCGGCGTGCCCCGTTTCCCGTCCGGAATTTGCCCGCCTGCGCCGTGTGTTACCATTTTGATGGACTCGGCGGCGGCCTCCGAAGCGCGTCCCTTCCTTTGATCGGCGGAAAACACCGGAATTCATGAGTTTACGTTCAATCATCAGCCTTTTCTCCTCGGATCTTGCGATTGATCTGGGCACGGCCAATACCTTGGTCTACGCCAAGGGCAAGGGCATCGTGGTCAACGAGCCCTCTATTGTGGCCATCAATAAGAACACCGGCGAGGTGGAAGCGGTCGGCAAGGAAGCCAAGGAGATGCTGGGGCGCACGCCCGGCAATATCGTTGCCATTAAGCCTATGAAAGACGGCGTCATCGCCGATTTCAAGGTCACCGAGCGCATGCTGAATTATTTCATTCAGAAGGCGCACGGCCGCAAAGTCCTGGTCCATCCCCGCATCGTCATCGGCGTGCCCAGCGAAATCACGCAGGTTGAAAAGCGCGCCGTGATGGACTCCGCCTACCGCGCGAAGGCCAGTGAGGTACACCTGGTGGAACAAGCCATGGTAGCGGCTATCGGCGCCGGGTTGCCCATCACGGAACCTTCCGGAAACATGGTCGTGGATATCGGGGGAGGCACGACCGATGTCGCCGTCATTTCCCTGTCCGGCATCGTCTATTCCCGCTCGGTCCGCGTGGCCGGCAACGAGATGGACGATGCCGTCATGCAGTACCTCAAACGCAAGTACAATCTGCTGATCGGCGAGCGCACCGCCGAAGCGATCAAGATGGAAGTGGGATCGGCCTATCCCCTCGATAAGCCTCTCACCATGGAAATCAAGGGCCGCAACCTGATCGAGGGCGTGCCCCGCACGATCACGATCGACGATACCGAAATCCGGGAGTCCCTTTCGGAATGCGTGGCCACCATCGTCAACGCCATTCGCGTCGCCCTGGAACGCACTCCGCCGGAACTCAGCGCCGATATCAGCGACCGCGGCATCGTCCTGACAGGCGGCGGCGGCTTGCTCAAGAACCTGGATAAACGCATCCGCGAGGAGACCGGCCTTCCCGTCTCGATCGCCGACGACCCACTGGCCTCGGTCGTGCTGGGCACCGGCCGCATGTTGAGCGATTTCCGGCTTCTGCGCAAGATTTCGATAGACTAGAACAAAGCGGGCAGGCCGTGCCCGGCAGGGTTTTGAGCGCGGGTTTATGGAGTCTTTTCTTAACCGCTACCGCAATATCACGGTCTTGTTCCTGGTGATCTTCGGCCAACTGCTGTTGCTGGCCATCCAGGTGAAGAGCGACCGCAATGTGCCGGTCATCCGTGTTTGGACGGTGACGGCCATCACTCCCTTCGCCCGCCTTCTGGAGGCGGTGCGCGGCGGGGGCACCGGGTTCTTCCGCAATTACATCTTGCTGCACAATGCCGACGCCGAAAACCGCAGTCTGCGCGCCCAGGTCGACCGCCTGAAAATGGACAACATCTTTCTGCGCGACCAGCTCAATACGGCCGACCGCGCCCAGGCGCTGGCCCTCTTCCGGCAGCATACGCAGTCGAAAACCCTGGCGGCCATCGTCATCGCCTCGGGTGCCGGCGTCAATTCCAAGGTTGTGTTCGTCGACCGCGGTTCCGGCTCCGGCGTCGAACGCGGCATGGCCGTCGTCACCCCCGATGGCATCGTGGGCAAGGTGGTGGCCGTGTATCCCACCGCCTCCCAAGTCCTGCTCATGACCGATGCGGATTTCGCCGCCGGCGTGATGTCCCAGAAGGGCGGCGTGCGCGGGACCTTCAAAGGGCAAGGGTCTCCGATGGGTAAGGTGGATTACATCTCGAACTCCGAGAAAGTGGAAGTGGGCGAGTGGTTCTACACCTCCGGCGACGACCGCATTTTCCCGCGCGGTTTTCCGGTGGGCGTGGTAAAGTCGGTCCATCCCGATTCGCCTTTTCAGGATGTCCTGGTCGAACCGAGCGGCATCGAGCGGGGCCTGGATGAGGTCCTGATCATTGTTGAAGGCGTCCACCGCGCGATTCCCCCGGTTGAAATCGCCAACCAGCCGGTTTATATTGCGCCGCCCCCGCCTGATGCCGCCGCTGTACGGGAGGCGGCCGCCGCCGAGGCAGGCGGGACTCCCACCGAGGCCGATAAGCTGCGCGCCGTCTATAAGGCTGCAGGCGACGCCCAGGGACACAAGTATGGCGAGGGTTACAAACCGCCGGACCTGGTGAAATTGCCGGCCGCGGGCAGCACTCTCCCTCCCGCCGCGCCCGCTACCGCTTCGCCCACCTCGGCTTCGCCCACCACGCCTCCCACGCCCGCGGCTCCGCCCGCCCAAAAGACCGTGCCCAACGAGCGGCTGGCCAATCAGGCAGCCGGCGCCCAGTCCGGAACGAGCGGCCACTGATGGATTACTCCGGCGGCCGGGTTCTCCTCAGCAGTCAGCGCGAGGGGCAGGCCACGCATTACAGCCCACGCGTCCTCATCCTGGTCCCCTTGGCTGCCATCCTCTTTCAGGTCTACATCCCCCAGTTTTTCCATTTTCTCCAGTTTCTGGAGCTGCCCATGCTGGTGGTGGTCTACTTCGCCCTGATGCGCCGCAGCCAACTGGGAGGTCTGTTTCTGGGCGCCCTGGTCGGCATCGCCCAGGATTCGCTTACGATCAAACCGCTGGGGATGTATGGCATTGTCAAAACCCTGGTAGGTTACTTTGCCGCCTCCGTCAGCGTCCGTTTCGACGTCGAGCACAGCATCATTCGCGGCATGCTCTGCTTCTTCTTTTACCTCTTTCATCAGTGCCTGTACTGGGTCATGGAGCGCGCCCTGCTGGGTCATCAACCGCCCTTTGAAATGCAAAGTTGGCTGGTGCAGGGCGGCCTCAACGCTGTGGTGGGCCTGGCCTTATTCCACTTCCTCGATAAACTCCGCTCTTCGGCTTAGCACACAGCTTCATAAGAGCAACCGCTCCCTGACGGTCGCGGCTCGGAACCGCGAAACCGAGCCGCGACCGCCAGGGAGCGGTTTTCTTAATACGTGGCGTAATGCCGAAATCGGCCACTTAGCCGGCGAGCTTTCGGCGATCGACCGCGCCGGTGCAGCCGATAGCCGGCCGCTTTTCGCTTCCCCCTACATAATTCCCCTCTCGCTGCCGATAAGACGGTTAAGGCCGGGCCAGCCGCCTGCCTGGGAAGACGATAGGCATGACACAAGCAGCTAAACTTCTGGTGGTGGACGGCGATGAAAGCAACCGCGATTGCTTGACCCGCCGTTTGGTCCGTTTTGAGGTGGCGTCGGCTTCCACCGGAGCTCAAGCGCTGGAAATGGCCGCTGTCCGGCCGTTCGACGCCGTATTGGTCGATCTCCACCTGCCGGACGTCGCCGGGCTGTATGTGTTGGAACGGCTGCGGGAGCGTTATTCCGCCGCCGATCTGCCCATCCTCGTAATGACAGGCGAACACGACCGGGCGGCCACGGTAAACGCACTGCGCCTGGGCGCCAACGACTATCTCACCAAGCCGCTGGACCTGCCTGAGGCCGAGGCCCGCATCGAAAACTCCCTGGCCCTGGCTCATAGCGGGCTGCCCCTGACCAGCGAAATGTACCGCCGCGCGGCCGGTTTTGCCGACGATGGTCTCTGGGACTGGAATTTCGATACCCGCGAAATTCACTACTCGCCGCGCTGGAAAGCCATGCTGGGCTTTGCCGAAGACGAGATCGCGAACCGCACTGAGGACTGGTTCGGACGCATCCACCCGGAAGACTCGGACCGCGTCTGGGAACAGATTCGCAGCGTGCTCGAAAACGGTTGGAACACGATCCAGTGCGAGTACCGTATCCTGCATAAGGACGGACGCTACCGGTGGATGGAAACCCGCGGCGGCCCGGCGCGGGACGAACGCGGCAAGCCCGTCCGTCTCAGCGGGAGTCAAACCGATATCACCGTCCGCCGGACTATCGATTTCGATACCTCCCTGCCAAACTTAAACTGGATCGAGGAGGAGTTGCGGGTGGCCCTCACCGAGGTTCTGCCGGCTGCCTTGCTGGTGCTTGAGCTGGACGGTTTCGAACGGGTCGCGTACAACCTCGCCGATGGCCGCACGGGACGGCTGCTCAAATCGGTCGCCCAGCGCCTCAACGACCTGCTCGGCTCCATGCCCGAAGCCGCCATGACCGCCCTGGCGCGGGCCGATAAACACGAGTTTGCAATCCTGTTGCGCGGCGCGGACTGTCTTGGCACCGCCCAGCACATCGCCATGCGCCTGCTCAAGGCGTTCCTGCAACCCTTTCTGCTCGAACAGCAAATCGTTTACGTTACCGCCAGCATCGGGATTGCCGTTTCCTCCCCGGGCGGCCGGGACCAGGATCTGGTGAGCGAGGCCCGGGCGGCGCTGCGTCACGCCCGCGGCCAGGGACAGGCCGGCAGCGATGTATTCGACAAAAGCATGGTTGACCAGGAAATGGAAGAGCTGCGCCTCGAAACCGATCTGCGCGCCGCCATCGAGAGGCATGAGTTCGTGGTCCACTACCAGCCCATCGTCGATCTGGAAACAGGCCGCATTGGGTGTCTGGAAGCTCTGGTGCGTTGGCGGCGCCCCGGTTTCGGTCTGGTCATGCCGGGAGATTTCATCCCCCTGGCGGAGCGTACCGGCCTGGTTACGGCAATGGGCGAGTGGGTGCTCGTTCAGGCGTGCGCCGACATGGCCGAACTGCGCCGCGTCTACCCGTCGCTGGCCGTCAGCGTGAACGTCTCGGGCCGCCAGTTCTCTTCCAGACGCCTGCTGGCGGTGGTTTGCGAGGCGCTCGAGCGCGCCGGTCTCGCTCCCGGTGCGCTGCGCCTGGAGGTCACCGAAACCGTGGTCATGAGCGATCCCAATTGCTCCTCCGCCCTGCTGGAGGCGTTTCGGCAACTGGGGGTCGGGCTCAAATTGGACGATTTCGGCTCCGGTTACTCCTCCCTGTCCTACCTGGAACGCTTCCCGTTTCAAACCATCAAAATCGACCGTTCGTTCGTGGCCCGCCTCGGCGCCAGCGTGGAAAGCGCAGCCATCGTTCAATCGATCCTGCAACTGGCCCAGTCGCTCGGCCGCGACGTGGTGGCCGAAGGGATCGAGACCGCCGAGCAGGCCGAGTTGCTGCGGCAGTTGGGCTGCGGTTACGGCCAGGGGTTTTGGTATTCGAAAGCGGTCGAACTTCCCCGGGTCTACGAGCTGTTGGCGGCCGGTTGCCTTCCCTTGCGCCAGCCCGCGCGAAAATCGGTACCCGCCGCCAGGGAGTTAGTAGTTTAGAAGCTCTCGGCCATCGGCGGTCAGCCGCCGGCGCCGTTCGGCATAATGCTATGATTGCGACCGTGGAGACACCTCAGCCAAGCACAACTGCGGAGCCTTGGTATCGCCCTCCGACCGAGGAACTCCGGTACCTGCCCGAATGCCCGCGGCTGCTGCGGAACTTGCCCGGCGATGCCCCGGTTTTGGGGTGGGTCGCCATTCAACACGGGCCGGAACGGACCGATGGCAGCCTGAACCTGCTCGAGCTCGAGACGCGACGCAATACCAGCATTCGGCTGCCGGGGCGCCCCGGCTTTTTCGTGGAGACCACTCGGCCCGGCATCTGCCTGGTCGGCATGGAGCGGGAACTGGTGCTGGTCAAGGTGCCGGGGGGCGAGATTGCGAAAACCGGGATTACGATCCCAGGCAACCGGCCCGAGGTGATCAACGAGGGCATCGCGATTCCCGGGGGGCTCGTGTTCGGCACCAAGCACGAACAAGTACGCGATCCGGTGGCCGCGCTTTATCACTTTGACTGCGCCACCCGCGCCGTGCGGGAAATCGTGGGCGGCCAAGTGTGCTCCAACGGCAAATACTTTCGGTGCTCCGGCGAGTGCCTGGACCTGATCGATATCGACTCGCTGCCGAAGACGATCGCCTGGTATCGCTTTACGGCCGGATTTCGGGAACTGGTCTCGCGCCGGCTGCTGGTCCCGCCGTCGGCATTGCCGGCCTTGCCGGACGGCTTACGGGCCACGCCGGACGGCGAAAGTATCGTGGTGGCATTCTACAACCCGGAAGCCGCCGGCGCCGGAGTCGCACAGCAACTGCGGCTCGCCGATGGGGCCGTGCTGACGGAGTGGGTCCTCCCCGGCTCGCCACGCGTGACCTGCCCGGAATTCGTCGAACTCGATGGCCGCATCCGCGTGCTGTTCACCACTGCCGTCGAAGGGATGCCGGCGGAGGCACAAAGACAAGCGCCGCGCGCGGGGTGGTTTTTCTGTGGCGCCACTGGCCTCGCCAGCCTGCCGGCGCCGCCCCCGCTTTTCCCGGCCGAGTCGCTCGCGTAGCGCCGGGAAACCCCAAGTGGTTGCGTGCCTCGCACCGCCGGCGGCACCTCGGGAAGCTGTCGCTTCCTCTTTTGCATTTGTCTGGGCGGGCGCCATTCCGGGAATTTGCCTCTCCGCCGGGGCAGATGGGCAGCGGATGGCTGGCGGGCCTGAGGACCTCGCACCGAGGACGATGGCGGCGGTGAAGATCAATTCCTGACGTCCCGACTGAGCGGGCATTTGATTGAAGGAACGTCTTCACCGCTCAAAGCGAGTATAGCGCTGGCCGATAGGAATCGAGGATCGGGAGTCGCATCCGCGTGCGCGACAGGAACTTGGAAGCTGCCGCGCGCCTTGCATATGATGGAAACAATGCCGGACTTCTATTTCTACGAGCCTTCGAAAGGTCACGGCCTGCCGCACGATCCGTTCAAGGCGATCGTGGCGCCTCGTCCGATCGGCTGGATTTCGACCCGAGACGCCGAAGGCCGCCTGAATCTTGCGCCGTACAGCTTCTTCAATGCGGTGTGCGACCACCCGCCAATGGTAATGTTCAGCTCGTCGGGATGGAAGGACACGGTATCCAATATCAGGGCGACCGGCGAATTTGTCTGCAATCTTGTCACGCGTCCGCTGGCGGAGAAAATGAACCAGACATCGGCCGCCCTGCCGCACGGTGTCAGCGAATTCGAATTCGCGAAGCTGGACGCCACTGCGAGCCGGATGATAACGCCGCCGCGCGTTCGGCAAGCCCCGGCGGCGCTTGAATGCAAGCTGGTGCAGATTATCCAGTTGCATGGCACCGACGGTTCTGAACTCGACCAGTACCTCACGATCGGTGAAGTCGTTGGCGTACACATCGATCCCGCCTATCTCAGGGAAGGACTGTTCGAACTTCTGGCGACGCATCCGGTTCAGCGCGCCGGTTACGCCGCGGATTACACCGAGGCGACGACAGGCTTCAAAATGAAACGGCCGTGATAAAACGATTAGGCGATTGAGCCTTGGGTCAAACCTCTATGGACTTGACAATCCGCCCTATGCACATCGGGGATATCCCAGCCGGCCTACATCTCTGCCGCCTCAACCGCTGGAACCAGCTCGAGGAGGACTGGCTCGGGTTCCTTGGTTCTCCGGACGGAGGCGGCTGGCTGGCCGAGCGCGATGGCACCCCTGTCGGCACGGTAACGATTCTTCGCTATGGCCGCCGCTTTAGCTGGCTCTCGATGATGCTGGTCGATCCCAATGCGCGGCGCGCCGGCGTCGGCACGCGGCTGCTGGATTCCGCGCTTGCTGCTCTGGCGGGCGAATCCTGCGTACGCCTGGATGCCACACCCCTCGCCGAGCCTCTCTACTGGCGCTTCGGCTTCAGCGGCGAATACGAACTGGTGCGGGCGAAGGTCGCGGTGTCGTCCGGCCGTTCCGGTACTCTTGCGGAGAACGTACGCCCCATGGGAACCGGCGATTTGGCCGAGGTTTTCACCCGCGACTGCGAAGTCTTCGGCGCCGATCATAGCGCTTTGCTGGCATCCTTCTACCACCGCGCGCCCGATCTGGCCTGGATGATGCACCGCGGCGGGACAATGCTGGGATACTGTTTCGGAAGGCCCGGCTATTTGTACCGGCAACTCGGTCCCGTTGTGGCCGGAGATGCGAATGTGGCTCGGGATATCGTGTCCCGGTGCCTGGCCGGCCAGCCTGGTGAGGAGTTGGCCGTGGACGTGCCGTGCTCCGCGCGCGAGTGGATCGCCTGGCTGGAATCCATGGGCTTCGTCGTGGAACGGCCCTTTCTGCGGATGTACCGAGGACGTAAGCAGTGTCCGGTGCTTGCCGCCCACCAGTTTGCGATTGCCGGGCCGGAGTTTGGCTGAGACGACCGAAATGACTTCGATCCTGAGTCTGGAAGACGAACTCTCGCGCCCCTCCGATGCCGATTGCGCTTTCATGCGCGGCCTGGAGGGCGACCTGCTACTCCTGGGCGCCGGCGGCAAGATGGGGCCCTCGCTCGCCCGCCGGGCGCGGCGCGCGGCAGACCGGAGCGGCGTGCCGCGCCGCATCGTCGCGGCCTCGCGTTTCGCCTCCGGGGAAACCGAGCACCAGCTTGCCGGGTGGGGCATCGAGACTATCTCTTGCGATCTCTTGGATCGAGAGCGGGTCGCGCGCCTTCCGGACTGCCCGAACGTGCTGCTCTTGGCCGGCCGGAAATTCGGTTCTACCGGGAACATGCCGCTGACCTGGGCCGCCAACACCCTACTGCCGGCCACGGTCGCGGAGCGATTCCGCGGATCCCGCATCGTGGCGCTGTCGAGCGGGAATGTCTACCCATTGTCCACTTCCGGCGCCACTGAGGACACACCACCCGCTCCGGTTGGGGAATACGCGCAGTCGGTGCTCGGCCGGGAGCGCATCTTCGAATACTTCTCGAGTCGCGACCACACGCCGGTGGCGATCGTCCGTTTGAATTACGCCATCGACCTGCGCTATGGCGTGCTGCTCGATATCGGCCGTAGCGTCTGGCAGCGGCGGCCGGTGCCGCTCGCCATGGGAGCGCTGAATGTCATCTGGCAGGGCGACGCGAATTCCATGGTTCTCCGCGCGCTGGCGCTGACGTCCTCTCCCCCGCTCGTCCTGAATGTCACCGGTCCCGAGACGTTGCGCGTTCGCTCGATCGCGGAGCGGTTCGGCGAACTGTTCGGCATCGAGCCGCGGTTCGAAGGGCGTGAAGCGGAAACCGCGCTGCTGAACGACTCCTCGCTATGCCGCCGATTGCTCGGACCGCCTTCGGTTGCCGCGGCTGAACTGATTGGGCGGCAGGCGGAGTGGATCGCGGCCAGCCTGCCAACCCTGGACAAGCCGACTCATTTCGAGGTGCGCGATGGCGCCTTTTGATTGGCGCCGGCGGCTACGCGAGGGGGTCGTGATTCCGGCACACCCGCTGGCATTGACCGCCGGGCGCAAGCTGGATGAGCGCCGCCAGTGCGGCCTCACCCGCTACTATCTGGATGCCGGCGCCGGCGGAATCGCGATGGGGGTGCACACCACCCAGTTTGCCATTCGTGAGCACGGATTATACGAGCCGGTGCTCGCCCTCGCGCGCGATGAGGTGGGCGGGCGCGCGGTAGTGAAGATTGCCGGCGTGTGCGGGGCCCGGGCGCAGGCGCTCGGTGAGGCCGAATGCGCCGCGCGGTTGGGCTACGACGCCGTGCTGCTGAGCCTCGCCTCGCTCGCCGGCTCCACCACCGGCGGACTGATCGCGCACGCGCGCGCAATCGGCGAGGTACTGCCGCTGATCGGATTCTATTTGCAGACGGCGGTCGGCGGCCGTGTGCTCGACGTGGATTTCTGGCGCCGGTTCGCCAGCCTGGATTCAGTCGTCGCCATCAAGATCGCGCCGTTCAACCGCTATCACACGCTCGACGTGCTGCGGGGCGTGGCCGAATCGGGCCGTGCCGCTGAAATTGCACTCTACACCGGCAACGACGATCACATCATCCTCGATTTGATCCCGACCTTCCGCGGTCTCCGCATGGTAGGCGGCCTGCTAGGCCAGTGGGCCGTCTGGACCCGCCGTGCGGTGGCCATGCTGGAGGCGATTCATCGCGACCCGAACGCCGCCCAATGGCTGGAAACAGCCGCGCGGCTGACCGACGCCAACGGTGCCATCTTCGATGTGGCGAACGGATTTCGCGGCTCGATCGCGGGCGTGCACGAAGTCCTTCGCCGCCAGGGCCTGCTCGACGGCATCTGGTGTTTGGATCCCGATGAAGGGCTTTCGCCGGGCCAGGCCCAGGAGATCGATCGCGTTTCGGCGGCGTATCCCGAGTTGATGGACCCATAGGCCCGGCCTGTCGCGGCAAACGCCTTCAGTATACTGATGAGGCATGACCAGGAGAGAAATTGTGAAGTCCGCCGGGGCCGGTATTGCGGCCGTGGCGTTGCACGGAGAGAGTCCGGCACCCGCGTTGGATTCGGTGAAGGCACTCGTCTTTGACGTGTTCGGCACCGTGGTCGACTGGCGCGGATCGATCGTCGAAGAA
Organism: Bryobacteraceae bacterium; assembly: GCA_049509915.1. GTDB lineage: Bacteria > Acidobacteriota > Terriglobia > Bryobacterales > Bryobacteraceae > JBEKYD01. The sequence continues at coordinate 40,579 of JBEKZL010000026.1, read as the reverse complement.
GGCAGGGCCTGGGGAAAAAGCAAGGGCGTGAGCGTCGATTGGGCTCGGTTTGCGGATCGATGGCGCGAGGGCTACCTGCCTTCCATGGACAAGGTGCGAAAGGGTGAAATGCCCTGGGCTAACCTCGACCGCCTGAATCGCGCGCTACTGGAAGACCTGCTCATAGAATTTCACATCGAAGGGCTATCCGAGCAAGAAAAGGACAACTGGAACCGCGTCTGGCACCGCCTGAAGCCCTGGCACGACTCCGTCTCCGGCCTCACGCGCCTCCAGAAGAAGTACACCATTGCGCCGCTGTCGAACGGCAACGTCGCGCTTCTCACCGATATGGCCAAACACGCCGGCCTTCCGTGGGACCTCGTTCTTTCGGCGGAGTTGGCCAGGCATTACAAACCCGATCCTGAAGCCTACCTCACCGCGGTCAGCCTGCTGGAGCTGAAGCCCGAACAAGTGATGATGTGCGCCGCCCACTCCATCGACCTGATCGCCGCGCGCGGCTGCGGTCTACGCACCGGCTTCATCCATCGGCCGGATGAATTCGGATCCGTACGCAAGGCCGACCAGGCCAACCCCCACGATTTCGATGTTGTGTCCACGGACATGCTCGACCTGGCGTCGAAACTCGGAGCGTAACGGGCGCAAACTGTGAAGGACGGTGGCTTGGCCGATGTGCATTGGCCGCTTCTCGCTTCCTACTCCATCGCAATCGTAATCGCCCCGGCCACGATCAGCAGCCCACCAACCGTTTTCCCAACCGTCAGGCCCTCGCCCAAAAACAGAGCGCCGAACACGATGACGAGCGCCACACTGAGCTTGTCGATTGGCGCAACCCGTGAAGCTGGACCCGCTTGGAGGGCGTGAAAATAGCAAAGCCACGACAGGCCGGTGGCGAAGCCGGAAAAAATCAGGCAAATCCACGACTTCCTCGACAATGCCTCGAATCCCGCTGGTAGCCGGGTCATGAATGCGAGGACCCACGTAAACACTACGACTACTGAAGTCCTGATCGCAGTCGCAAGGTTGGCGTCAATCCCGGCCACACCCAACTTCGCCAAGACTGCGGTGGCGGCAGCAAACAAAGCCGAGAGCAGGGACCATGTGAGCCAGGTCATCGATTCAAGATAGCATTCTGGCCCTTGTTCTCGAATGCGCCCGGTGAACTATCGTGGAGGAACACGCCGGATCACGCCACTCCGGTCATCCGGCGTAGAACGAGTGTACGATCCACGCTCTGCAATCACCGGCTTACGAGAGGAACTCGACGACTTCATGGCTGCGGGCGGAGGGCCTTCCACGAGGTATTCGTAGACTCCAAGCCGCCGTATGGTCGGTTCTGGTGGGATGACGATGCGTCTTTCCAGGATGACGCAGCCCTCGACCATCCCCCCGACCTCGTGATCGAATCGTGAACGGATGGTCCGGGTCATGGTGGCAGGCTCCCTATCAAAATGAGAATAACACGATTAGGCACGGGGCCGCGTTCGTCGTGGCGCTTTTCGACCAGTTAGTCGCGCCCTCACGGCGCCACCCAAACGTTTTGGGTTACGGTTGACGTGCTGGAAGAATTACTCAAATAGACGCCGACCTGGTTTGTGCCCTCATTGGGCTCGATGGTGCCGAGGCGAAGGTTGAATTGAGTCACCCCGGCGACAATACCCGGGGCCGCTCCTCCATATAATACGATCGGTGCGGACATAACCCCTAATGAAGCTGCCGAACAATTGCCGCGACAACTATCCTGGGCTGCGGTTGCGACCTCGCCATCCGCTAGCGGGGCGAAACCCGATTGCCACCCCGTGGCATAGAAAGTCACAATCGAGCCGGACCTGGCCGGGTTGGAAGATGAATTCAGCGTACCATCCTGATTCAAAGTTGCCGGAAAGGCCTGCGGCTCGGCGGCGGCGACCCAGACCGGATAATCGGCACTGGTGGTTGCGCCGTTGGTGACATGCACGGTTGCGGCGGCCTCGCTGGGGATCTCCATCGGTACTACGGCGTTGATCTGGTTGGCGGAAACGTAGAGCAGCGGCATGTTCATGCCGTCGATCGAAACCTCGACGCCGGCCACCGATTTGGGATAGAAGCCGCCGGAGGGAGCGGCGGTCACCGCAGTCGCGGGGCCGATGCCGGGGCCGAAGATCGAGATCACTTCGGCGGGCGAGAGGCGGGCCGTCGTCTCGCTGCCGGCGGCGTTCTCAAAACCGAAGATCCCCATAGGAGCGCCGGCGTACGGCGATATTACGGAAATAAAACCGTTCGCTCCAGCAGTGTGGACCAGGCCGGCCGGATCGAGCGCGACCGACCGGGCGACGGTGCCGGCGGGATAGAGCGCCGAGTAAGTCAACTTAGATCCAGCGGCATTCAAACCGGCCACAAATTCGGGACCGGTGGACCATCCGTTCGTATTTGGCAGCGGGGTCGTGGAGACCTCGTCGGTAACCGTGGAGGCCCCGATGATTACGGCGCTGAGGACGATGGATTCATCCGACCCGGTAGCCCAAACGTTTCCGAACGCGTCGATGGCGATGGATTCGACCGATGTGTCGATACCGCCCAAATAAGTGGCCCAGAGCATGGCGCTGGCATCGGTTTTGAGTTTGGCCAGGAAGCCGTCGGGCGAACAGCTATTGGGCGGACCTCCGCCGGCGTAGACGGGCTGCACAGAGCCGGGGGTGGTGGGGAAATCTGGATCGCAGGTCGAACCGGCAAGATACGCATTCCCGGCCGTGTCCACCGCGATCGCGTTGAGAGTATTGGCCGCGCTGGGGAAATTGGAGTTCGGACTTTCCGCCGAATCGATGTAGGTTAGATAGCTCAGCCCTGAGCCGGCCGCGTTGACTTTGGCGATAAACGCGCCCACGCCGCTCGGCGAGAGCACGCCCTTTGTGGTAGGCAAATCGGTGGCATTGGTGTTGCCCGCGACGTACGCGTTTCCGGCCGGGTCGACGGCGATTCCGACGCCCGAGGTGGTTAGGGTCAGCACGGGGCACTCGGTTACAACCTGACAGACCGGCGAGTTACCTACTAATACGCCGGAGTAGCGGATCTTGTCCCCGGCGGCGGAGATGGCTGCCACGATCGCGCCGTAGACTTGGGGCGACATACTAACTTGCCCGAAGGGCATGCCGGCGGTATGCGGAAAGTCGGAGGCGCTGGTGTTACCGGTGAGATAGAGATTGCCCTGACTATCGGTCGCAAGGGAAGTAATAGAAGTCGTGCCGAGTGTACCGCCGAAGTAAGTGGAGTACAGAATCGTGCTGCCGTCGTTGCTGAGCTTGACGATGAAACCGGTGCCGTCGGTGTTGGGCTGGGTTTGGAGCGCCTTGCTCAAAGTAAAATCGTCCGACGTAGTGCTGCCGGCGATGTAAATGTTTCCACTTGGGTCGAGCGCGATGGCGCTTCCCGAATCGCTGCCCTTGCCGGCGAAGGTGTCGGTGAACAATACTTTGCCGGTGGGATCGAGCTTGGTGACGAAGACATCGGTTTGTTCAAACGAGAAGCTCGTGACGGGAAGGATCCCCACGGACACCGGAGTGAGAACCGAGAGAAAGGCGCCGGTGAAGGTCTCATCGACGAGGAGCCGGCTGCCGACGACATAGGTGTTGCCTGCGGAATCGGTCGTGACGGCCGAAACCTGGAAGGGGTATACGTCGCCGATTGAGGTCGAAAATTGACCGGCGATTGCGAGTGCCGCGGTCACGAAGAAGAGGACGAATCGCATGCGGTCATGATAACTCCCTGTAGCCGAATCAGTGACGCTCAGCGCCCGTGGCCCAGCTTCAGGTACGTCAGCGGAAATGCCGCATACCATTGCGCCGCGTCCACCAGGTGGCGGAGGGGTACCCGCTCGCCCACGCTGTGCGCCAACTCTTCGTCGCCGGGCCCAAATCCGATCGTCGGCACGTCCATCAGCCCCATCGTGGCGACGCCGTTGGTGCTGAAGCTCCACTGGCCCACCACCGGCTCCCTGTCCCAGAGGCCGCGGAAAGTCGCCATCGCCGCCTGCGCCAGCGGGTGCGTTTCCTCCAGCACCCAGGTGGGATAGTATTTTTCCATCGGGAAGCGCAGGCCGGTGTAGCTGGGAACATCGTAGATCGGAATCTCGATCGCCGCCTCTTCGGCCCCAGCCAGAGCCTTCACCTCCGCCATGGCGCTCGCCTTCGTGTCGCCCGCCGTCAACCGCCGGTCCAGGTGAATCGAACACGCCCCCGGAACCGCGCACAGCGAAGGCGAGAGCGATCGAATCCCGGTCACCGCAATGCTTCCCTTCCCCGGAAACGGATCGCTCGTCATCCGCGTATTCAACCGTTCCACCTCCAACACCAGGCGCGTCATCTTATATATAGGGTTGTCGCCGCGCTCCGGCGCGCTGGCATGGCACGACCTGCCGCGCAGGTGAACGTCCATCTCCATCCGTCCGCGCTGCCCGCGATAGATTCCCAGTTTGGTCGGCTCGGTGAGCACCACGCAATTGGGACCGAGGCCGTCTTCCTTCAGAATGTATTGCCAGCACAGGCCCTCGCAATCCTCCTCCTGCACCGACCCGACCACCCACAGGGTGTAATCGCCGCCCAGCTCGAGCGCGCGGATCAACTTGGCGGCGCAGATCAAACTGGCCATCGCGCCGCGCTGGTCGCAGCTGCCGCGTCCGTAGATGAAGCCGCCCTCCACCTTGCCCCGGTGAGGGTCCCATGCCCACTCCTTGAGATCGCCCACGCCCACCGCGTCGGTGTGGCAATCCATCGCGATCACGGTCTTGCCCGAACCGATCCGCCCCAGGAGATTGCCCATTGGGTCGACCCGCACTTCGTCGAAACCGGCCTTCTCCATCTCCCGCCGGATTCGGTCCACCACCGCCCCTTCCTGGCCGCTCTCCGCCGGAATGGCAACCAGCTCGCGCAGGAACGCGACCATCTCGCCTTCGTAGGACTGCGCCAGTGCCGCCAGCCTCTCGCGATTCGGAATCTCGACTGAAACAACGCTCATAAGATTGCCAGGGGTCTCCTCTTGCAGGTTAGCCGATGGCGCGGCGCCTGCCCACTCAAATATCGGCCCCACCCTCGCCAACACTTCGTCCATGACCGGGTCCGGAATGCTTTCCAGTTTCCTGCCGCCGCGCGCGGCCAGATCGAGAGTGCGGGGCTGGTCGCACCGGACCACCCCCGTCGTTTTCGTCCCGGAGCCCGTCAGCGGCACGGCAAAACCCGCCGTCCGCGCGAAATCGCCGCCGCGCGTGATGGGGAGAATCACGGGGAGTTTCGTTACCCGGTTGATAGCCTCCGGCGACACGATCAGCACCGGACGCCCGCCTCTTTGCTCGTGTCCCGACGTAGGATCGAGACTGACTAGCCAGATTTCCCCGCGCCTCATCAAACCAGCTCGCCGCCCACGGGCTTGCGATCCAGCCATTCCCGCTCGTCTGCGGAGCGAGGCGCCTTCGGGTCGCATTGGACAGGCAACTCGTCCAGCCTGTACCGATGAACGCAGATAAACCTCTGTTTTCTTTTATCGGTGTTCATCGGTGTTCATCGGTGGCTATGTTCCTTCCTTGCTTCTATCTGAGCCTCTCCGCCAGCCCAACCCCGCCGCCGCGCTATATTCGAAGCATGGGTTTGCGCGCCGCTGGCGTCTGGCTACTCGTTGCCGGCTTGGGGTGTGCGGCCTCCCGGCTCGAACCCGCCGAACGCCAGCGCAACGTCGATTCCTTCGAATACGTCTGGAAAACCGTGCGCGACAAGCACTGGGACCCCAAGCTGAACGGCGTAGATTGGCAGGCCGTGCACGACGAGCTGTTGCCGCGGGTCCGGAATGCCGCCGACGATGGCGAGGCCCGCGCGGCCATGAACGAGATGCTCGGCCGCCTGAAACAAACTCACTTCGAAGTGTTTCCGGCTTCCACCTACAACGAAATCGGCCCCGCGCAGAAGGCCGAAGGCGGCACCGGCCTTGAGGTCCGCGTCGTCGAGGGACATGCCCTGGTGACGCGCGTCACCCCCGCCTCGCCCGGTGCGCGCGCGGGCGTGCGCCCCGGATGGGAGATCCTACGCATCGACGGCCAGCCGGTCGCCGCCCCCCTCAAGGAGATTGCCCTCCGCTTTCAGGGCTCAACCGAAATCGGCCTGATGCAGGTCAGGGCGATCCTGGCGCGGCTCAACGGTGAAATCGGAAAAACCGTCGAAGTGGCATTTCGGGACGGGCGCGGCGGGAAGCCAAACCTGGCGCTCGCCCGGGCCGAACCACCGGGACTGCTGGCCCATCTCGGCAATCTCCCGCCATTGCACCTGGTGATCGAAGCCTACCGCGCCGCCCCTCGCGTCGGTTATCTCCGCTTCAATCTTTTCTTCGACCCGGAGGCGCTGATTCAAAAAACGCGGCAGGCGCTCGAAGACTGCCGCGAATGCGCCGGCTTCGTGATCGACCTGCGCGGCAATCCGGGCGGCCTGGGCGCGTTGGCCATGGGGCTTGCCGGCTGGTTCTTGGACCGGCCCGGCCTGCGGCTGGGCCAGATGTTCCTGCGCGCCAGCAGCCTCCAATTCGTAGTTTTTCCCCGTCCCGAACCTTTCCGCGGTCCGCTGGGAGTTCTGGTGGATGGTTGCTCCGCTTCCACCTCGGAAATCTTTGCCGGGGGATTGCAGGATCTCGGCCGGGCACGCATCTTCGGAACGCGCACCGCCGGCGCCGCCCTGCCTTCCCTGTTCGAACGGCTCCCCAATGGCGACGGCTTTCAGTACGCCGTGGGCAATTACATCTCCGCCGGAGGCCAGCCGCTCGAAGGCCATGGCGTCACCCCGGACGAGGCGGTGGCGCCTTCGCGCGCTGCCCTTCTGGCCGGCCACGATCCGGTTCTGGACGCGGCCGTGAATTGGATCGACCAACGGAAAAAGTGAGGATACCGAATGAAACGCATCGCAATCGCCTGGCCGGCCGCTCTGGCGCTGGTCTCGTTTACGGCTGCCGCGCCGGCGCGCTCCGCCGACGATCTGCCCAAGGCCGAAACCATCCTCGATAAGTACGTCGAGGTCACCGGCGGCCTGGCGGCCTACAACAGCCACCACAACGAAATCGTTACCGGAACCATGGAGATCGCCAGCGCGCACATCAAGGGCAGGCTCACTTCCTATCATGCCGAGCCGATCAAGTATTACACCGAGGTCGACATCGAAGGCTTGGGCAAAATCCAAAAAGGCACCGACGGCACCGTCGCCTGGTCGCTGTCGGCGATGCAGGGCCCCCACCTCGAGGATGGCGACGAAAAGGCGATGGACTTACGCACCGCCCGATTCGCAGGTGAGGCCCATTGGCGCGACGATTATTCCAAGGTGGAAACCGTCGCGGCGGAAACCGTGAACGGCAAGCAGTGCTACCGCGTCCTGCTGACCGCCAAGCAGGGCAGCCCAGTGACCGAGTATTACGACAAGCAGACAGGACTGCTGGAGAAACTCTCCACCACCGTCAAGACTCCCATGGGCGATTTGGATACCGAAATCACCGTCGGCGACTACCGCAAGGAAGGACCCCTGCTGATGCCCCACGTGATGCATCAAACCGCCATGGGTCAGGAAATCGTGGTGACCTTTGAGACGGTGAAGTTCGACACCGATATTCCCAAGGACCGCTTCGATCCGCCCGCCGAAATCCAGGCGCTCCTGAACAAGAAGTGAGACGCGCCGCCCAGCTGGGTTTCCTTGCCCTGGCATTCGCGGCCGCACCCGTCGCGCCCGCCCTCGCCGATCCCCTGCCCCGCCTGTACCGGGTTGAACACTACGACGTGCGCCTGACTCTCGACCCGGCCGCCGCCCGCCTCACCGGCGATGCCGTGATTCGTTTCGAGTCCGTAACCGAGAACCTGGTCAGCCTGGAACTGGACGCCGGCGAGCTCACTGTGTCGTCGGTGGACGAAGCCGGCAAGCCGGATTACTTCGAGCGTCAGGGCGAGCGCCTGATCGTGGTTCTGAACGCGCCCGCCTATCCCGGCGAACCCCGGGCGCTGGCCATCCGTTATTCGGCGGCCGCTTCCAAAGGCGTGGAGATCACCGCTGCCGGGGCTTCCGCCGGTTATTTCACCAGCCACTGGATGCCGGTGAACGATCGCATCGAGAACCCCGCCGCGCTCGCTCTTACCATTGCCGCACCTCCCGCATGGAAGACCGCGGCCAGCGGCGAACTGGTCGGCGAGCGCGTCGAAGCCGGCCTCACCGTCACCCAATGGAGTGTTGATGGTCCCCCGCGGCCGCCGTTCCTTTACGCCTTCGCCAGCGGCCCGTTCGAGGAGCGGAAGGCCATCGTCAAGCCAACCGGCGCCCCTCCCGTCACCCTTCGCATTTTGGGCGGTGCCGACGTCCTCGTCCAGACCAAGGCGGCGCTGGAGTTCTTCGCCGCGTCGACCAGCCGCGCTTACCCGCGCAATTCCTACACCCAGGTCTTCGCTTCCGGCCAAACCGGCCAGGAAGCCGTGGGCTTGACCCTGCTTCCGGAATCTTACGCCAAGGGCCTCGCTGCCAAGCCCCAGGATCTCTGGTTGCTCGCGCATGAACTCGCACACCAGTGGTTCGGCATCGGAATCCCCATCCGAAGCTGGTCGGATTTCTGGCTCAGCGAAGGCTTGGCTACCTACCTCGCCGACGCATTTCTGGAGCGCCAGTATGGACCCCAGCGCTATCAAGCCGAAATCGCCCGTTCGCAGAGCATCTACCAGGATCTGAAGTCGAAAGGTAAAGATCGCCCGCTCTCCTTCCACGACTGGACGACTCCGGACCAGGCCGGAGGCAGCCTGCCCTATCACAAAGGCGCGGCGTTCCTGGCGTTGCTCCGCACCGCGCTCGGCGACACTCTGTTCTGGAACAACCTGAAAGCCTATACCCGCGACAATTGGGGCAACCGCGTCAGCAGCGAGGATTTTCAAAAGTCCATGGAACAAGGCTTGCTCAAGAAGCCGAAACAACGCGAGGTGACCAGGCTGTTCGACGCCTGGGTCTTCGGCCAGTGATCCGCGCCGATGCTTCCGCCGTCCTCGCGGGCGCCCCACCGTGGGGCGGACTGGTGGGGCAGGCGATTCCGCCTGCGCGCCGGTTGTCAACCCGCTTTCCCCCGAATCTGCACAATCCTGCACAACCGTAGCGCCGGCGATGTTGGCGCCGGTGCTTTTCCCCCTACCCGAAAGCCCCGGTCACAGACTTTCAAAGTTTTCCCTGACCCTTCCATTGCCTCCGCCCATCCCGCCTATCCCCTTCCACCTCGCCCGCGCCCGCTCGCCTGCTACCGTGTTGGCCGGATGAGCTTGTCATGACCGATCCCGAATTCACACCGCAACAGCAGGAAGTCCTCGACGTGATCTCCTCCGGCGGAACCATCCATGGCGCCGTCACCCTGGCCAACGTTCTCCGCAAGGACATTTTCGCCTGGCGCCGCGACCTGCCCCATTTCGCCGCCGCCCTGAAGCAATCCTTCGCCGATCGCGATCTCCTGCTCCGCGAAAGAGCCATGACCCTCGCCGACCTCGCCTACCAGACTCTCGGTGGCATCCTCCGCGACGACAAAGCTTCCCCCAGCGTCCAGTTCAAAGCCGCCCGGTTCATCATCGAGCAAGCCACCGCCCCCACTCCCTCCGAAGAAGAGGAACGCCGCGCTTCCGCCCGATCCGCCGCAAAAAGCACAAAAATGCCCAAATCCGCCGACTCCTGGAACAAACCCCTCCCCGGCGCCGCCTGACGCTCCCCCCGACCCTCGGGCACCGCCACGCATATAATATGGATGCAACGGGATCGAGACGAATTGGAAGGAAGATAAATGAACCGCCGCAAATTTCTGGGCTCGGGCTTGGCAGTTGCGGCTGGAGTCCCAGTCGCGTCCGGAGCGGGCGTTGCTCCTATCCCCAAGATGAAAATCCGGCGCATTCGCTATTACCAGCCGAAGCGCGTGAACCCCACATTCAATCAGAGCAACCGTATCGTTACCATCGAGACCGATTCGGGAATCACGGGAATCGGAGAGGGCGGCTCGAAGGACATGATGGACCAGTGCGCCCCGATGCTCATTGGTGAAGATCCCTCGCGCATCGACCACCTTTGGCAGTTCATGTATCGCGGCTGGTTTTACCCCCCGGGCCGTGAGAAACTGCACGCGCTGGGTGCGCTCGATGTAGCCCTCTGGGATATTAAGGGAAAAGCGCTCGGCGTGCCGGTCTATGACTTGCTGGGCGGCATTTCGCGCCAGCATGTCGAGTGCTATTCCACCGGAGTGACCCGTGACGGCACGCTGCAAGAGCGTGCGCGAGCGGTGATCGAAGCCGGATTCCGGGCCTATCGCACCGCGCTCGATATGCCGTGGTCCGCCCCCGACGGCGGCACGCCGAGCGGGGAGTTCCGCCCGCATTTTGCAATCGACCAGGAAGCTGAGAAGGCCCGGCAGATCCGCGAAGGAGTGGGCAAGGACGGGGACTGGCTTACCGATGTTCACACCCGGCTCGATCTCTCCGATGCGATACGCCTCTGCAGCCTGCTGGAGCCCTTTGCGCCCTACGAGGTGGAGGACCCCCTGCGCTCCGAGAACAAGGCCATCTACAGCCAACTGCGGCCCCAGATCAAAGTACCCATCGCGGTTGGCGAACAATTCGGCGATCGCTGGGACATCAATGAACTGATCGAACAGCGGCTGATTGATTACTCGCGCATTACCCTCCCCAACGCCGGCGGCATTACCGAATTCATGAAGATCGCCACGCTCTGCGAGACCCACAACATTGGCCTGATTCCCCATGGCACCGGCCCCATTTCCGTGGCTGCGCTGACCCACACGCTCGCTGCGTTCTCCGGACCTGTGCTCATGGAATGCAGCAGCGTCCCTAAGCCTCCCTATCTTCCCCAAGGGCCGGATTTCCGCAATGGTAAATTATGGCCCCGGGACGCTCCCGGTCTCGGCATTGAGTTCGACCCCAAAGGAGCCGACTTGATTTCCGAGATCACCGAACGCTCCGCACCCATCCCGGTTTACCGGCGGCCCGACGGGTCGATTACGAACTGGTAACCAAGCTTCTATCGCGCCGCGCGGCCTTTTGCTTCAACCCGGCAGCCTGGACTTGGCCGGCATGGATTCCTCAGTTCTCAATTCCGAACGCTGCCACCAGCGCGTCGTAACGCTCCCGTGTGATCGGCAGCATGCCACCGTGCCGCAGGTTGGGCGGCATCGAATACTTGTTCCAGGCGGGCACATTGGTGTAGCCCGATAGCTGGTACCACGGGCCATTCAGGTTCAGTGCTACCGATACGCCGTATGAAATCCCTGGATACTGTTCATAGTACAGATACCAAGCCTTGCCATCGGGCGAAGGGATCAGCGTGGGTGCCTCGCGGAAGTTGGGGCTGATAGGCTGAGATGGCTCGGAGTATGGTCCGGCCAGGCTCGAAGCCGATGAGATGCGGACCGTTTTTCCGGTCGGACATTCCGGTGTCGGGTAGCGTTCGTCTTTGATTACGGCGTAGTACCTGTTGCCGGCCGCGCGGACAATGACGTCGATAGTGGCCATTTCCCAGGGAAACAGGCGCCGCGGAGGATCGGAGAAGGTCTTCAGGTCTTTGGAAGTGACGTAAAGAGTCCTCTGGCTTGCCCAATACCGTTCGGGATCGTCCTTCGTACCCTCGACGCTCGGCGTGTGCCAGCTCAGCAGGTATTGCGAGGTTAGCTTGTCGTAATAGAGCTTTGGGGCACCGATACGCTGCAGCGGATGCGGGTAGCCGGGCGTCATGTGGAGGTCTGGCGTGTAATCGCCGTGCTTCGTCCAGTGGACCAGGTCGCCCGAGACCCAGAAATTGATGTCGGGGGCGGAATCGTTGCGGTTTCCGACCAGGTAAAACCTGCCGTCGTGACCCAGGCTGATGTTGGAGTGCCCCCGGTAGTCCTCGAACACACGCTTACCGCCGTTCAGCCGTCTCCAGTGCAGCCCATCCAGGCTCACGGAGTAATAAAGACGCCCGTAGTCGCCTTCCACCATGTGGCTGAAAAGATATGCCTCGTACTGGGGTTTGGTTCCCTTGGGCTGTCCGGGCGGGTCCGGTTGCTGGCAGCGGATCGGCAGCGCCGCAAGCAGAATAATCCCGAGTGCGGCGCCTCGGAGTTGTTGGAAACAAAGTCTCATGATTCGTCAGTCTGAAAGTCCTAGTATCGATCTTCGCTGTTTCTTGCACAAGCCCAACAGTTTACGAAAACGCCGGCTGATTGATTCAATTGTCGCGCTGCGCCGTGTTCGTGCCTTCGCATTGGCATCGCATCTGCATGTCCAAGTGTCATGAGAGCACCCTTTGTATGGTTTCTTGCCTTGGCTTCGCTTGGCGCACAGGTTCCGAATGCCCCGCAATCCAACGGACAAGCGCAATCCGGATCGCCAGATCGGGCGACACCCATTTTTCGGGTCACAGTGGTATCCCGAACAACAAAGGCGATTAATTATCATCACCGCACCGGGACTACCCACATCAACTTTCAGGGGACGGCTCTAATGCCCGCCGCGCGCGGTGAAGCCGCCGTAGATAGCCGGATGGGTTCAACCAGGATCGATACTTCTCTGCAGCACATGTCTCCTGCCAACCAATTCGGCCGCGAGTATATGACCTACGTCATGTGGGCCATTACGCCTGAAGGGCGCCCCGTCAATATCGGCGAGGTGGTTCTTGAAGGCGATCACGCGAAGTTGTTGTCTACAACCGACCTCCAGGCCTTTGGGTTGATCGTAACCGCGGAGCCCTATTTCGCGGTAACACAGCCCAGCGACGTGGTGGTTGCGGAAAACATACTTCGCGGCGACACCGCGGGAACGATCGAGCAGGTCGACGCAAAATACGAACTTCTACAGCGCGGCCAGTATATGCTCGATGCCAATCGCTACCAGCCGGTCAAGGTTGACCCAAAAGGCCCGCTCCAGATCGCTGAGGCTGAGAACGCCGTGCAGATCGCAACCCTCGCGGGTGCGGACCGGTATGCCGCCGACACTCTCCAGAGAGCGATTGTGAATCTACACAATGCCGAGGGTTACCTGTACGGGAAGCTAAAGAACCGGAAAGAAGCCGAAACCGACGCTCGCGAAGCAGCCCAGACGGCGGAAGACGCCCGCATCATAACCTACCGGAAGATCGCGGAAGAACAGCGTGCGGCCACCGAGGAGCGGGCACGGCAGGCAGCTGCCCAAGCCGAACAGTCGGCCGCTCAAGCCAAGCTCGATGCGGACCGCCGGGCAGCCGCGGAAGCGGACCGCCGCGCTGCTGACGAAGCGCGTCTACAGGCCGAAGCCGCCACCAGACAGGCCCAGATGGCGGCAGCTCAGGCACAACAGGAAAAGGCTGCTGCCGACGCCGCGCGTGCCGCTGCCCTGCTGCAACAACAGGCCGCCCAGGCCGAGGCTGAGAAAGCGCAAATGGCTGCCCAGACAGCCGAGTCTGAGAAAGCCGAACTAAGGGAGCGGCTGCGCCAGCAGCTGAATCAGATTCTGGAGACCCGCGAAACAGCTCGGGGACTCATTGTCAACATCACCGATGTCTTGTTTGACTTCGATAAGTACACCTTGAAACCCGGCGCGAGAGAGACAATGGCCAAGGTATCGGGCATCTTATTGGCATACCCCGGCTTGAAGATTCAACTGGAGGGACACACAGATTCGATCGGCAGCGATGAGTACAATCAAACGTTATCTGAACAGCGTGCCGACGCAGTCCGTGATTACTTGATAGGTCAAGGCGTTTCCGAAGCGACTGTGTCGGCAGTTGGCCTTGGCAAGAGCAATCCAGTAGCTTCCAACGACACGGCCGAAGGTCGCCAGCGAAATCGGCGCGTGGAGATGGTGGTTTCGGGCGATCCCATCGGTGTCGGCTCGTCAAGCAGTGACACCCAATCTCCGCGCCAATAGCGGCGACCGGCTGGACGGCCGCTGCACCTGGCTACCGCGGCCGCCCCGCCGCCGGCGGCGAGCTATAGGCTATAGGGTTGGAACGGGCTGTCCGCTCCAGCGGCCGATGGCCGCCTTCAGTTCCTGGGGGCGAATCGGCTTGCTGATGTAGTCGTCCATGCCCGCCGCCGTGCAGATATCCCGGTCGCCCTTGATCGCGTGGGCGGTCAGGGCAATGATGGGGACGCGCCGGCTGCTTCCGTGTTCGTGCGCGCGAATCGCTCGCGTGGCGTCGTAGCCGTTCATCACGGGCATCTGCACATCCATCAGGATCAGGTCGAAGCACTCGCGGGAATTGGCCTCCACCGCCTCCCTGCCGTTAACAGTCACCACCACCGAGTGCCCCTGCTTTTCGAGTAGTAACTGCGCCACCTTCTGATTCACCGGATTGTCTTCGACCAGAAGAATCCGCAACGGTCGTTCGCTCGGAGATACACGCTGGCTGCGAATTTCGGCGGACTTCTGCGGGTGTTGTTCGAGGACTTTTAGAATGGCCTTCAGCAGGTTCGCCCGGGTTACCGGCTTGACCACGTAGTGGCCAGATGCGCGAAACTCCGGTTCGACCGACCCGACGTCCAGTGAACTCAGCATCATGATGCGAGGACCCGCCAGGGCAGGGTCCTCCACGATCCGCCGGGCCAAAGTGAAGCCGTCCATTTCCGGCATTTGGGAGTCCAGCAGAATCAGGTCGAAGCGATCCCCGGCGGCGCGAGAGCGCATGATTTCCAAAGCTTCGCGACCGGACTCGGCGAGGACCGGTCGCATTTGCCACCGCACCAGCATCTCGTACAGGATTTTGCGGTTCGTGGCACTGTCGTCCACCACCAGAACGGCCAGCCCGCGAAGTCCTTCCGGCTCCAGGGTGCGGTCGGATGCCGCGTGAGAGGCGGGAACCCCGAGATTCACCGTGAACTGAAATGTGCTGCCGCGGCCAGGCTGGCTGTCCATCCAGATCCGGCCGCCCATGAGGCCCACCAGCCGGGCGCTAATAACGAGGCCGAGCCCCGTGCCTCCATGCCGCCTGTTGACGGAGCCATCGGCTTGAACGAACGCCTTGAAGAGGCGGTCCTGCCACTCCGGCGGGATCCCGATCCCCGTATCGGTAACCGCGAACTCCACCTCCGCCCGGCCGCCGTCCCTTCGCACGCTGACCACAGTCAGGGTCACCTCACCTGCGTCGGTAAACTTGATGGCATTGCCCAGCAGGTTCACGATCACCTGGCGCAGCCTTCCCGCGTCTCCCGCCGCCACCGCGGGCAATCCCGCCCGATTGTCGCAGAGTAGCTCCAGCCCCTTCTTTTGCGCCGGAATCGCGAGCATCCGCACGATATCCGCAAGCAGCTCCTCTGGGGAGAACTCGGCCGAGTCCAGAGTGAACTTGCCGGCTTCGATTTTGGAGAAGTCCAGAATGTCGTTGATGACGCTCAACAGCGACTCGCTCGAGATCCGCACGGTATTGAGGTAGTCGCGCTGCTCTTCGGAGAGGTCGGTATCCAGGGTCAGCTCGGTCATGCCGATGATGCCGTTCATAGGAGTGCGGATCTCGTGGCTCATGTTGGCGAGAAACTGGCTCTTCGCGCGGCTGGCGATTTCGGCCCGATTCTTCGCCTCCACCAGTTCGGCCGTCCGTGCGGCCACCTGCTGCTCGAGACGATCCCGATGATCCAGCAGCTCGGCGTCCCGTCGCTCGATCTCGGACAGCATTCCGTTAAAGGTATCGATGAGTTGCCCCAAGTCGTCATCGGCGTGCTTCTCGGCCCGCACCGAGAAGTTCTTCTGGCCGGAGACGGTGCCGGCAATCGCCGCCAGGTGGGCGACGGGCTCCGACACCACGCGCTGCAGGCGGAGAGATAGGCCCAGCGCCAGCATCAAGCTGCCCAGCAGGGCCGCCAGCACGATCCAGCCGAAATGCCGGAGCCGTACGTTCAACACTTCCAGATCCGATGCAAGGCAGACCGCGCCAATGACTTGGCGGTTGAGCGTGATGCTGCGATACGCCACCAGCAGGTCGCCTTCAAACCGGCTCCCATCCGGTTTGAGCGGCGGGGCGGACAGCTTGCGCGCGGCCTCCGCCTGATAGCTCGCGAACGGCTTCCCGTCCGCCGAATAGACGAAGGCTGCGACGATGTGCCGCTTGGCTTTGAGCCCGCCGAGGAGTTCCTCGGCTGCCCGTTGATCGCCGAAGGTGAGCGCCGCCGTACTGTTGGAACCAACGATCTCCGCCAGAACCTCCAGATCGTCGCGGGTCGCCTCGCGGGTAGCCACCTGGTCGTAGGTCAGGACCGCTCCGCATGCCAGCAGCAGGGCCACGCTCACCGTGAACATGATGATCAGCCACAGCTTATGCTTGACCCGCAGATTCCGGTATCTAGTCGCGGCCTTCACCTGGGCGTCTCCTTGACGATCTGGGCCAAGCTCAAAAGTTTCGCACTGATGCGCACTTTCGCCCGTTCCGCCGCATCCACATTGATCTGAATCCGGACTCTTTCCCCCTCGATCTTGAAGTTAATAACGCCACCCTCCGACGCGAAGCTGGCGCTCTCCCCGACCGTCAAAATTCCGACCGGCCTCGTTTCCGAGAGCATCGCTCGCTCCCGCTTCCTCTCCGACGCACTGAAAAAGACAATGTGGCAGCCGCCCGCCTGACGCATGGCCGGAATCCCCCGGGTGACCACGCTCCGGTCGCCGATCGGCTTGCCTTTGACCGCCGGCTCCAGCGCGCTGCCCAGCGGACCTCCGCCCAGTATGCAGACCACGATCGGATCGGCGGGGCCCTTGAAAGCCTCCGCCGGCCATTCGACAAATTTCGCGATGTTGTACAGGCAGGCGGCCTTCAGTTGATACTCGTCGATTTCCTGTCCCCGTGCGGCGCCGCCCCCCAGGGAGAACGTGAGAAGCAGTGCCAGGCCGATTGGCAGCCTCGCGCACTTCCGCACCCTTGGGTTCACAAGCTCCATCTCATCTTGCCGATCCGTTCTCCGTAGTTTGTCGGGCACGGCGCCGGGCGATGCTACTCCCTCTTCAGTCTGACTTCGACGCCGGCGTAGATGGTGCGGCCGCGATTGGCGAAGATGGAGTCTCCCGGTACATCTGTCCAGTCCGGGAGCCAAACCTGCTTGTTGCCGAGGTTCAGGGCGTGGGCCACCAGTGCAACGCCCGACGGCGCATTGCGCCAATGCTTCGAAAGATCGTACCGGAAATCGAAGTTCACCAGATCATAGGCCCCGGGCTTGGGGTTCAGGGCTTGCGAGTAGCCATTCACATGTCCTTCGTATTCATTCCACAGGCTCGCCGTCAATCCGTTGGGCGCTTCATAGCTGAAACCGCCCTTGGCGCCGAAATTGGGAATTGGCGTCACATTTTGAGTGCCGTTTCCGTCTTCATTTGCCTGGTACAAAGTCGAGCCCATCAGAAAGAACTTCTTGCTGAAATAGTATTTTGCCTCGCCTTCGACGCCATGAAACCGAGTCTCCCCTTGATTCAGGTATAGGCCGGAGACGGCGTCCTCAACGATGGTGTTGGTCTGCTTGCTATGAAAATAGTCGGCTTGGACTTGAACGCGGCCGCTCTGATAGCCCACGGCGAGGTCGATGGTCGCCACTTTCTCCGGAACCAGGTTTGGATTGCCCAACAAGCTTGGACCTCCAATCGAAGGCGGCGGAATGTAGTCCATTGAGGTCTCACTGATACTGGGAGCGCGGAATGCCTGGCTGTACAGAGCTTTGAAACTCAAGCCGGACACGGGATTCCAGATCACGCCGCCTCTGGGAACAACGCTGAGGCGGATATCTCCCATCTTATTCGCCTGAAACCCGCCGATGACTTTCCAGTTATCGAACAACTGGTGATCCAGTTGGGCGTAAAAGGCCCCTCCCGGGCGGCTACCGTCGGCGATCACGGTTCCAGGATGCGCCGGGTAGAACGTCTCGACGCCCTGGATGTGGTTGTACAGTGCTCCAAACGTAAGCTTGTCCCGGGCGCTCAGGGTGACCACATTGGTCCATTCGAAAACCATCTCACGCGATTCCCTGGTGATGAAGGGGATTGAGTTCTCCGCACTCATGCCCGTTTGGGTGAAGGTAGCATTGAAGCTCATATCCCATCGGTCGCTGGCCTTGACGTGGTACCCCAGGTCGGCAAAGCCGCGTCTCCACCGGGCCCGGCCCACTTCCCCCTCGATATACGAAGTCGCATAATCGGTAAAAGCGGACATGAAGCTGAGGCCCCTGTAGTCCATTCCTAAGTAGGCGCCTTGGCCCCGGTCCGGGATGCTGATGGTTTGCATGCCGGTATATACCGAATCGCACGGCGTGACCCAGTTCGGCACCTGATGATACTGTGCGGCCCCGACCAGGCTGAAGTCGCCCTGCTGCACCATGACCTGTCCGGAGGTCGCAGTTCCCCCGTCCGCTCCCATGCCGGTCAGGATAACCCCGTTTCCATCGGCTTTCTGCGTGATCAGGTTGATTACGGCGGAGAACGCGTCGGATCCATACAGGACCGACCCCGGTCCTTTGATTACTTCGATTCTCTCCAGGATGTTTACCGGAAAGGACTCCAGCAAGTCGCCAATCAATCCGCCTTCCAGCACTTCGCGTGTCGGGCGGCCGTTGATGAGGAACAGAATGTGCCCTCCATCGATCCTGGTCTGGTCGCCGCGCGCCGCCACGAGACTGCGATCGGTGAAGGAAGCTGTGCTTTCGGTGAGACCGGCCACCCGGTCCAGAATTTCACCCAGAGTCAGGCCTCCGAACCTCCGTAGTTCGTCTTTAGTGACCACGGACATCACGCCCGGGGCGTCGGACAGGTTCTCGGAGAACTTGGAAGCCGTGGTGACCTTCAGGTTAAGCAGCGATCCGAGATCCAAGGAATAAAGATCCGTGGTTTTGTCTGCGGCAGTGTCCGTTCCTGGCGGGGTGTCGTCGGCTGGGGCAGGCGCCCCTACAAGGCATTGCAAGGTCAGGTACGCCAATAAACATGGTCGGAATAGTCTCATCGGTCGGCTCTGGGTAGGTGATTTAAGTCCGCGCGGAAAGGGCGGAACGGAGAACTGGTTCATCACGCTAGACATATCGGTCAACTGGCCCGGAATTCGATGGGATTGTGGGGCAACGGTCTAAGTCATAGACATAAAAAGAAGAATCCAACGATCTTCGGGCCCCCGATTTGAATTCGGTCTTCAGCAAGACGCCCCCTACGCCCGGGCAGCCCGCATTTTGAGACCTGCCGTTCGAGGCGATATTGGACATGGAGGACCGGGGGGAAGGCCCGGCACGCGGTCAACCTTCACAACGCCCTCACCGTCCCCCAGGCGCGTCTCGCCAACCCGCGTCGCCAGTCTGAGCGACGAGAGAATGCGCGATGTCTGCGCAGCCCTGAGTTTCTCGCTCGGACGCGGGTGAATGCTGGAAGTCCACCGCACGGCGCGAACAACGAAAACCGAGGTTCTAAGCTGACGCCGCCAGTTTGCCTTCCTTACGGCCTTTCAGTATTTCCTCCGCCCGAAACCAATCTTCCTGATCCGATCCAATCGGGCAGCCTCTTTCCAACCATAACCGGTAGGCGAGTGCGGCAGTATCGGTTTCGTCCGCTGTTGTGGTAGCCACGGGTTGGGTTTCTTCTTCGTAATTCGACATGTTTCGCCTCCTTTCGGCCGACCGTCTCTCTCTCCGTCTGCAATTACACGGCACCGGCCGACGCACAGAGCTGTGGACCAACCGTGCCGCCGAATCCGTCACGCAGTTGATGCGCAGCGCTTGATCAACTCCTCGACCAGTTCCAGCCGGTGGCGCAGAATGTCCCTGAAGGCGCGATGGTCGGCGTGTCGAATGCCAATCAGCAGCTTGGTGCGTTCCGCCTCCAGCAACTCGGCCAGAACCTCAGACTCCTGGATGGTGGCGCTGAGAAGTTCGCGAGTCGATGAGCTCATAAAGACCTCCTTTCCAGACTCCAGAACAGTGATAACCCTCCCAGGCCCTTTCAACCATGCCGGGCAGCCGTGACACACGCCCGGCGCGGTCACAAGCCGGTGTCGGGTCTTCGCTCGTTCCAGCCGTCACCAGCCGCGGGCTTCCGCGTGCTCCCTCACCACGGAAACGACTTGGGGCGAGACCAGACGCCGGAATTCCGGCATCCGCATATGGATCGCGTCCTGATGCGTTCCGGCATTGAACGCGAGGGTATCCTGGTTTGCCAGCGTGCTGTCCAGGTACACCGGCAGGCCGTAAAGAGCCCCGAGCGGGGGCATGGCACCGACCTCGCAATCGGGGAAAAGTTTGACCAATTCGGATTCCGCAGCCAGCCGGGCTTGCGAAAGACCCAGCACGGAGCGGACTTCATGCAGATCCACTTGCCGGTTGGCCGGAATGACAACAAGGTAATCCGCCGCATCGCCGTAGATCACCACCACCTTGGCAACCTCCCTCGGCGGCATGTGCTCCGCGGCGGCGACTTCGCGCGCAGTAAAGGCAGTGGGATGAGTCGAGAGTGTGAATTCCGCTTGGTGGGAATCGAGGAAACTACGCAATCGCTCGGAAAGCGGCATAGGAACCTCCAACTGAGCAAATTATACGCCTAAATTGTGCCGAGAGCTATGCCAAAAATCTCATTTCGAACCTGAATATCGGCAACGGCGTCTTGCCGCCGGGCCGATAACCTACCTAAGACAACTGATGCAACGGAGCCGGTAAGGAGGCAGACAAACCGACGCGATCGTCCGTCGCGGCGATACTCGGGGTACAATACTCCAAACCCTTATGCCATCCGCCACGCGCTTGCTGCCAATTCTCGGCGCGGTGTTTTCGCTCACCGCGGCCCAGCTTTACGAAAAACCGCCCAAGGCGGTTCTGGACGTGTTGAATGCGCCACCGACGCCGGCGCTTTCGATCAGTCCCACGCGCGCCTACGCGATTTCGGGGCAGCCGGTGCGCTATCCGCCCATCGCCGAGCTGTCGCAGCCCATGCTGCGCATCGCCGGCATGCGCATCAACCCGCAAACCAATGGTCTCCACAACACCGTCTTTTCGAGCAGACTGGTGATTTGGAAACTGCCGGCGGGGACCGAGATTCCGGTCGCGCTGCCGTCCGGCGCAAAGCTGAGCGGCGCCGCCTGGAGCCCCGATGGCGGCCGCTTCGCCTTCACCAATGCCACTAACGGCGGCATCGAGCTTTGGGTGGGGGAAACCGCAACCGGCCGGGCGCGCAAGATTCCCGGCGTGGCTATCAACGCGGTGATGGCGGCGCGCGGATTCGGCGGCGGGCGCGGCGGAGAGGGCGGCCGCAACGAAGTGCAATGGCTGCCCGACGGCAGAACCCTGCTGGTCGAAACCGTCAACGCCAACCGTGGCGCGCCGCCGCCGGAGCCGGCGGTGCCCATCGGCCCGCACGTGCAGGAGAGCCTGGGTGGGGCGGCGCCTGTGGTGACCCACGAAGACATGCTGCAGAATCCCCACGACGAGGACCTGTTCGACTACTACGCCACCGCGCAACTGGCGGCCGTCGATCCGGCTTCGGGCAAGGCCCTGCCCATCGGCAAGCCGGCCATCTTCGAAGGCGTGCGGATTTCGCCCGATGGCAAGTATCTGCTGGTCACCACCATCCATCGCCCGTTTTCCTACCTGCAAACCACCGCCGGCAGCTTCGTGCCGGGCTTGTAAATACAGCGACGCCGCAACCGCCAGCCAGGTGAGCGGATCGACCAAGCGCTTCACCGAGATGGCCGGCTATTCGGACCTGTTCTTCGCCCTCGACGGCTATGCCGTGCTGGATAACGCGGCCATGCCGGTGGTGGGCGGCGATCCCGATTCGGTGAATAATTCCTATATCGACCAGATCGTGGCCGACGCCAAAGCCGCCATCGACAAAGCCGCTGCGATGGGCGTGGTGGACCCGGCGCGGGTGGGCGTGGGTGGGCACAGCTATGGAGCATTCATGACCGCCAACCTGCTGGCTCACTGCGATCTGTTCAAGGCCGGAATTGCCGAAAGCGGGGCACACAATCGCACCCTCACGCCTTTCGGTTTCCAGAGCGAGCGCCGCACTCTGTGGCAGGCGCCGGACGTTTATCTGAAGATGTCGCCATTTATGTACGCCGACAAAATCAAGGCGCCGGTCCTGCTGATTCACGGCGAGGCCGACGACAACGACGGAACCTTTCCCATTCAATCCGCGCGCATGTATGAAGCCATCCGCGGCAATGGCGGCACGGTTCGCCTGGTATTTCTGCCGTTCGAAGCCCACGGGTACCGCGCCAAAGAAACCATCGAACACGTGCTATGGGAAAAATTCGCGTGGTTCGACAAGTACGTGAAAGGAACTCCCGGCACGTCCGCAAGCAAGGAGTAAAATCTCACCGCGGGGCGACGTTATAAGTCCTGTCCCACGACGCCAGCGTTCCAATAGGATCGCCCGAGATCACCACTTCCACGCGCCGATTCTGTTCGCGTCCCGCGGGTGTGGCGTTGGACGCGAGCGGATCGTTATTGCCCAGGGCGCGGACGGTAATGGCGTTGGGCGAGACCCCGGCGCTCACCAGCAGGTCGCGCACCGCGCGGGCGCGCTGATAGCAAGCAGCATCGTCCGCCGCGTCCGAGAATCCATCCACTTCGACCCGCAGCCCCGCATTGGCAGTCAGCATGGACGCGATCCGGCTGAAGGTCCCGACGGCTTGGGCCGGAAGCTCATCTCCGCGCAATTCCGAGGCGGGAATCACCTGCACCACGCCGCGCGGCGTGTCGCGAGTGGCAAACGGTCCACTCAACTGCTGCAGCAGGTTCAAACGCAGCTCGCGCTTCCGCTGCCCGGCATCGTCGGGCTGGTTGGACATCTGCCGGTACGAATCGGCTGGCGGTTGGGGAGCCAGCCTAGAGGGTTGGGTTTGAACGGCGGCGGATTCGGCGGCTTGGGCATTGGCATCGGCCTGGGCTTCAGCCTGTTGGCGAGCGGCAGTCTCCCGGTCCAGCCTGGCCTGCGTTTCCAGGCGCATCTGGCGTTCGGCCTCGGCCTGCTGTTTGGCCTGCGCCAGCTCGGCTTCCTGCTGGTTCTTTTCCGCCACCAGACGCGCGTCTTCCGCTGTTTGCGCGGCCTGGTGCGCGGCCGTCACCACCAGGTTCCAGTCGCCCTTATTCTCCTGCAAATTCCTGGCAGCCTCATATTGTTGCCGCGCCTTGGCGAAAATATCCGGGGCGTATTGGGCGGCGGATTTCGATTCGGCGATCTGCACCGCGTTCTGCGCCTGATACACAGCCATGATGGCCTGATACTGGTTCATCGATACCGCCGGACCAGCAGGTTCCGGCGCTTTTCCGTCGGGCGGCACCTGGTAGGTGTAGGTACCGCGCGGCATCAGGCCGTATTTCACCTCGATCGATTCGATCGAGTAAGAAGTATCGGAGCGTAGCTGGTTCTCCATCACCACCACGTCGCTCGGCTGGCGTACGCTGGCGTACGGCTCGGCGGTGATCAGCATGCCGAAGGTGGCCAACTCGGTGGTTACCTGCAGGTGAGCTTTATTGGAAGGGCCGGCAAGCATTTCGCCCAAGTTCTTGGCTCGCCCCTCCGGCGTGATGGCCCATAAGACATAAGTAAGATATTCGGGCCCGAATCTGACGGAAGGTTCCAGACCATCGACATGGGCGTCAATCGAGGTCCGTCCATCCCGGGCTTCCACCGTAGCTTGCCCTTTGGCGCGAGGCAGCAGTACCGTGCCTTGAAAATCGATGGGCACGGGACCGGCATGATATTGGTAGTTGACGGCGCGGACCGACCGTTCGACCACATTCACCTGGTAAATCGGAACCGATTGGGCCCATGCGGGCATTGTGAGAAAAAAACCAATTACTGCAGTTTGTATAGGTTGGATTCGCATCGCCATTCCCCTCACCGTCCTATAGTGCAGTTGGAGTTCCGTTCCAGGCCTGACGGGTCGAAGCAAAGCGGTTGCGGGCAGGTTAGCGCGTGAAGCGGGTCACTTTTTTCCGGCCATGGCGCTCCAGGGCCAGGGCGATCAGGCGGTCGAGCAAGGCTGGGAATTCCAGGCCGCTATGCTCCCACATTTTGGGGTACATGCTGATGGAAGTGAAGCCGGGGATGGTGTTGATCTCGTTCAGATAGAGCTTGCCGGTGGCGGATTCGAACAGGAAATCCACGCGGCCCATGCCCTCGCACTCCACTGCCTTGAAGCATTCCACCGCCAGGCGGCGCAGCTCAGCGGTGGTAGCCGGGTCCAGTTTGGCGGGGACTTCGGTACGCGCCAGGTCGAGAAGGTACTTATCTTCGTAATCGTAGAATTCGCGCGAAGGCAGGATCTCGCAAGGCAGCGAGGCCTGGGGCGATTGGTTGCCGAGCACGGCGCACTCGAGCTCGCGGCCGGCAATGGCGCGCTCCACCACGATCTTATGGTCAAATTCGGCGGCGAGGGCGACGGCCGCGCGCAGTTCTTCCGCATCGTGCGCCTTTGATATACCCACCGACGAGCCCAGGTTGGCGGGTTTGACGAAGACCGGAAAACCCAGAGGAGCGCAGGCGGGCACCGGATCGGCGGTGCCGCGGGCGAGGGTGACGTAGTCAACAATGGGCAACATGCGTTCCCGGCAGACACGCTTCATCATTTCCTTGTCCATGGAAACGGACGAGGCCATGACGCCGGCGCCGACGTAGGGCAGGTCGGCCAGTTCCAGCAAGCCCTGCACGGTGCCGTCTTCACCGAAGGTGCCGTGCAATACGGGAAACACCACGTCGATTTCGGGATGGGCGCCGGGCTCGGGCAGAATCGGGCGGGGATGCCAGCGGCCGTCTTTGCCGATCAGGAATTCGCTGGTCTGGTAGCGGTCGGGGTCTAAATGGGCGATGACGGCACGGGCCGAGCGGAGCGAGATTTCGTGCTCTCCGGAACGGCCGCCGTACACCACGGCAATGCGAGTTTTCATAGAATTCGTTTTCCCAATCCGGACATGATGAGCTCGACGGCGAGACTGGCGGTGCGATTGGATTCGTCGATCACCGGGTTCACCTCCACCGCCTCCATGGAGACCATCTTGCCAGAATCGCAGATCATTTCCATGGCCAAATGAGCTTCGCGGTAAGTGGCGCCGCCGCGGACGGGCGTACCCACGCCGGGAGCGTCGGCGGGATCGACGAAATCCATGTCGAGCGAAAGGTGGAAACCGGCGGTGCCGTCGGTGGCGATGCGGATGGCGTCGTCGATCACCGCGCGCATGCCGCGCTCGTCGATGTCGCGCATGGTGAAGGCGCGGACGCCGCTTTCGCGGACGAAGGCTTTCTCGACCAGGTCGACGTCGCGCAAGCCGACGATGACGGTATTGCGGGGCTCGACCGTCGGCCGCGGCCCCATCAGCTCGGTCAGTTCGGGCGGGCCGGCGCCCACCAGGCAAGCCAGCGGCATACCGTGGATGTTGCCGCTAGGGCTGGAGCCGGGCGTATTCATGTCGGCATGGGCATCGAGCCAGATGAGGCCGATGGTGACGCCGCGCTCGCGAAAGGCTTTGGCCGCGCCGCTGACGGTGCCCACGGCGACGGAGTGATCGCCGCCCAGCACCACGGGCACGAAGCCGTCGGCCAAGGCCCGGCACACGCGCTCGCCGAGCAGGGTGCAAGCGGCGGCAATTTGTTCCAGGTACTTGGCGTGAGGGTCGCCCGGGGAAGCGGCTTCGGCCTGCTCCACGAAGATATTGCCCAGGTCCGTTACTTCGTAACCCAAACCGGCCAGGCGCGCATTGAGGCCGGCCACGCGAACCGCGGATGGGCCCATATCGACGCCGCGGCGACCCTGGCCGAGGTCGAGCGGCGCGCCCACGATGGCGATGTGAGAATGGGGCATAAGGTTACTGTCCGTCAACAGCAGAGTGCGTGCCAGCTAAGAAAAATAGCCGCGGATGAACACAGATGAACGCAAACAAGAGACGAACACATCGGTTAGTTTTCATCTGTGTTTACCTGTGTTCATCTGTGGCTATCAATTCTTACGGGTGCAGGCGGTAGAGCATTCTAGGGAAGGCGATGGTTTCGCGAATGTGCTCGAGGCCGCAGATCCAGGCCACGCAGCGCTCGATGCCCATGCCGAAACCGCCGTGCGGGACGGAACCGTACTTGCGCAGGTCGATGTACCAGTCGAACGCTTCCTTGGGCAGGTGGTGCTGCTCGATGCGGGCGAGCAGCAGGTCCAGGTCGTGGATGCGCTGGCCGCCGCCGATGATTTCGCCGTAGCCTTCCGGAGCCAGCACGTCGACGCCCAGCACGACGTCGTCGCGATCCGGCGCCGGCTGAAAGTAGAACGCCTTGAAGGCGGCGGGAAAGCGGTCGACCATGATGGGACGGTCGCGGTCCTGGGTGAGCAGGGTTTCGTCGGTACCGCCGAAATCGCCGCCCCATTGAATCTCGCTGCCTTTGGCCTGGAGAATGCCGACGGCTTCGTCGTAGCTGATGCGGGGAAACGGCGCTTGAATGGCTTCGAGCTTGGTGACGTCGCGCTCCAGCCGCTTCAGCTCTTCTTTTCGGTTTTCGAGCACGCGGCCCACGATCGAAACCAGCATTTCCTCGGCCACGCGCTTGACGTCTTCCAGAGTGGCAAAGGCCATTTCCGGTTCGACCATCCAGAATTCGGTAAGGTGGCGGCGGGTCTTGGATTTTTCGGCGCGGAAGGTGGGGCCGAAACAGTAGGTCTTGCCGAGTGCCATCGCCGTGGCTTCGTTGTAGAGCTGGCCGGACTGGGTGAGGTAGGCTTTGCTGTCTTCGAAATAATCCACCTCGAACAGGGTCGTGGTGCCTTCGCACGCCGCCGGGGTGAAGATGGGCGTATCCACCAGGGTGAAGCCGTGGGAATCGAAATAGTCGCGCACGGCCTTGATGACTTCGTGGCGCACACGGAGGATGGCGTGCTGGCGCTGGCTGCGCAGCCAGAGATGGCGGTGGTCCATCAGGAAATCGACGCCGTGCTCCTTAGGAGTGATGGGGTAGGGATCGGCCTCGGAGACACGCTGCAGGACCTCGATCTTCTCGACGTCCATTTCGTAACCGCCGGGAGCGCGCTGCTCGGCGCGAATCCTGCCGGTGACGATGAGAGACGATTCCTGGGTGAGGTTCTTGACGGTTTCAAACAGCTCCTCGCCGAGGGCGTTTTTCACCGCCACGCATTGCATCAGGCCGGAGCCGTCGCGCAGGATGGGGAAGGCGATCTTGCCGGAGCGGCGCAGGTTGTAGAGCCAGCCGGCGATCTCGACCGATTCGCCGGCATGGGCGTGGGCGTCTTGAATACGAATTCGCGGGGTCATTGCTTACAGTTGTTCCAGGCGGTCGAAAATCTGCTTTGCGGCTTCGAGCGCGTTGGGAACTTCGGGCTTTTCCTTCAGTTCCAGAAGCAACGGGTATTGCTCTCCGCCGCCGCGCAGCAACTCCATGGTCCTTTTCCAGTCTATGGTTCCTGTCTCGCTCATAGTGGGGAACAGATGCTGGTCAGCCTTGCCATCGTTGTCGTGGACGTGGGTCGAGCGGATGCGGTCCTTCATGAGGACGAAAGCGGCTTCCACGCCTTCGGCAAGGTTGGCGTGGCCGGTGTCGAAGACGAAGTTCAGACGCAGGTGCGTGAGCGCGTCGAATTGCACCAGGCGCGCGGCGCTGGATAATTCGTTGGGAATATTTTCGAGCAGAATCTCGATGCCGCGCTGTCCGGCGAAGATTTTCAGCTCTTCGAGGGCGGCAAAGGCGGCGTCGACTTTGCGCAAATCGAACTCTTCGCCGCTCACGCCGAGGTGCTGGACCAGGTAGCGGCAAGGGATGGCCTCGCCGATTTCGAGGGCCCGCTTAATTTCGTCCACCGCCTGCAAACGCAAGCCTTTGACCGTATGGGTGAGGGTGATGACGGCATGCGGTCCGGAGCGGCCCCAGATTTCATCGGTATACATGGGCGCATGGAGCGCGTGGAGCTTCAGCTCGGAATCGCGAAACCAGTGGCTGAGCTCGGCGATCTGGGCCTTATCGCGATAATCCAGATGTTGCCGGGCGCAAAAGATTTCCACCGCCGGAAAGCCGGCCTGTTGCACCTTGCCGAGCAGGGCAGTGGTGAGGCGGTGATTGACGAAGACGTGCGTGGAAAGAACGTGCTTCATGTTATTTATCGTGGGGCGTACGCCATGGTTCGCGCGCGGCCCTGGTATTGCCGGTGGTCCGCGCTCCTGCGCTCATTGTAAGCTCTATCACTATGCCTCGGTTCAGTAGCCGGCGGCGGTAGCTTCGGTGCGGGGATCGGCCGCACCCTCCAGCCAGCCGTTTTCCATCAGGATAGCGGCGCATTCGCCCTGCGAATTGACGCGCCGGATCTTATACCCGCGCTTTTCCAGCAGGGCGATCGTGTCCGGCGAATAGCCGTTCTCGATCTGCAACTGGTCCGGGAGCCACTGGTGATGGAAGCGGGGCCAGTTGACCGCGTCCTGCACGTTCATGCCGAAGTCGATCGCGTTCACCAGCACTTCGAGAACGGTATTGATGATGGTGGCGCCGCCGGGGGAGCCCAGCGCCAGGTAAGGCTTGCCGTCTTTAAGCACGATGGTGGGCGCCATGGACGACAACGGCGTCTTGTGCGCCTGAATGGCGTTGTTCTCGCCCTGTACCAGGCCGAACATGTTGGGCGAGCCGGGCTTGGCCGCGAAATCGTCCATTTCGTTGTTGAGCAGAAAGCCGAGGCCGGTTGCGGTGACCTTGCTGCCATAGCCGCCGTTGAGGGTGTAGGTGACCAGGGCCAGGTTGCCCTCGCCGTCGGCGATGGTGTAGTGGGTGGTCTCGTTGGCTTCGGGAGAGAGAAACGCGGCGGCGTGAATGGTGCTGGAAGGCGTGGCCTGCTCGGGATCGATGGACGCACGGAGCCTGGCGATGTAGGCCGGATCGAGGAGGCCGCGCAGCGGCACTTTGACGAAATCCGGATCGCCCAGGTGCTCGGCGCGGTCGGCGAAATAGCGGCGCATGGCCTCGGTCATGTAGTGGACAACCTCCGCCGAACCTGCTCCTCCTTTTTCGTAGCCAGTGGCTTCCAGCATTCCCAACATCTGCAAGATGCCGATGCCACCGGAGGACGGCGGCGGCGAAGTAACAATGTCGTAGCCGCGGTATTTGCCGGTGAGCGGTGCGCGTTCGATGGCTCGATAGGCGGCCAGGTCGGCGGCGGTGATCAGGCCGCCATGTTCCGACATGTCCTTGGCCAGCAGGCGGGCGGTTTCGCCATGGTAGAAATCCCGGGCACCCAGTCTTTCGATCCGTGAAAGGGTGCGGGCCAGGTCGGGCTGCACAAACAGCTCACCGGGCTGATAATAGTTGCCCTCGCGAAGGAAGACGCGCTTCGATTCGGCAAAGCGCCCCAGCGTGCGAGCCGCGTTCTCCATCTGATTCGCTTCCGACCAGGAAAGCGTTACGCCTTTGGAGGCCAGCTCCACGGCGGGACGGACCAGCTCGGCCCAGGGTTTGCGGCCATACTTCCGGGCGGCGTATTCAAAGCCGGCGATCGAACCGGGAACGCCAGAGGCGCGATAGCCGACGATACTATCCTGGGTGGCGTTACCGGATGCGTCCAGATACATGTTGCGGGAGGCGGCGGCGGGGGCGCGCTCGCGAAAATCGAGGAACGTGGTGCGGCCATCGGCCAGGCGAATCAGCATGAATCCGCCGCCGCCGATATTCCCGGCAGAGGGATGGGTGACGGCGAGGGCGAAACCTACCGCTACCGCAGCGTCCACGGCATTGCCGCCGGACTGCAGAATCTTCAGGCCCACTTCGGTGGCGCGCGGCTCCCGAGTCACCACCATGCCTTTACGCCCGCGCACCGGCTGGGCCGCCCAAACCGGCAGGGAAACGGCTGTCAGCAGGAGAGCGAGTGCGGAGCGCATCCCTTCGATTCTACAATGCGGGGAAAGGCAATCGTCTCTTGCGGCCAACTCAGTGGCACGCCGCCACGTCCTGGAACTCGCCGCCCGCCGGCAACGACGACAAACCGCGCGCGCAGTTCAAAACCTGCTGGTCGAGGGGATCGCTGGCCATCGAATCCGGGGCGACATAGGTTTGGTTTTTTTGCATCGCCACATATTCGTCGCTGAGCTTTTGCATGGCGGCAAGTTCGTTGCGCACCAGGGCAAGGCACTCCCGATCGGCATCGGTGGGCGCCGCGGCGGAGACCAGGTCGACCTTGCTCTCGGCCGTCCTGCGGTAACTACCGGCATAGTCTTCGGTAACCGGGTAGCTATGCTGGATTGCATTCACGATGGCGCTTCGCCAGTCCCCGATCGCGGTCATGGCGTCGATGGTGGCCCTTAGAAAGTCTCGGGAGTAACCCTTTTTCTCGGGCGGCTGGTTCGGCGCCGGAGCCGGAGGCGCCGTGGCTGGTGGCGCGGCCGAGAGTGTTAGGGTGATCCGATCTCCACGAAAAGCGATGGAGCCGTTCGTCAGCCGGGCGAGCGCTTCCACTTCGACGTAAGACTTACCCGATATCTTCACGACGGGAGCCGTGCCGGTATGTCCAGCGATGGCGAGCGTCCCGCTCTGCTGCGGGGCTTGTGCCACGCCGAGCGAAGGGACGAGCAGCATCATAATCCGGCCGGCAACGCTCAACCTCCTGAACGGCACTGGCATCGCGACTTCCTTCCTGCAGCTATTGGAGCAGATTTAGCGCCATTGATCGCGGCCGGGGCCGGTCTCGTATGTTTCCTTACATCGCATCGTGGGTAGATCTCCTACGCTCCGCCACGCCGCCGGCGCCACTCGAACAGGACAACCCCCGCGGCCACGGACACATTGAGCGACGAGATTTTGCCCGCCACGGGAATGCGCACCAGCAGATCGCAGTGTTTGCGGACCTGCTCGTGGAGGCCTTTGCCTTCACCGCCGAGCACGATGGCGCAGGGCGAACCGTACTCCACATGGTCGTAGGTTTCGGTGCCGCGCTCGTCCAGGCCGTAGATCCAGTAGCCGCGTTTCTTGAGATCCTCCAGGGTGCGGTTCAGGTTGGTGACGCGCGCCACGGGCAGGTGCTCCAGGGCGCCGGCGGCGGCTTTGGCGACCACGTCGGTGAGGCTGGCGGCGCGGCGCTCCGGGATAACGACCGCGCCGGCGCCGGCGGCGTGGGCGGTGCGAACGATGGCGCCCAGGTTATGCGGATCTTCCACGCCGTCGAGGAGCACTACCAGTTCGGCGCCGGCCACGTCGTCCAGATCGGCGTATGGGCGCGCCGCTCCGAGCGCCACCACGCCCTGATGCGCCGGGCTGCCGGCGATCCGGTCGAGCGCCGCGCGCGGCTCGAAGCGAACCGGCACGCCGGCACGCCGGGCAAGGTCGACGACCTCCTGCAGGCGCGGTCCGCCGGCCCCCTGAGCCACCATCACGCGCTCCAGCAACCGGCCGGCTTCGAGCGCCTCTCGAACCGGATGAATTCCGCTCAAGATAGCCATTGGGGAAACCTTATTTTAGGAGCATCGGGAGCTCGCGCAGGAATCGCTCGTCCCCGGCCACAAACCGGTAATCGCCGAGACGCTCCGGCTCCTCCCAGCGCATCTCCGAGTAGTTCAGGTGCCGGGGTTCGCCTTCCCAGAAGCGCACGCGGAAGAAGATCAACGCGATGGTCGGCTTGTCCGGATAAGAATAATCGTAGCGCAGGATTTCGTCGCCGCTGGCGTTGCCGATTCCTAACTCTTCTTCGAGTTCCCGCGCCAGAGCCTGCTGCGGAGTTTCTCCGGGCTCGACTTTCCCACCCGGGAATTCCCACTCCAGCGCGTGCGCTTGCCCCGGCCGCCGCTGCCCGATCAGCATCTTCCCTTCCCGCTCCAGCACCGCGGCCACCACCTGACGCATGCGCCGATTGTAGCGCTGGTAAGAGCGGCGGCGCGGAGGGCCGGCGGTCTCGGCGACGGGTCGCTCGCGGCACACTCTCAGGCTTTGGCCGGCGGGCGGAATGTTTCGGTTCGAACCACACCGGAACCTTCTTCGACGACTATCAGCCGGTCGGCCGTCAGTCCTACGATGCTTTCCTGGTTCCCGTTGGGCCAGCGGATCAGCAGATCGGCCGATGCCGCCTGGCCCAAGCCGAAGTGTAACCTGCGATCGTTCACCGAAACAAAGGACGATTGCGCCAACACGGCTTGCACCTGTTTTTTCCCGCCGCAAGTCGCGACCACCTGGGCGCCGATGGCGCCGCGGTTGGAGGTTTTGCCAAGCAGCAGCACCTTCAGCCAGTGATGACTCCCGGTGGTGTCGTTGCGCAGCAAAGAAGGCGGCTCGTTGAGGTTCACGATGAGAATATCCACGTCCCCATCGTTGTCAAAATCGCCGAAGGCGACGCCGCGGCCACAATGGCGCTCGGAGATACCAGGACCGGCGCCGTCCAGAATTTCCTCGAACTTGCCGTCGCCGAGATTGCGGAACACGACGCAGGGGGTCCGGTTGGGATATTGCGGGAGTTTCCGTTCGATCTCGGGGGCGACCATGCCCGTGGCGTAGAACAGGTCGGGCAAACCGTCGTTATCGAGGTCGGCGATTCCCGCTCCCCAGCCGACGAAGCGGGTTTCCACACCCAGGCCGGACCGCGCCGTAACATCGCGGAAATAGCCTTTGCCGTTGTTTTGGAAAAGTCCCGGGATGTCGTCGACAAAGTGGGTTTTGAAGACGTCGAGGTATCCGTCGTTGTTGAAATCGCCGATACCCAGCCCCATGCCCGCCTGCTCCTGGCCATCTTCACTCAGGGCGACTCCCCGCTCCAGGCCCTGCTCGGTAAAGGTCCCATCGTGGTTGTTGTGGAGGAACAGGCTTGGCGTGGAATCGCACGCCAGCAGGATGTCGGGCCACCCGTCGCCATCGAAATCGGCGGCGGCGGCGGTAAGCCCGTAGCCGGGTTTTTCAAAGGACAGGCCCGCCTTGAGGGTGACGTCGGTAAAAGTGCCGTTGCCGTTGTTGTGGTAGAGTTGCGGGCCCTGCTGGGGGAGCCCTCCGGGTCCGCAATTCACCATCAGTCCCTTCCAGTTACAGGCGGGGTCCTTACCGGCTGGAGGGATTTTGGCGAAATCGAAGACCAGATAGTTGGCAATGAAGAGATCCAGTTTGCCATCGCGGTCGTAATCGATCCAGGTGCAGCCCGACCCATAACGGACATCCGGATGAAGAAGACCGGCTCTAGCGGTGACATCGGTAAACGTGCCGTCGCCGTTGTTATGGAAAAGAATGTTCTGGCCCCAGCAGGTAATAAAGATGTCGTCGAAGCCGTCGTTGTCGTAGTCGCCGACGGTGATGCCACAAGCCCACACGCTGCGGCCCAACCCGGACTTTTCGGTTACGTCGGTGAATGTGCCGTCGCGATTGTTGCGGTACAGCCGGATGATGGCTTCGGCGGGGGTCGCTTCCACGCGCCGTCCGGTGAGCAGCAGGATGTCGAGCCAGCCATCGTTGTCGTAATCGAGGAAAGCGGCGCCGCAGCCGGTGGTTTCGAGGATATAGTCTTTTTTGTCCACGCCGCCGTAGATGACGGGCGCGCGCAACCCGGCCTGATGGGCTACATTGACAAAACGAGCGTCGAAGGGTAGGCCGGAGGGCTTACTCCTGGGAAGCGGGTTGACGCCTCGGGAGGCCATGCCGCTGTATTGGTATGCCGCGAGGTGGGAACGGACCGCGGGCAAGAGCAACAAAGGTAGGGCTTGGCGGCGAGAGATAGGTTTCAAACAGACATCGTACACCACCGGCCGCTTCAAGGCTTTTCGCGGGCCACGGCAAGGGAGCATAAGGGCCATGTCCACTATCTAGTGGTGCTGTACCTAGGTTGGGTGGTCATACGGGAAGTGCTTGCATCGCTCTGTGAGCTGAACTACAATCGCCATGCGGTTCCTTATAGGTACGCTTTGCCATGGGGAGCCGGGTCGTACGGTGGGCGAAACTCTATTCTCAGTTGAAAGGGGTTCTATGAGCAAGGACTTTGCAGCCGCAGCTCAAGATTCATACGCAGTCAAGTCAATCGCTCGCTTTTGGGAGATTGGCGGGAAACAGCTTGCTAGGGCACTTGCAGCCTGCGCTCTGATGGCGTTGGTTGCCGGTTTGTCTTTTGGACAGGATTACCGTGCACGCCTGCAAGGCACAGTCACCGACGCGTCGCAGGCGGCGATTGCCGGCGCCACGGTGACTATAAAAAACGTGGCTACGGGTGTGACGACTGTTCAGCAGTCGAACGAATACGGCCATTACCTGTTCGACCTTGTGGAGCCAGGCACGTACAGCCTGACGGTGACCTCCGCGGGCTTCAACAAGTCTGTCAACGAAAATGTAGTGCTCCTGACCCGGACCGACCTTACGGTGGACGCGGCCCTGAAGGCCGGCGACGTGAGGGACACGGTCACGGTGACCAGCGAGGCAGTGGCCGTGCAGTTCAACACCGCCAAAGTCGAAACAACGGTCGACAGCACGCTGACCGGAAGCCTGCCACAGACCTACCGCAGTCCGTTTCTCATGGTGCAACTCGATCCTTCGGTGATACCGCAACCGGGCCAGACGGACTGGAACCCATTCAACAGTTGGGGGCCCGGTTCGCAGAGCATCGGCGGCGGCACCGCTTACTCGAACGATTTACAGATTGACGGCAGTCCGACCGGCGTGGGCTTCAAGAACAGCTACCAGCCGACTCCCGACTCGGTCGAGGAACTCAACGTCCAGCAGAGTGTGGTGGACGCCGAGTTTGGACATAGCGCAGGGTCGGCGATCACCATGATTACAAAGTCCGGAACCAATCAATTTCATGGGCTGGCTTATTACCAGGGACAGTATCCATGGGCGAACGCTCTGGAGGACCGGGTCTATCGAACCGTCAATCTGGATCGCAAGAACATATTTGGCGGCACGTTCGGCAATCCGATCCTGAAGAACAAGCTGTTCAATTTTGCGGCCTACGAACAATGGAAGTACAATCAGCCCACAACCCTGCTGGACACGCTGCCGACGACGCTTGAACGCCAGGGGAATTTCTCGCAGTCTTTGAATAACAGCGGCGGCTTGCGCACCATCTACGATCCCACGACCACGCTCACGGACAGCTCGGGAAACGTAACCCGCACGCCTTTCCCCGGAAACATCATCCCCGCCAGCCAGATCAACCCGATCGCGGCTCAATACACCTCTCAATTATGGGCGCCGAATAACCCCGGAGTCGGCCCTTATCAGAGTAACAATGATGCGCTCGCCATCGCCGTAAAATATCCGTACTGGAATTTCTCCGACCGCGTGGACTACAACGTCAGCGATAAGCTGCGCGTCTATGCCAGAACCAGCCTTCTTCGGACGGCGTCGACTACCAGCAATCCCACCGGGTCGCCTCTGTTCCAGAACGACCGGGGCAGCACACGCAACGCCACGCAGTACGTGGGGAACGTGACGTACTTAATCAGCCCGACCACCGTGCTCAATATCCGCGGGGATTATCACAGCCTCCAGGACTCTTCGAACTTCGTCGCACCCTCCAACGAAACCACGTTCGCTTCGGTCTGGCCCAATGAGAACTTCTATCAGGCGATGTACGCGAGTCCGCTGCTCCCGAAACTGATCCCGCGTATGTCGATTTTTAATTCCACGGGGTCCAACTTGAATTTGGAGTATGGACCCTCGGGTGGGTTTTGGCTGCAGAAGTTCAATGAGGACACGGTTGCCGCCCAGATTTCACAACAGCGGGGCAAGCACTATCTGAAAGCGGGGTTTGAGATTCGCAAGAGCGCGGAGCTCACCGTAATCTCAAATGAGAATCCCGGATTCGGATTCGATCCGGCGCTGACCTCGAGTACCTATGTCAACCCATACAGTGGTCCGACCAATGTATCGGGTGATGGATACGCTACATTTTTGCTGGGCGCAATCGCGCCGACCAACGCCGGAACGAACAACTGGGCGAGCGGCGCCACCGATATCCCCATTAACGTCGTGCCGACGATCCGAGACATTTACTACGCGGGTTTCCTCAACGACGATTGGAAGGTGAGCCGCCGTGTTACGATCAATTTGGGCCTGCGCTACGAGTACACGACGCCCTTCTACGACTCTAAAGACGAGATGACGGCGCCGATGAACCTTAGCACGCCGCTGGCGCAATTCCAAGGCGCTAATGCTCCCCAAATGCCGGCTTTGCTCAAACAGTATTACCCCGGAACGTGGACATTCAACGGCGCTTACCAGTTTGAAAGCTCCAGCACTCCCATCTGGAACGGGGGCAACGGGTCGTTGTCACCGCGCGTGGGAATGGCTTTCAAGGTGAACGAGAAAACATCGATTCGCGCAGCCTACGCCCGGTATTACACTCCTTGGGACGCCAATTCGACCCAGGACATGGCAAGCCCGAACACCTTTGGCTTTTCCCAATTTACGGGAGCATACAACGCGCTTCAGGGAGTGCCGGTAACGAACTTGTCAAATCCCTTCCCGTCGGCGTACCCGGTCCTTCCCGCCACGGGAAACTCGCTGGGCGCGAACAGCGGGCTGGGATTTTCGGTGAGCTTCATCGACCCCAACCGTCAGTACCAACATAGCGACCGCATTAACTTTTCGCTGCAGCGCGAGATTCCCGGCGGAATCCTGGTCGACGCAACTTTCTTCATGAATTACACGAATCACGTCTGCGGCAACCTGGACTCGACCAGCACATGCGACACAAGCGAAAATCTCGACATGATGGACCCCCGGCTGTCTTATCAGTACAAAACCGCGCTGAACCAGCTTGTGGCCAATCCGTTCTATAATCTGCCTGCCGGCACGTTCCCCGGCCCGCTGCGCAGCTACGCACAGGTTTCGGTTGCCTCGCTGATGGTGCCTTATCCGCAATACACGGGCATCACCGAAGTGGACGGCAGCAACGGCGGGGCCATGCACTATCAATCATTGCAATTCAGGGTGCAGAAGCGCTTTTCCAAGGGCTATTCCTTCCTGGTGGGCTACAATTATCACCGGGAGCAAGACCAGGTTTGGTACGATTCCGTGGCTCAGTACTTAAACAACTGGACTTGGGTGGACGGAGGCCAGCCGCGGCACCGCCTGACTATTTCAGGCACCGAACAAGTGCCGTTGGGCAAGGGCCGCCAGTTTATGAGCAACGCTCCCCGGCTGGTGGACGCATTGCTTGGCGGGTGGAACCTGACGGGATTGCTCACCTATCAGTCCGGCACTCCCCTCAAGTTCACAGGAGACGTAGTGAACGGAAACCCGGCATCGAATCCCACCCCGGGCGCTTACTTCAACACTTCCGACGTCAGCATCCTGCCGGGTTATACGGAAGAGACCAACCCCTGGTACTATGCTGGGGTTGTTGGGCCGCATCTCTTCAATGTGGACGCCTCGCTGGTCAAGGATTTCCATATCACGGAGAGATTTAAGTTTTCCCTTCGCATGGACGCCTTCAACGCTCTGAACGTGAAGAATCTGAACATGCCCAACATGTCCCCAGGGACGGCGACGTTCGGGATGAGCACCGATGTTTTGCAAAATACGTTCGGACGCCTGCTGCAGATTGGCATGCGCGTGTCGTTCTAGGAGCGCGCGCCACCGATCGCGAGTCTCGAAGCCCCCGCCCCGGCGCGGGGGCTTTTTCTTGATAGCATGCTTTCAGGGTGCCATGTCCGCCAGATCCGTTTTCGGAATTTTGTCGCTTAGCGCCGTGCTGACCTGCCATGTCGCCGGACAAGACCAGGCGCTGCGTGAGGCGGCGCGGCTCGATTCCGAACAAAAGTGCGACGATGCCGAACGCATTTACCAGCAGCTGCTGGCCAAAGGAGCGCCGCCGCCCGCGCTGATCAACAACCTGGGCAACCACTATCTCGGGTGCGGAGCGCCGGACAAGGCCCGCGTCTATTTTGAGCGGCTATTGCAGGTGAACCCGGCGCACGCCAATGCCAATTTGCAGCTTGCGCGGCTCGCCATTGCCCGGAAGGAGGGCGTTCAGGCTCTCGACTATCTTTCGCGAATCAAGCAGCAGGACCCTGCGATTGTTCTGGTCCGGGTGGAAGCGCTGGCGCTGGTCGGCAAGCGGGAAGCCGCCGTGGCCGCGCTTGACGGACTGGCAAAGACAACCGGCGCCGACCCGGGCCTGCTGTTTGCGGTCGCCATGGCCTACGGCCGAATCGGACTTTATCAACAGGCCGAAGCGGCATTCAATGCCGTGCTGACGCATGTTCCCGACGATTACGATGTACTGTATAACCTTGGGCTGGCCGCGTCTCGCGCCGAGCACTATGAGCGTGCCCGTAGCGCTTTCGAAGTGGCGCTGAAGGTGCGTTCCGGCGACGTGGACGCGCTCGCGGCGCTGGGGCGCGTCGAGTCCCATCTGGGCGATTACACCCGCGCCGTCTACCTGCTCTCGCAGGCCCGGAAACTGGCTCCGCAGCGTCCCGACGTGTTGCTATCGCTGGCCCAGGCCACCCACGATGCCGGTTATTTCGGCGACTCCCTGTTGGCCTATGACGAGTATCTAACGCTCCGGCCGGGCGACGAGGTAGCGCGCCGCGACCGCGCCTTTATCCTGGGCTACGGCGACGCGGGGCGGGCTGAAGGCATAAAAGAGCTTACGGCTTACGTGGAGCGGCACCCCGACGACGCCATCGGGTACTTCGACCTGGCGCAAATCTCCTACCACGCGGATCGTGAAAGGGCGCTGGAACAGGTATCCACGGCGGTGCGATTGAAGCCGTCGTTTGAGCCGGCCCATTTCGTTCGCGGCTGGCTATTGCACTTTCTCGGGCGGGAGGAGGAAGCGCTGGCCGAGCTGCGGATCGCGGTTGGGCTGAATCCTCGCGACGCGCTGGCTTTCGACCAGTTGGGACTGGTCTACATGAATCTCGACAAGCCGGCGGATGCGCAAGAAGCGTTGCGCCAGGCGGCCGCGATTCTGCCGGACGATCCGACCGTCCTGCTGCACCTGGCGCGCGTTCTAGCCGAATCCGGACATCCCGA
This sequence comes from Bryobacteraceae bacterium, assembly GCA_049509915.1. Lineage (GTDB taxonomy): Bacteria > Acidobacteriota > Terriglobia > Bryobacterales > Bryobacteraceae > JBEKYD01. The sequence goes on along the minus strand of JBEKZL010000026.1, from coordinate 1,701 downwards.
AGAAGCGCAGCCGTTCTTCGACCGCTTCCGGAAAATGCGGCCGCAGGGGCCGCAGCGGCCACGCGAGGAGGCGGGCGTCATCGAATCCGCCACGCTGACACCGGCCGAGCGTTCGTCACGGACTAGCCAGCGGCTCCGGCAGCTCATCGGCGCCGCTCCGAGCGACCCCACACTAAGACTCGACCTGGGGAGCCTGCTGCTGGCGGACGGAAAGGCCGAGGAAGCCGCGGCGGTGTTCCGCGAGTTATCGGCGTTGCATCCGCCGGGGGCGATCCTGCAGAAAGCGGGCGGCGCTTTGCTGGCTCACGAACAGTATTCCCTGGCGGCTGAGATGCTCGAACGCGCCGCCGCGGAGTTACCGTCGGCGCGGTTGGACCTGGCGATTGCAATTTTTCACTCGAAGGGCCCGGAGGCGGCGCTCGAGATTCTGGAGAAGGTCCCGGAGGGGGTAGATCGCGGCGATTATCTTCTCATGAAGGCGAAGATTCTGGACGCGGCGGGCCAGGCGGTGGAAGCCGACCGGACGATTGAGGAAGGGCTGGGCTATGCGATCTCGCGTCCGCGCCTGGCGGAAGAATCGGCCTTGTTGCTGGTCGGTCACAGCCAGGCGGCGAAAGCGCTGAAGCTGATCGGCGGGGCGATGCAATCGAGGCCGGACGATGCGGGATTGATGCTTGCGAAAGCGGTCGCATTGAGTGCGTTGAAAAGGAACGCCGAGGCCGGGAAGGTGGTGAAGGAAATCGAAGGACGGTGGCCCGAGTGGGATCGTGCCTACGTGATCGAGGGGCTGCTGCTCGAGCGCGAGTCGAAGCTGGTGGAGGCCCGCCGCAGCATCCGGATCGCGCAGGCCTTAGGGGCCCAAGACCCGGCCGCGCAGTGCGCGCTCGATCGCATGACAGGCTCCCCGCCTTTGGCGGCCGCCTGCTCCTGCCAGCCGGGAATCTATGCGTCGTTCTTCGGCGCGTGCAAGAATCCCTGAGCTGCCCCGTGTCAAACCGGAAGCGACGCCGGGATGTAGCGGGGCTTGTAGGGGCAGCGCTTCTTGAACTCGGCGAAATCCACCGAGAGGCCCAGGCCGGGGCCGTCGGGGAGTGCCACGGTGCCGTCTTTCTGTACCGGGAACTTGCCGCCGGTCAGCTCCAGGTAGAGATCGTTATCGGCCGCCTCCCATTCCTGCACCAGGAAGTTCCGGCAGACAGACATGGCGTTGATCGAGGCAACATGGGCGATGGGACCGCTGCACTGATGAGGCGCCACCTCGACACCGTAGGTTTCGGCCAGGTTGGCGATCTTGCGAATCTCGGTGATCCCGCCGGCGTGCATGACGTCGGGCTGGATGATGGAGGCTCCCCGGTGCTCGAACAGTTCGCTGAACTCGTAGCGGTTGAAAAGACCCTCGCCGGTGGCTATGGGGACCGGCGACTTGGCAGCCACGTCTCCCAGCCCGCGGGCGGATTCACGCAGGGTGGGCTCTTCGATCCACAGGGGCTTGTAGGGAGCGATGGCCTGAGACAGTTCGATGGCGGAGCGCACGGAGAAGGTCTCACTGGCTTCGAGGGCGATGTCCATGGAGTAGCCAACGGCGCCGCGAACGGCTTCCAGTTCGGCGCTCAGCTTGGCGATTCTTTCCTTTTCCGTGCCGGTCATGGGCACCGAGAACTTCACCGCGGTCCAGCCCCGCGCACGGGTCTCGCGCGCCCA
>JBEKZL010000259.1:0-10493 GCA_049509915.1 Bryobacteraceae bacterium | reverse complement strand
CTGAATATGCGGGAAAAGATGGCCGAGATGCAGGCTCAGATCGAAGAATTCGTGAGCACTCTGAACCGCGAGCTGGTGGCGCGCCGCCGTCCGGCCGCGCAGGACGAGAAGCACTCTCTGATTCGCGTAGTCAGTTACTCCAGCGTTGCGCCGGCGCCTCCCGCCCGTAAGAGCCGCGGCCAGGGCCAGGCTGGTTGATCAAGCGCTCGGCGTGGTGGTCCACGAACCCGGATGGAATTGTGTGTCCGGTTGTCCCGATGGCAAGCCCGCCTGTTCCAGTTGCTGCAGGGTATAGAAGAGGCCCGGCTGTACGCCCGAGACCGTGCCGCTATAGCCTGACACGCCATAAGTACCGGTCGTGCCAATCTCGTCGCCTGCCGAAATCAAGATAGGCTGAGGTCCGCTGGACTGGCCCGGGCCCGCATAGCCAAGCTCCTGGGCGGTGTAGGTGGTTCCTTCAAAGTTGAGCGAGCCGGGATCCGACCAATAGGCCGATGTATCGATAGCTTGCCCGGTCGACAACCGCTGCGCGTTTTCCATGGCCAGATTTTGATCGTACTCCTGTTGGGCCTGCTGGCTGGGAATGCCGGGTAGCTGAGACGTATACAAGGCTGGATCGATCGCCGTCAAGCCGGCAACGGAATTGCCATTCTGGTTGTCCAGGGCCTGTCTATAAATGGCGTCCGGACCGTACGCGCTGGTCGCTGGGTAGTCGTTGGCCGCCCCCGTGGCGGGTTGATACGAAATGTTGGCTCCGCCGGGATCGGCCGTCTGCGCGTAGTAGCTGTTGAGCCAACCCTGTACATCCGGCTCGCCCAGGGTGGCCTGCGCGGCCGGAACCGTACTCGCCGGTTCGGAGCTGGCCTGCGCGGCGGAAGCTATATCTACTGCGCCGGAGGCGGAAGCGGCGAGGGGGGTGGGCCGATCCATTTTCTGGATGTTGGCTTTTGCGGCATCTTGGAATAACTCCGCAAAATCGGCGCTCCCCGCTGCCGTCTGGATCTGCGGTCTTTCGGCCACCCCGACGCTCTGGTTGTTCATCGCTTGGATCATTCCGGGTTCTCCCTGGCGCACGGCCGTGCGGGACTTTTGTGCGCCGACCAGCTTCGTCGCAAATCGAGGGCCAGAACGGTTCTTACCGCTACCAGATGGAAACACAAGGCGGAAGCGGGCAGGCCGGGCGCAAAGCCGGGGACTGCCAGCGACGCAATCTTGACGCTACCGCGATTTGCGTCATGAACTTGTCCGGGAGGCGGCCCTAACCGATAGTAATTGCCGCGACTCCTGGCTGCTCGTTGTATTGCGCCACGAGCTGCTGGATTTGGGCCAGCGTAATGGCCGGCTGCATGTCGGTGCGTACCACCATCCACGTGGCCGTCCCAAAGAGCGGGTCGGGAGGCGGGATCAGTTCGAACTCTTCGGTCGGCAGCAGCGGCCGGATCGGCGCCGGCAGCGTCATCGCGCCGGCGGGAGCGGTGGTGACTTGGGGGTCCTCGACCCACTGGATATACAGAACGGTGGCTGGTTCGTCCTGGATCGGCCCGTAAAACCAATGCCCCGGCGCGCCGACGCCCGCGCTGTAGCTTTGGAGCATGAGCGTCTTGGCGTAGAGGTTGAAGCCGGCCCCGGAAGGCGATACGCCGTCGACGAGGAGGCACCACTGGCGGCGCGGTTCATCTGTTGGATAGGCCGAGAAAAACACGCCCACCGCGGAACCATCCGCCACGGTCACGGTCCTGCCGGGGAATAGTGGAGTAATGGCGCTGGCGATGGCCTGAGCTTCCGCTTGCAGGCAAAGTGTTGACGGGTCGATTGGCGTGGACGCAACGTAGGCGGCCACGCAATCGATCATGGCGTCCGTCGGAGTCTCCACATAGGCCGGGTAGTTGTAGGTCCCCGGCAGATTCACGGCGCCCGCCACGCTCGCCGGGATCGGCAACTCCAGGGTTTTCCCAGCCGTCGTGTCGAACACGAGATAAGGCTGGCCGCTGGGCGCCGGATCCAGCCATTGCTTGACCGGCAAGGCCGGATTGAAGGGTGGAGCCTGCGTCCCCGCCGCAGCCACGTACGCGGGGCGGGTTGAATAACTTGCGAATAGATATAGATCGGAAATCGGATACTGGCGCAAGTTTGGCTGCGCCGGTGATGTTGACATGGAAGTCGCTCCTTTTCATTTGTTCTTTTGTTTGCAGGGTTGCGAAGGTATCCGCACGCCGCGCCGCCCGGAACCGCGGCGCGCATGGTCGCGGTTTGCTTACCTGTGCCCACATTAGCACGGCGGCGCTAAGAATCGAGGAGGAGTATGGGAGTTAGGTTATTGTTTTCAAGAGGATGTAGGCGGACGCCAACTTGTGACCGATGCATGGCCTTCGGCCGGCGGCCTGGGAGGCCGGGGTCTGCCCCGCAACTCTCGGTTAGAATGAAGACATGCTGAGAGCCGTGCCGCTTATCCTTGTGGCGACCGCAAGTTTCGCCCAGACGTCGCCAGCCATACCCGAAAACTCCTCCCCGCAAACCTCCCCTACGGCTCCGCCGGAGGTGGAGGGGGCCTTGCGGGCGCGCGTCACCCAGTTCTATCAATTGGAGGTGGAGGGAAAGTTCTACCAGGCGTTGCAACTGGTGGCGGAAGACTCCAAGAATTCGTACGTGAGTGTGAACAAGCCGACGATCCGGAGCTTTGAGATCGAAAGCATCCGGTTTTCCGACGATTTCACCAAGGCGGATGTAGTGGTGTTGGTTCGCCGCCTGCTCCCGCTTGAGGGATTCATGGGCCACCCTTTAAGCTTAAAGGACTCCCGCCACTGGAAACTGGAGAACGGGCAGTGGTGCTACTACGTGGATCCACGCGCCGGGCTTGACATGTCCCCATTTAAGCAACTGCCTCGCCCGGTCAAGGATCTCCCCCCGGGAGCGGCGAACCCGCTGCCGCCCGCGCCGGGGGGCGTTCCAAATCCGCTGGCGCTGACGGTGGACAAGCCGAGCGTGCGGCTCAACTCCTCGGGCCCATCCTCGGAGCAGGTTGCCATTTCAAACCCATCGCCCTGGTCCGTGGCGATTATTCTTTCCGATCCAAAGATTGGCGGCCTGACCGTCAGCCTGGATCGCTCTACCCTGAAGGCGGGCGAGAAAGCCATGCTGAAAATTCAGTGGAGCGGTGGGGTTCAGATTCCCACGGCGCAAATCACCATCGCCGTGACCGTTAAGCAGACGAACCAAATTATCCCGATCAAAGTCTCTTTTGCCAATTAGTACGGCTGGAAACCGCTCCCTTACGGTCGCGGCTCGGTAACCGTCACCGAAGGTGAGGCAGGTCCCCGGCAAGCGGGGACCTGCCCGCGATTACTTTATCGGGATCAGAGATCCGTTCCCGAAGACCACAGTATTACCCTGTTGCACCACGACGGCGAACGGCGCATTGTTGCCAGGGGCGGCATTGTTCGGCACCTGGAAATCCACTTCATAGACACCGACCATGCCATAAGCGTACTTGGCCGACAGAACCAGTGCCCCGCCGTTATCGACTCCCACGATTACGCCGGCGTTCACTGGCAGATTCTGCGGCACCCAAGTGCCGGTTTGGTCGCTCAGAGGATCGAACTCGTCGGTAAACAACGGTGGCGTTGTCTGGCCGAGTCCGGTGACAAACATGCGCAGGGTATCTCCAGGCTGCGCCGGATTATTCACCGTGATGAAAGACCCATCCTCCCTCACCAGGACCGCACGCGTTTGCCCATCGGAGTCCGCAAACTGGAAGATACCAGGGCTGTACGGCGTTACCGGCACAGCGAAGGCGGGAAAAGCTACGTTGTCGACAGTGACCACCAAGGGGACCGTGGCAGGCGGGACAGCGGTCGACGAAGGCACGTCGCAGGGCACCTGGGCCGACAAGGATTGCACGCCATTGAAATTCGCCACATACAGAATTGGGGCCGGCACACCGCCGAACTGGACGCTGACGCCCGCTACCTGATACTGCGGAGCGATGAAGGGGAGCACCAAACCCTGCAGCCCAGTGGCCAGCCCCGTTCCATAGATCGTAACGAGACTGCACGGCGAGGCCGCCAGGGGGGACTGGTCGAAACCAGCCGCGTTCACGACCGCGGTGACCCCGAGGGGCGGAAGGACGGTCAGGTCGAAGGTCTGCGTATACGTCGTGGTTCCGGAAACGACACTGGCGGTAATCACGACTGGGCCGGGAGTGGCGCCCGCCGTAGCGGTTACCTGGGCCTGCCCCTCTGCATTGGTCCCGGAGGTGGGTGCACTGAGGGTGGCAGATCCGCTGGTGACCGCATAGTTGACGGTAGCGCCCTGGACCAGCAAGGCGTTGTCGTTCACCTGCACGATCAACGGAGCGGTGAAAGGCGCGCCCTCGACGGCCTCCTGGCCACTACCGGAAACAACCTGCAGAGCAGTGACGATGGTGTTGACGTTGACCGTGAAGGTATACTGCACGGAGGTGTTGCCGGTAAGCGCGACCTTTACCGAGACCGGTCCCACAGTCGGAGTTACGAAAGCCGAAACCAGTCCAGTGGACGGCGAGGATGTGACGGCGCTGGTGAGGGTCGCGGCGCCCGCTGTCACGGACCAGGTGACCGCTGCGGCATTGGACGGATTTCCGCTGGTATCGGTCACTTCCGCGGTCAGCGCATAGGGCGTCTTGACACCAGAGTTAACACGTTGGTTGTTGCCGCTGATGTACTTGATAATAGCCGGAGGTCCGGCCGTGACGTTAAGCGCCGCCGTCAGAGGGCTGATAATGCCCGGGTTGTCACCCACGACGATCGTGTATGTTCCGGATCCTAGCTGGCCGCCGAAGACAGGAGTGCATCTCGCCGTGCCTGTAGAATCGGTAAGAACGGTACCCGGCTGCTGACCTGGTTGCGTAGCACAGCTTACGCTCGGGCCGGTTGTCCCAGCTTGAAGCCTCACCTGAATTCCGGCCAGAGCCGGATTTCCAAAAAAGAGGTTTGTTTCGGCGACATTCAAGACAATCGGCGTGGCGCCGGTTGTGCCTACAGCGCCGGTCAGCGCCGGCGTCACCGAGGCAGAAACGAGAGTGACGGCGAAGGGAGCTAAGGTCCCACTTGCCAGAGCCGACGTCTCGACGAACTGAACACTGGTACCGAGGGCCGATGCAACCACCGAAAACGGAAAGAAGCTGGGCCCGAAGACAAGTCCTTGAGGCCCCAAAGCATAGGTGGCCTGGCCGTTCACATTGGTCGAAGACGTCGCGACCGTCACCTGACCATCAGGCTGCGTGTCGGTCCAGGTAACAGTTGCGTTCGCCACGGGCCCCCCCGCCGCATCGTTCACTTGTACTGCCAGTGGGGCGAATTGCGTGGCGCCCAATGGACAATTCACGCAAACCAACTGTCCGTTACCGGATGCAATCGAGACGGTTTGGGCGGAACAAAAAGCTGGGAAAATCAACAACGCGGTTAGAAAGCTGCCAGCGGCAAGGTGTTTCTGCATACACGTCCTCCTGACGTAGGGAAAGAATAAGGATGGTGGACGCGGAAAACCATGATAGCACCATCCGGCTCAAAAAAAAAGGGGGGAGCTGGAAGCTCCCCCCTTTCTCACGACGTATGCCGTGAAGGTTAGTGAACGAGTTGCTCGCCCGTTTCCTTGGTGCAGGTTAAAGCACCCGAGGAGCAAAGGAACGGTTGTGCGGTACGAGGCGTGGCATCCGGGATGACCAGCGCCAGGTAGGCAGCCGCGAAATGCTCCAGTTGATAGTCGCTCACAAAGCTGTAACCGTGAGCATATTGGAAATTGCAAGTCGCGATGGCGTAACCGAATGGTACGGCCGGCGTTGCGGGATAGTTCGTATCGAGGCCCGCCAACGTGAACGCATCGGTTCCGCCTCCAGGAATAACCGCCGTAGTGTAAACCGGCAGGGCAAGAGCGCCGCCGCTGTAGAAGTTGACGCTGCAGCTTCCGGTATTTTGCGGGGTGGTTCCAAGAACATCCATCGAGGTGTTCGAGATAGCGATACCGGTGTCAAACCCGGCGGCATCGGTGATGTACGGGAACAGGAGGTACGTCACGCACTGCGAAGCAGTGAACAGGGTGGTCCCGGGCGCCTGCCCTTGCGATAGGGTTGACGAGAACGTCGGGATCAGCTCGGAAGCGGTAGCCGAACCAGCGGTCGGATAGAATCCGCCGTACGCAGTAGTCGGCTTGTTGGGAAGCGTGTTGTTCGGCTGGCCCACGAAAGACGCATAGATGTTGAACGCCAGCGTGTCAATCGCGCTCGAATTCGTGTTGGTTACTTCCCAAACGATCCAACCGCTCGTAGGCGCGGTACCAAGGCTATTGTCGATGAGCGCCGGCAGAATTGCCGCGTTCATCCCGGGATCGGCGGGAGTAGGAGTCGTACCCGTGCTGGTGGTCGTAACCAATGTGGCGTCCGAAACCAGCGCGCAACCGGCGTTGCTTACGCCAGGGTCGGTGCAACCGTAAGAGGCCGGAGACTGCGCCCAGGTGTCCGCGTAGATAATGGCGCCCGGCGGCACATTCAGAATCTGCACCGCTAGTCTGGTCCCGTGGTCGGCAACGCCAATGGTCGAACTGCCATTGATCTGGATCTGGAGGCCGCCTTCCGAGTTATAGACCGTCCCCGGCACGTTCTGGGGACTCAGCGGGTACCCGATCGGCGCTACCCATGGTTGGGCGTTGCCGGGGCTGGTGATGACCTTAAATGCAGTTGCGAAGTTTTCCGTAAATGTCGCAACCCCTATCTTGGTCAAAGGAGAGCTTTCACATTCCAGGAAAGACGGAACCAAACCGGCTACGACCGGCCCGTAATTCGGAATATCTTGCTTCAGGCCCGTGGTAGAGTAGCCAACAACAGCCGTGTCTTGGCCCGCGACGATACCGATAGAGGTGCTGCCGCTGGAGGTGACGAGCGCCGTCACGGGTATGCCTTGCGCGATATTCGTCGCGTCTACGCGAATGTTGGTGATGCGATAGGTGAGCGTCCCGGTCGCCGGCGGGTCAACCGGCACGCCCAAGAACGTGATCGTTGACGCGTTGGCCCCAGGCCCACCCAGACCAAGGATTCCCTGGAAAACATTTTTGGCCGCGGGCGCGGCGGTGAATTCCGAACCAAAACCGTTGCCTGTCACCGCGCAGATTACCGTCGGGTTAAAGGGGTTCGTGCAGGGATTTTGCACAGCTGGTTGCGGATCGTCAACCAGCAAAAGCGCTTCAGTCAACGTGACGCCCTGGGGCGCGGATAGCCCGGTAGGCACGGGAAGAGTGCGACTGGTGATACTTGTATTCGCACCTATGTTCACCGTGATATTTGCCTGTCCCACCGTGGTACCTGCTGGCGTAGACACGGCGCCTTGAGCCTTCGAGCAGGTGAGCACGATATCACCGACCAGTTCGGTGAATCCTTCGTTACGAAGCGTGGGAGCCACCCCGGCTGAGGTACTGCAAACAACTCCATATTGTGCGCTCGCCGGAACTACCGATCCTAGAACCAGGACCAGCGCGGCGAACGCCAGAATCCATCTGCGAAAATCTGCCATTTCCTTCTCCTTGTGAATTGCGAAATTGAATCGGTCGAAGTTCTCTCTCAACCTGAGCCTCTCTCCAACTACCTTCCGACTACCTTGGGAACTTCTCCGTGCGGGCGGAGATTTCATTAAGATTTTGCCGGCAACCCTACTGCCTGGCACCGGGTACTGCCGAACTACGCCCTGCGATAGGGCTGCCTGTCTCTAGTTTTTGTCTTTGGCCGGCTCGCAGGATTGCCAAAAAAATTGCATGTGTCGCGGACTCAGTAAAGATATTCATATCGTATCGCTGCGCCCGTGTCAAGAGAAATTCTTTGCATTCAACGGGGAACCCGACGTTTCAGGCCCCTAAAGCGCACATCGAATGGTACGTCCGAATTAGATCACGATGCCTGCCCAGACGTCAACAGTTTCACACCGAATCGTCTCATTTTAACGATTTTTAATGATTAGTGCCCAAGCTGGCCTCGGCACCTGGTTCAATCTAACACATTTGCAAGCACTTAGGACTATACGCGAAGCAAATATCCGCGGGCTTCGCGGCCCGTGAGTTTCCACAGTGCGTATAGATACCACTGCAACTGCCGTTCATAGCGCGCGGCGCTCGCCGAATCGCTTTTGAAATCGACCACGACCCAGCGATCTTCCTCCAGAAATGCGAGATCCATCACACCTTCCAGCAGCCGGCCGTCTTCGAGCCGCAAATGAATGGGCATCTCGCGATGACATAGCCCAGACGCGCGGGCGCGATCGAGCAGCGGGTGAGCCCATGCGGAGGCCACCGCATCCGCCGCGGCATCGGCCTCCTCCCGCGGCGCACCCAGCAGACGCGCATGCACGCGTGCGATCGCCGGGATCTGGTCACCCGCGCCATTTAAATCCAAATCGCGCAGGACCGCATGCACCAGGATGCCGAATCTCGATCCTCCCCGCCGTTCACGGCCCGTAGAGGCATCCTCAACATATATAGATCGGCGCTGGGGCGCATCCTCGATACCCTCGGTGGGGGAGACAATCCGAAAAGCCGGCAGACGTCCGCTCTCGATCGCCTGGCGGCGGTCGTGCTGCCATTGCCTATAGCGCGCGATGCCTGCCTCGGCGCGCGCGGCGGGCTCAGCCGCCAGAATATCCTCCTGGCGCAGGCCGAATCCCGGCGCGACATCCAACCGCAGAGCCGATGGGTCCCACCAAACTACCTGGTGCTCGCCCGATTGCGGCCGGTGCAAGCCGGGCTGCACGGATTCCTCGATTTGTCCGGGATGCTCGCCCGGGCGAGACAGCACGGTGCGGTCGCCGGCAAAAGGGGGGCAGCCGGTGGCGGAAGCTTGCGCGCGCCGTTGGTCGCGCGCGGGATAGATGGCTTTGTTGAGCGGACCCAGCCAGCCCTCGCGCTCCTCGTCGCCCACCCCGGGAATCACCAGCAGGTCGCGCGCGCGTGTAGCCGCCACGTAGGCCACCCGCACGCCTTCGGCGAGTTCGCGGGTGCGTTCGTGCTGTTCGTGCTCCAACAGTTCCCAAGGCGCGGCGTTTAATAAGCGCGTCGCGCAGAGCGGACCGGCGACAAAACGTTCCGCCTCGCGGGCCGCGAGATTGGCGGTCATATCGGCCAGGATCACCACGGGAAACTCCAGTCCCTTGGCGCCGTGCACGGTCATCAGGCGAACGCCGTCGGAAGCCTCTTCGAGCACCGGCGCTTCGGTCGATTCGGCCTTCTCGGCTTGCGCCGCCAATTCTTCCACGAAGCCGCGGAAGGACAGCCCGCCGGTCAGTTCGAACGTGCGCGCCAGATCGCCGATGCGATACACGTTTGCGAGCGCCTGGGCGCCGGCGCGGCGCAGCGTGAATCCGGCGTGCGCGCGGGTGGCCTCGAGCAGCGCGTTGATGGTATCCGCAACGGGGCGGTAGTTGCGGTTGCGATGCAGATCGGCCAGGATGGCCAGGGCATCGGCAATGCGCGCAAAAGCCGGCGCGGGCGCTTCCCCGTTCCGGAAAGGATGCAGGCGGCCCACTTCGAAGCGGAAGCGCAACAGCAGATTGTCGGGGATGGCGAAGAGCGATCCGCGCAAGGTGCCGAAGACGGAAAGCTCGTCGTCGGGCCACTCGACGGCGGCCAGCGCGGCGCGCACGGTGTCCACTTCCTCGCGGTGGTAAAACGATTTCGATCCGACCAACAGATGCGGAATGCCGCGCGCTTCGAGCGCCCGCGTGTAATCGCGCGAAACGTCCGCTCCGTAATTCGTCAGGCGGCGGAACAACACGCAAATATGCTTGGCCTGCAAGGGCACGCGCGCGCCGTCGCGCGGATCCCGCACCTGCCAGCCGCTGGCGCCGCGCAGCCAATCGATATATGCCGCGATGGTATCCGGCAGGCAGGCTTCGATGCTTTCCTTGCTAACACGCATCGCACCATACGGCTTCGGCGCCGGAAGCACCACGATAGCGGGCTGAGAGCCGTAGGCCGGCGTGTGTTCTTCGAGCGGCGCATAGCGCGCCTGGCCGCCCTCGCGGCCGCCCGCCATTTCCGGCGCGAAGGCCGCATTGACAAGCTGCTGAATGGGCCGCACCGCGCGAAAACTCCGGGTCAAGTGGATGCGCGCCACGCCGCGCGCGGCCAGCGCCTCGCAGACACTTTCATAGAGCACCACGTCGGCGCGGCGGAATTTGTAAATGGATTGCTTGGGATCGCCCACCACGAAAAGCTTGCCTGGAAGGGGCGAGACTTTCAGCCAGTCGTTCTGGGCGGGATCGTCGGCCGAAAGCAGGATCAGGATCTCGGCCTGGGCAGGATCGGTGTCCTGGAATTCGTCCACGAAGATGCGGCTGAAGCGGGCTTGCAGGTAGCGGCGAACCCCCGCGTTGTCGCGCACCAGGTCGCGCACAAGCAGCAGCAGGTCCAGGAAATCGAGCTTCCCCGCGCGCTGCTTTCGCGCAGTGTAGGCAATTACGAAATCCTGCATCTCGTCGCGC
>JBEKZL010000258.1:0-10524 GCA_049509915.1 Bryobacteraceae bacterium | reverse complement strand
CTGCGCGGGCAGGAACCCGTCTGCGCGGCCAAGCCTGACGTCGCGGGCATGGATGAACCTCAGAAAATCCAGCGTGATGAAATCGTGCCGGACCTCCCAGATGAGATTGGGCAGGAAAATCAGGAGGCCGACGGCGGCTCCGTACCACAACCATTTGTGGAGCATCCAGCGGGGCCGGGTGAGAACAATGCCGCCGACGATGCCCGCCAGCAGGAACGCCATTGTGTACTTTGTCATCATCCCCAGGCCGACGACGGCCCCCAACGCCAGCCACCAGCGCTGGTCTTCGGATCTCAGCAGACGAATGGTCACCCAGGCTACCAGCACCCACCACAGATAGTCGAAGGAAACATATTGGAACAGGTACCCAAAACTCACTGCTGGCCCAGCGATCACCGCCGCCCACGCAGCCACCAGCTGCGCCGGTCGTCTTCCGCCGATTTCGCGAGCCATCAAACCGGTCAGCACCATGGCGATTCCCACTGCCAGGGCGGCGAAGAAGCGCAGTCCAATCATCGACACACCGAACAACGTCAGCGATACTCGGGCAATGAAGGGAGTAACCGGCGGGTACACCACGTATCCCCAGCTGAGGAACCGAGCGTCGTCAATTGTGGCAAGCTCGTCGCGGTGGAATCCGTATTCGCCGTTAGTCGCGGTGTGCAGCGCGACCAACGCCAGCGCAGATAGAACGAGCACGCCAGTATCCGTGGCGATGATCCTCCGGCAGATGGCGGGCAGCCGCATAGATGTCTAATCACTATAGCTGAACAGCTGACCGCAGAAGGCACGATGGGGCCCCAGTCCGCGGCAGAGACGCTTGACCCGTGGTCGCCACGTCGCGTCTGGCTTCCTGCGTCGCTGGTCGAATACCGCGCCACTCGTACACTGGTCCAGCCCAGAGCACGAGGCTCATACGGTGCGCCGATGGATTCTTGCCATCAAACACCGTCCGCTCGAACACCATATGGACGAATAGTCGCCATCCCACTGAAGTGGCTGCTCCGGTCGTATGAAGCCCTTACTCGGAGACAACTCCAGCGGGGAACGGCGTTGCGGTTCGGAACCAGCGTCGGGTCCGACCTCGTGCGGTACAAATTTTCCGGTAACGGCTGTGAAACGGGCATGTCGGAAAGTAACGGTGCCCCGCGCCAGATGATCCCTCGATCTGTGGGCGCCCTCCGATTAGTTGCCATTCATGCGCCGTGCCGACGGCAGGCCGGCCGCGGGCTCGGCGAGATCGGAGTCTTCACGGCGGAATCGTCGCGGGGCGCGAAGGGGGTTGACTTCAGCGGGCGGTGGGCTGGCCGAGCAGGGCCGAGACTCGGAAGCCCTGAAGTCGTGGAATGGGTTGAGCCAGGTTTCGAACTCGTCGGCACACGGCCGGGCTGGCGCCCGGCTGGACCCGGCCCAGAGGGCGCCCCATAATCGGTCCGCAGGTTAGACAACCTGCCCCACAGCGCGGCATAGCCGCAGCCGAGAGGCACCACCAGAGGGCAGATGCAGGCGAAAACGCCTACTCACGAAAGCAGTTGAGTTGCAGGGCAGACCACAAAAAACGATGGGCTGCCCTAAGGTCTGTCCCACAGAGCGGACACGAAAATCGTCGCGGCCAGAGAAGAATCCGAGGAACTGTAATACAAAAATGGGTCACCTTACTTTCCTTCACGGCGCGATATGCTGGGGCGAGATCAGGAGGGCCGAGACTTCGGCGTAGAGGCGGGTGGTGAGCGCGTCACGCGCGGCGATCTTCATTCCGGCGGTGGGGATGGGGTGGCCGATGCGGAGGACGGCGCGGCCGGCGCGCAGATGAATCGAGCCCATGGGCAGCAGAGGTCGCATGCCCACCAGGGCCATGGGAACCACCGGCACGGCGGCTTTAATGGCGATATAGGCGGCTCCTTCCTTGAAGGCGCGCAAGCCCTCGGGCGCGCGGCCGCCTTCGGGGAAGAGGAGCACGGAGACGCCGCGTTGGGCCACAATGCGGGCACCTTCGGTCATGCTTTTCAGCGACGCGCGCGGGCTGGAGCGATCCACGGGGAGATGGCCAGCGCGGCGGAGATGGGTGCCCAGGAACGGAATCCGGTACAGGCCGGATTTGGCGAAGAAGCGGAACTGGTAGGGCAGGAGGGTCAGTAGCGCGGGAATATCCATGTAGCTGGTGTGGTTGGAGACGAAAACGTAGTGGCCGTGGGGGTCGAGGTTTTCGAGGCCTTCCACGCGCACGCGGATGAAGCTGACGGCCAGCAGGATGCGGCCCCAAAGACGAGCCAGGGCGTGTTGGGTGCGGCCGCTCGGATCGAACCAGCCGGCCACTACCGAGCAGGTACCCAAGACGATGGTAGCCAGGGCGATCAGGGGGGTGGAGAACAGCAGCGAGCGCAGGAAACTCATGGTTGGCACCCGAGGAGGGCGCGCGCTTCGGCGACCAGGAAAAGAGAGCCGGTGACGAAGACGACGTCGTTGGGATTGGCGGGGCCATCGGTGGCCATGGCCAGGGCTTCCGGGAGGGTGCGAGCGACGCGGAGATGGGGATGGGCGGCGACGCGGAGGAAGGCGTCGGGAGAAAGGGCGCGGGCCTGGGAGGGGGCGGTGGCGACGACTTCGGCGGCGAGCGGAAACAGGATGCCGCTGATTTCGGAGATGGCTTTGTCGCGCATGGCGCCGAAGACGAGGCGGACGCGGCGGGTGGAGTAGAAGCGCTCGATGTGGGCGGCGAGGGCGAGGGCGCCGGCGGGGTTGTGGGCGCCGTCGAGGATGATCTCGGGACGGAGCGAGACGCGCTCGAGCCGGCCGGGCCAGCGGGCGGCGGCGATGCCGGTTTCGATGGCGCGATCGGGAAGGCCCAACCGCACCAGGGCGATGGCGGCGGTCGCGGCGTTTTCGACCTGATGGGCGCCGGCCAATGGACAGGTGATCCGCAAGTGGCGGGAGCCGGAGAGGCGGAAGCGGCTGCCGGCGGCCTCGATTTCCAGATCGCGTACCGTCCAATCCTCGAGCTGATCGACCGGGATGGCCAACTCCACGGCGCGGCGGGCGAGGACGGCGTACGCTTCGGGACGCTGGCGGGAGAAGACCGCCGGGACACCGGGCTTCAGAATGCCGGCCTTTTCGGCGGCTATGGATTCCAGGCTCTTGCCGAGGAAAGCCTCGTGGTCGAAATCGACAGGAGTGATGACGGTGACGTCGGGGGTGACGACGTTGGTAGCGTCAAGGCGCCCGCCGAGGCCAGTTTCGAGCACCACCTGATCCACGCGCTCCTCGGCGAACAGGAGGAGCGCCATGGCGGTGACGGTTTCGAAATAGGTGGTGTGCAGGTCGATGAAGCCGGCTTCCAGAAGATCTTCCACGGCGCGGTGTACCCGGTCGAAGGCTTCGGCAAAGCGCGCGGCCGAAACCGGCACGCCGCCGATGCGAATCCGCTCGGTGGGTTCGGCCAGGTGGGGGGAAGTGAACAGGCCGGTGCGGAGGCCAGCGGCGCGCAGGGCGGATTCGATCATGGCGCAGGTGGAGCCTTTGCCGTTGGTGCCGGCGACGTGGACGAAGCGGAGGCGATCCTGGGGGCGGCCGAAGGCCTTGAGCACCTCACGGATACGGTCGAGGCCGAGTTTGGCAGTGGAAATCTCGTTGCCGAGGGCGTAGAGGAACTGGACCGAGTCGGGGTAATTCACCGGATGGGCTCAGGCCGCGAGGAAGCGCAGGGCTTGGGAGACGAAGGCTTTCATCTCCGGGCGGGGCACGACGGCGTCGAGCATGCCGTGCTGCAGCAGGAATTCGCTGCGCTGGAAACCCTCGGGCAGCTTCTGGCGGATGGTTTGTTCGATGACGCGCGGGCCGGCAAAACCGATCAGGGCGCCGGGTTCGGCGATGTTGAGGTCGCCGAGCATGGCGTAACTGGCGGTGACGCCGCCGGTGGTGGGGTCGGTGAGAATGCTGATGTAGGGGAGACGGGCTTCATCGAGGCGCATGAGGGCGGAAGATATTTTGGCCATCTGCATGAGGCTGACGGCACCCTCCTGCATGCGGGCGCCGCCGGACGCGGATACGATGACGAGGGGTTTACGGGAGGCGAGACAGCGTTCGATGGCGCGGGCAATTTTTTCGCCGACCACGGCGCCCAGGCTGCCGCCGATGAAACGGGGATCGTGGACGCAGATTTCGACCGGCCGGCCATCGATCTTGCCCTCGGCGGCAATCACAGCGTCGCAGAGGCCGGTCTGGGCCTGCGCCGTCTTGAGGCGCTCGGTGTAAGGTTTGCTGTCGACGAAAGCGAGGGGATCGGAGGAGACCAAGCCGCGATCGAATTCCTGGAATTCGCCGCCATCGAGGAGCAGGCGCAGGCGGGTGGGAGCGTCGATACGAAAGTGGTTGGCACACTTCGGACAGACGTTCCAGTTGGTCTCGAGTTCTTTTTTCCAGATGATCTGGCGGCACTTGTCGCACTTCTGCCACAGGCCTTCGGTTTTGACCTTGCGCTCGCCGTCTTCGGGCCGCGGAAGTTTTTCTCGATCCGGAATGTCGCGCCTGAACCAGGACATGCAAGTCTACGTTAGCGCGGGTAGGGATGGCCCCGCAAGGTAGCGAAGGCACGATAGATCTGTTCGGCGAGCATGGCGCGGGCGAGCTCATGCGGGAAAGTCATGGGCGAAAGGGAGAGCAGGAGGTCGGCGCGGGCGGCAAAGCCGGGGGGTAAACCGTCGTGGCCGCCGACCAGGAAGACCAGATCGCGGGCCTCGATTTCCGCGCGCCCGAGGAATCGTGCGAAGGCGGCGGAATCCATGGGCTTTCCGGCGGGATCGAGAAAGATTTTGCGGGCGGCGGGATGTTTGGCGAACAGGTCGGCGCGGCCGGGGCGGATTTCGTGCATTTCACAGGGCGCATAGCGGGCGGCGCGCTGGCAGAAATCGGCGGCTACGGAGTTGGTATGGGGGTCTTTGGGCTTGCCGATGAAGTATAGGAAGAGCTTCACTCGGCGGGAATCCCGATGGCTTTGGCGCCGCGCCAGAGCCGCTCCAAGTCGTAATACTCGCGCGACTTGGGGGAAAAAATGTGAACGATCATATCGCCGTAATCGGCCAGCACCCATTCGGCCTGCTGATAGCCCTCCAGGCTATGAGGCAATGTGCGCGTCTGGTGTTTGATGGCGAGGCCGACTTCCTCGGCAATGGCCTGGATCTGGCGCTGGTTGGCGCCGGTGCAGATCACGAAGTAGTCGGTGAACGAGGTAATCCCGGTCAAATCCAGGACCTTGATGTCGGTCGCTTTCTTGGATTCCGCGGCGCGAACTGCGATAAGCCAGGTGGGGAGGGCGATTTTGTCCGGTGCGATTTCGTCCGATTCGATTGGTTTCGGGTGCGTTTGAGTCAGAACACGCTCCTAATGGGTATCGTACTACAGCCACGCGGGCGGCGTTCATTTCTTGGGGGCGGGGTGAGGGGCGGGGGAAGCTCGTTTCTGGATGGCGGCCAGGCGCAGGACGGCGGCGGCGGCGCGCAGGCGAACGCCTTCGCTCTCGTCGCCTACCATGGGGTCGAGATCATTGCGGACGGCAGGATTGTTGCGGAGCGCCAGGGAGTGGACGGCGGCGGCACGGACGCGCCAGTCCTTGTCGGAGAGGGCGTCCCGGAGGGCGGCCAGGGTAGCGGCACCCTTATCGCCGCCCAGCAGCAGAGCGGCGGTGGCGCGGCCGGAGACGCCATTATCGGCCAGGATGGCCTGCAGGGAAGAAATTCCCATTCCGAATCCGGGCAGGGGGACAAAGCCGGCGCCCTGCCGGACCGCATAGAATAACGTCACTTTCGGGGTGTGCATCATGCGTATGGCCTGGCGCATTTGCTGGTTGAAAAAGCTGGAGTTGGTTTTGGTTTCTCCTTCAAGGACCGCGAGCAGGGCTTGTTCGCCCAGCGGATCCTTGATGGCATAAAGGGCTTTGGCAGCGGCGAAGGCGACCTCCGGAACGGTGTCGGCCAGCATGCGTTCGAGGCTCTTGCGGGCTTGGACGGTTTTGACGTCGGCGAGACTCGATACCACGGCCAGGCGCACTTCGACGTCCTTGTCGTCCAGCATGCCGGCCAGGGTCTCGAACAGGGGGCCGGCGGAAGCGGCCAGGCTGAGCGCGACAACGCCCATTTTCCGGGTATCGGGATTCTTGGAGGCGAGGGCTTGCTGGAGGATGTCGGTAGCATGGCTTTCAGTAGCGGCGCCGCTGGGAAGGGCCAAAGCCAGGGAGAGTGCGATCGGAAGGAGGAGGGAGCACGTCATGGGACACGATTATATAGGAGGTGAGAGAGGGCGATGGGGTGGGTTGTCGACGGGTGGCCGGATGAGCGGTCCATGCGGTCGGGCGCGCTACCAATCCGCGTTGTAAGTCCCACGTTCGCCTGTCCGTAGGCCTTTGCAGCCGGGTAGAATGGAGGAATGGAGTCCCTGCCGGACTGGCAACCAGCCGCCTATAAGGATTATCGATGGATCGTAGCCGATCCCCGGCTCCTGGGCGGAAAACTGGCCGTTCGCGGCACCCGGCTGGCGGTATCTTTGACCCTCGAATGCTTGGCCGGCGGCATGTTTCTCGAAGAGATCGATGGCGCCTTCGATTCCGCCTTTCCGCCCGAGGCTTTACCGGAAGTCCTGAGGGTCGCCTCCGAGCTCGCCGGCTGTTTCCATGTGGCTGCTTGACGCTAACATGGATGTGCATCTCGGACCTGTTCTGACCGGTCTGGGGATTCGCGGCGACACCGCGGGGAAACACGGCTGGAAGGCGCTGTCCAACGGCGACCTGGTGAAGACGGCGGTGGAGGCCGGCTTCTTGTGCCTGCTCACTCGGGACCGTCTTTTCGGCGAATCCGCTTCCCGTGCACTCAGATCATTTCCACACTTCGCCGTGGTCGTGGTGAATATCCCGCAACAGCGCTGGGTCGAATATCGAGAACAATTCATCGCCCGATGGACAGAATGCCCGATCAAGCCGTTGCCGGCCGTTTGATTGACTGGCCGCAGAGCCACGGCGCGCACGCCCCGCTTCCGCTCAGAAGACGTAGCTCACGCCGAACATCGGGGTGAATTGCTGGAAGATTCCGCGGGCGGTGCTATAAGGGGCCGGGACGATCTGCCGTTTAGGGAAGGTGGTCAGGTAATCGCGGACATCGAAGCGGAGTTGGACGTGGCCGGCGAGGTCGTATTTCAGGCCGGCGCCCAGGTCGAAGGCGGGCTTCCATTCATCGCGCTCCACCAGCGTGGCGACGGCGGCGAGCGGGTTCTGCTGGGGCGGAGGTCCGTTGGCGATGTAGCCCTTGACGCCGGCGCCGGCGGCGAAGAAGGGGCGCAGGCGGCGCTGCGGGCGGCGGAAGTGGAAGAGGACGTCGTAGGTGACGGCATGCGAATGTCCGTCCATTTCCTCGCGCACGCCGGCGGCGGTGAGCACGGCGTGGCCATCCTGGTAGGTCCAGCGCAGTTCGCCGGAAATCAGGCCGGAGACTTGTTCGCCTATCACCGCGCCGGCGGTGAAGCGATTCAGAATTTCAGCGGTAGCCGTCTGTCCGTTGGATCCGAACACGGTTCCACTGCGGTAGGCGCCGTAGCCGACGCTGCCGCCGAATTCCCACTCCTGAGCCACACCGGCGGATGCCAGCACGACCACCAGCGCAACCAGTTTCACCCGCATAATCACAGTACACACCCGCGCTGGGGCGTTCGGCAAACCGACGTGGCCGAGGGCCCGGCGCCGCCAGTAGCCGAAGGTACGGGGCACACGATGCGAGACAGCGCCGGGGGGCCGGGCTTTCTTGGCGGATGGCTCCGCCGCTCCGTTCTCAGGGATGACTGCACCAGGTCTTTCCCGCCTTTCCGAGCCGCGACCGCCGGGAGCGGTTGCCGACGCCGGTACACGGCATCGCCCTCCGACCCTAAAGCTTTGGCCCCACGCCGCCGATCTAACCAGCGAGAATCGATACGCGTGGAGAACGAACTCCAAGTTCTGGTAGTGGATTCGCAAGAGGATTCCGCCGCCACCGCAAGAATGCTGGCCAGTGAGGGTCAGATGTTCCAAGCCAGCCTGGCCGCTTCGCTGCTGGAGGCGTTGAATATCCTCGCCGGGCGTGGCTTCGACGTCATCCTCTCGGAGCTGAACCTGCCGGACAGCCATGGCCTTTCCACCTTCGAGGCACTTCGCCTCCACACCCGCAATATTCCCATCGTGGTAATGACCACGGCCGCCAACGAGCAGTTGGCTTTCGCGGCGGTGGAGCATGGCGCGCAGGATTACCTGATCAAGGGCAGAGTCACCACGCCCGCCCTCACGCGCGTCATTCGCTACGCCGTGGCCCGCCATAAGGGCACGCATAGAGATTCCGGGGAAACCCGGAACGTGGCTAGAACTATCGGCATTCTCGGAGCGAAAGGCGGTGTTGGGGCCACAACCATCGCCTCCCATCTTGCCGTGGAATTCCGGGAGCAAGCCCTTCAGGAACAAGCCGCCCGGGATGAAGCCGCTCCTGAACAAGCGGAACAGAAAATCCTGCTGATCGACCTGGATGCCAATTCCGCCTCAACGGCGTTCTTTTTCCAAACCAAACCCGAATTCACTCTGGCGGATGCCGCCGCCAGTCTGCACCGCCTCGACCGCGAATTCTGGTCCGGGATTGTGTCGAAAACCAGGTATGGAGTGTACCTGCTGAATCCTCCCGGCAGCCGGGGTTACACTGAAATGCCCGCCGCCGAACGGGTTCGTCACGTGGTGCGTTTTGCCCGCAACCTCTACACGCTGGTAATAGTGGACCTGGGCGCGCCCAGCGCACTGGCCATGGAGGTGATTCAGGAAGTTCAAAATGTCTTGCTGGTGGTGACTCCTCATTTGATGGAAATGCTGGAGGCGCGCCGGGCTCTCACGAAACTGGCTGAAATAGGGTTGACTCCGGACCGCATCGAGCTGGTGTGGAATCGCGTCGCGCGCCCACACGCGAACGCCATGCGCGCGTTTGAGAAGGCCATTGGGCGCAATGCCGTCCGCATCATCGGGGAGTGTACGGCGGAGATCGAATCCAAGTTCAGCGACGGGGATTTCCTCGCCTCCAGCCTGCCGCTGCGAAAAGACGTCGCGCAGTTGGCGTCCCACCTGCTAGGCCGCGATACCAGTCGGCCGTCCCGTTCCCTGATGGCCTTGCTGGCGCATGTGACGGCGCGGCGCGACCGAACGGCACAGCCTCCGGTCCCCGGCTGACTGGCCGGAAAACTCGCCTTAGACGAGGCCATCGCACCGCCCAGCCAAAATCCGCCGCTTCCCGACAAGGTAAGGGAAATCCCCAAGCCGCAATCCCTCCCGGTGCGCCGCTTCGATCTTGCGCCCGGCGAAGGCCTGACAGACCGGCTGCGCAGGTCGCCGTTACCCTTGGCCTGGGCGCTCGAAGCCGCTACTGCGATCGCCTCCGAGTTGCGCGATCTGCATGCCGGAGGGCGCGCCCACGGCGCGGTGGAACTGGAATCTCTACGCCTCTCCGGTGAGGGGATCTCCCTCGGCGACGCCTGCGGCGGCAGCAGCGAGGCAGCCATGGAGCGGGATATCGCCGGCTACGGCAGAATCCTGAATTCCATGTTGACCGGCAGCCCCGAGCCGCAATTGCCCGTGGCGATGTCCCGCAAACACCGAAGTGCCCAAGCCTTGCGCGCCGCGGCCCTCGATCACGCGCGCGAATGCGTTTCCGGCCGGCCTGGGATTCAGCGCGTGGCGACCGAGGTCCGTTTGCTCGCGGTGCTGGCTCGCCAGATGCCTCGAGTGGCGCTCGAAGATCCACCTTCGCTTTCCCAAATCGTTCCGACGGAGCCGACCGATGAGTGCGCGACGCCACCTTAACGTGGCGCACGCACTCCAACGTGGCGCGCGCACTCCGTGCCGCGTGGAGACTCCGAGCTTCTGATGTCGTGGAATCTGGATCGAGCCAGGCTAATATCTCGCCGGCACACACCCGGGCTGTCGCCAGGTGGACCGACAATCAGTCGGCAGGTTGCCAACCACGAGTGGCCGGCCTTCCTCGACCGGAGGATTCCACCTCTCCCAATGTCCGCTGGCCGATGGCCAGGCGCCATGCGGTATGCTTTAGGCGAGGAAAATCACATGCGTCGTCGAGACTTTCTGCCAGCCGTGGCGTTATCCGCGGCGGCGGCACAGACCGGCGAGCTGGCCCCGCAACGAGGCCGCTTGAAGCAGTGCGTCACCAGCGGCGTTTTCGGCCGTGGGATGAGCTTGGAAGAAACTTGCCGGCTGGCGGCCGAAGCGGGGTGCGTAGGCTACGATTTGCGCGGCCCGGTCGATTGGCCCCTGCTCCGCAAATACAATTTGACGCCCACCATGTATCCGGGACCAGGCGGCACCATCGCCGAGGCGCTCAACCGCAAGGAAAACCACGCGGCGCTCGAAAAGTCCCTGCACGCGGCCATCGACGAGGCCGCTGCCGCCGGCGTCCCCAACATCATTACCTTCTCGGGCAACCGCCGCGGCATGGCGGACGCCGAAGGCGCCGACAATTGCGTGGC
>JBEKZL010000257.1:0-10539 GCA_049509915.1 Bryobacteraceae bacterium | reverse complement strand
CGTGGACGGCACGCTCATCGAAGCCTGGGCGAGTCAGAAGAGTTTTCAGCGGAAGGATCGACCAGCGCCACCGCCCGATGATCCGGGCAATCCGACAGTAAATTTCCACGGCGAAACGCGGATCGCACCGGCGTGTCGTCCGTCCAGAGCGGTGAGAGCAATTCCGCCGATTGCCGCATCCATCCGCCCATTGTCTGATCCGGAATGTCGACGCCGAAGCGCGCGAAGATCTTCCCTTGCCGATGCAGTGGCAAATGATCGGCGATCTTGCCGACGATGACTTGCGCTAAGACCGACGCTCCAGCCGAACTCCTGGTGATCGGCTGCGGCGGCTTGGTGGCCGTCTTTACGGTGCATTGGCAAGCGTACTTCTTGCAGACGTCTTCGATCACAATAAACTGCGCGGGAATGTACTCGTAGCGCTCGCTGGTCTCCTCGCCAATCGGGTGCAAGTCCTGCTGGCAGCCGGCGCAATGCTTTTCTTCCGCAGCCAGATCGTGCTCGATGCGCTGGCGCTTCAGGTGCGGTGCGAGCGGCCGGCGCCCCCGTGAACGGCTGTTGTCTGGGCCCTCGGCTTGCCCCGAGCCGGCCTCCGGCGGCGGCAGCTTGTCATCGTCCTTCGCAGCGGTTTTGCTCCGGTTGAGTTCTTCGATAAAGAGCTGCAACTGATCGGGGCTCAACTGCTCGCTTTTGGTGCTGCGTTTGGCTTCTAATAACTGGCGCAACAGCTTCTGGGTTTTGTCGAGTTGGGCGGTGAGATCGATCAGCATCCGCTGCAGGATCGCCGGATCTCGCGGCAGGCTTTTGGGGTCGATCGGCACTGCAACAATTATACGGGAAAATGTTTGGTCGGCCAAGCGGAAAAATATACGGAGGCCAATGTTTATGCGGCTTCCGGACACTTCTTGCGATAGCGCTTACGGCGCTCGGCAACACTCAGATCGATGCCGCTCAACAGGGCTCCCAACTCCTGCGCGGTGATTTCGCGCCGCGGCTCGCCAGCATCGTCGCCGAACGGCATCGCATAGGTCCCTTCTTCCAGCCGCTTGGCCCACACCGCGAATCCGTCGCGATCCCAATACAAAATTTTCACCCGATCGCGCCGCCGGTTAGAAAATACGAACAGATGCCCGCCGAACGCGTCGAGTTGCATGGCGGTCGTGACCAGCGCGTGTAAGCCGTCAAAGCTCCGGCGCATGTCACAGGGAACAGTGCACAAATAAACGCGCACGCTGGCCGGCAGGTGCATCATCGCGCAGCGTGCCCCTGTTGCCGGAGCACATCCAGCACCAGCCGCAAAGTGGTAGCGTCGGCTGGGATCGAGAGTCGCTCGCCGCTGTTGAGAACCAGTTCGATCTGAGACTGGGCCTGGCGAGGCCGATGGGGTGCGGTGGTGGGCGTCGGCGTTTCTACCAGCGCGAATCGGACCGGCGGTTCGGTGGAGGAACCGAGTTGCCGTCGCCACCAGTAGAACGAATGCTCACTGAGCTTATGCTCGCGGCAAAAAAGCTCGAACCGTTTGGCCGCTGTTCTTCTGCTGTGCCACTCTTTGGCGCCACAACTCGCGGCGCTCTGCTTGTTCCGCCTTCATGCATCCAATATGCGCCTCGGCTTTGCGGATTGGCCAGAGGGGTTCATGTGATGCTTACGATAATCGTAACTCTTGCGGAGGCTATCCACAGGATTACCCGGAGTCCAGTCCTGTTCCACGAAGAAGTGTTTCACGCCCGTGTCCGAAGCCGTACGTAGAATCGCCGGAATATTCAGCACGCCGTCGCCGACTTCCTTGAATGCCTCGTGAGGCACGTCCTCATTGAACTGCACCGGCACGCCGTCCAGTTTGTTCTTGAGGTGCATGAGTGGAAAACGGCCGGAGTAGCGCTTTAGCATTTCGGCCGGATCGTGCTCGGCCACGCTGGCCCAGAAGATATCCAACTCGAAGTTGATCAGGCGCGGGTCGGTCTGTGTGGTCAGGACTTCCCAGGGCGAGGAAGAACCGATGGGATGGAATTCGTAAGCGTGGTTGTGAAAGCAGAGTTGGACGCCGACTTTGTGGCACTGGGTACCGGCCTCATTGAGTGTGTCGGCCAGCGCCTTGAAGTGATCCAAGCCGGCCGTCCGCTCCGGACGTGGAACGGCGGGGTAGACCATGTACGCGAATTTGCGCTGTTGGACGGCGTTGATTGCTGCCTTGAGTTTGTCGCGATTCCCGGCCTGGAAGAACGTCGAATCCATGTGGATGCTCACCGGCTTCAGTTTCGTCCCTTGAAGGCTGGGCCAGATTTTAGCCAGACTCGCCCAGACGACTTCCACTTCACGGTAGCCCGTTTTTTCAATGCTCTTGAGCACCTCGGCGGGATCGTTGTTCGCGATCACATCGCGAACCGAATAGAGCTGTACGCCGATGCTCTTCAGGCTGTGTTGACCGCTCGATGCCACCAGCGTGCGAAGAGTGGGCAACGCACCGGCGGCTTTCAAAAGAGAACGGCGAAAAATGTCCTTCATGGTTTTCGGTGTTTTGTACTATCGGGTCACCATCGGCGAACAGCATGGGGCCTCCACCGGCTTGAACTCCATCATCTCAACTCGCGTGAGGTCCGGATCGTAAAGATTAAGCTGCCACTTTCCGTCGCGCCCGATCTTAGGCGGCTGCGCGGGCTTGTACCCGCGATCCAGGACCTGGTGATAAGGCGCCTGAATGCTCGTCACTCCCAGCGCTAAGTGGTTCATCACGCCGCGTGTCTGCACCGTCGGGTTGTTGTTTCCAAGCATATATTCCACCCAGTCATCGCCGTCCGGCACGCGCATATCGACCCAGCTCAATACATTGTCCTGCCTACCGCCGTACCACATTACCCGGAATTCGAGAATGTCCCTATAAAACTTGTCCTCCGTGTCCCGATCGTGCACGATGAAGCCGGTGTGAATGATGCGGTTTGATACCCTCGTATCCGGCAGAAGCTTCCCGAATTTGCCGCTATGGAGAGAGCCCTTCATATACTGAACGAACTCGACGCGCCGGCCTTCCGGGTCGTTCACCGAGAAGCTGATATTCTTATCGAGTCCCGACTTTAGTTCCGCCGGCGCCTTGACGCCTTTGGCGGACAGATAGTCGCGCAACTTCCGGATATCGGTAGTTTCGAAGGCAATGTGCGAGATGCGATCCATCTCATCGCCTTTCAGCCCGGGATAGATCTCCACGTATTGGTGGTCGTTGACCTTGTAATAATTCAGGAACAGGCTGCCGTCGGGTTTGTTGAGGTCAAAATGGGCAAATCCCAACACGTGGCCGTAAAATTCGTCGGCCTTCGCCATGTCGCTTACGAACAATCCGACATGCGCCAATCCCACGATTGGAGGGCGCTCCGGGGCCTGGTACGCGGAGGCGACACTTCCCCGAAAGAGCAAGCCGATGGCAATCGCCGCGGCACTAATCCCAATGATCAACAAGACTTTGACTCTTTGCATTGCTCGAATTCCTTCCGTTTTCTTATCCCTTGTTTAGTTCTTCCGGGACGAAAACGTGCCGCCCCGGCGGTACGCCCGAGGGCTTCTTATGTCCTCGCGCAAAGACCGAGGTGAGTAGGCCCGGGGAGTTTCGCCCCGAGCCTCTCTCAGAACCGTACTTGAACCTCTCGGCTCATACGGCTCCCGCCATGGAGCGACGCCGCACGCCCATCTGCCAGTTTGCAAACAGCTTCGGGTCGCGCCGGGAAATCCATGCCACCCAATGTGGTTTCGACACCGTTCCCTACGCTTTCGACACGTCATCAGTGGTTCCCTTGCGGCCGTCTTCTTGCCAGTCACCTGACCTGGTTCTTCCCAGGCCTTTTCCTGCCGTGCTCACGACCATGGCTTTTGACCACAGCCGTTGAAGGTGGTTTGGAACCTGCTCCTGTCAGCCGGTTCCGAGGGGCCAACCCTCATCGATCAAGCAGTTACTCACATTGGGCCCTCCTCGGCTCTTTGCGCTCGTGGCGCACGTTCATCTGCAAACCGCGCAAGCGATAAGTACGGGCAATCGGTCTCTACTGGAGTGGCTGGAGTGGTTTCAGCGCCCAATACTGAACGAAGCCCGGGTAACCGTTGTCGCTAGCAAAATTCGCCTGAACAGCGCGCCGTAACTCATAGATATCCACTTCACCCTGCTGCTGGTAGACCGCCTTGCCGTCCGGAGCGATTACCATGGTAAACGGCACACCGCCTTCCCAGTTCTTGTCGAACGCACCCATCATTGCGTAGACGTCGTCAGTGCCGAATATCAGATTGCGGCCGGTGGCGTGCATGTCTTGGAGCACCTTAAGCACGGCGGATTTCTCTTCGGGAGCATTTGCAGAGACAGTGACGAGGTCGAAGCCGCGAGGACGATACCAGTATGACGTTTCCAGCAGCCCGGGCATTTCGTCTATGCAGGGTCCGCACCAGGTAGCCCAAAAGTTCACCACGGTCATCTTGCCAGGGGGTGTGGTCCGAAGCTTTGTCAGATCCTCGGCGGTAGCCGTCTCCAGCGTTACTGGTTCCGCTTGAATCTTTTTCAACTGGTTCTGCTTGAATACAATCTCTTCCTTCCACTTGGTGGTGCAGCCAAACACCGGAGTATGCGTCACCTCGACCGGTCTGCCCGCCAGCACCGCTTCGAGAGCATTGCGAGTATCTTGTACTTTAACCTTCGGTTCAGCCTGATTGTCGTCGATACGGCCTTCGAATCGTAACTTCCGTTCCTTATCGAAAATGAAGACGTGCGGGGTTGCTACCGGTCCGTACGCTTCTGCGACCGATTGGGTCGCGGCGTCGGAAAGGAACGGGTAGGTGATATGGCGGTATTTCGCGCGGATCATCATGCCTTCCAAGCTGTCGGCTACATCGGTGTAGGCCAGCTCGGACGGGCTTGCAGCCAGTGGGTCGTTGGGGTTGATGGCCACGAAAGCCACTCCCTTATTGCGGTAGTCGTCGTAGAGCCTTTGGACGCGGCCCTCATAGAGTTGCGCCGTAGGACAGTGGACACAAGTGAAGACCACCACCAGCACGGGATAGTTGCTGTAATCGTGCAGTTTGTGTATCTTGCCGTCGACACCGGGAAGAGAGAAATCCGGCGCCTGCGCGCCGATGGCAAGGATTGGGTGCCCCTTCGCCGCGCCCCTAAACGCCATGGTGTCGCGCACTCTCGGCGCCTGACCCGGCGTAGCGGGCTGTTGACCAAATGCGGCCGTGATTACCGTGAAAATTCCGGGAATCGCCCCGAACGCAATTCCGGTCTTTGGAAAACGACTGTTCATTTCTTACCTCCAGGTACGGTTAAAAGACCTTTTCGAAACATTTGCTTGCCTGCAGAAAGCTTTGCCACGCTGCCGAGGCCCCGGGAAGCGACTCCGGAGCCCATAGGCTCGTGTGATCCGTCATCAGAACACGAATCGAAGTGTAAATTGCATCTGGCGCGGCACATTGTTCTGTGCCGTTACCTGCCCGAACGTTGTGCCTACGGTCATGCTGGGAGCCGACATGGCAACCCCATTCAAGGCGTTTATGGCTTCGAAACGGAACTGCACCAGATAATTTTCGTGGATATGGGTTTCCTTAAGTATGGAAGCGTCCCAATAGTTGTAGGCGTCCTGCCGGAAATTTCCGAACCGCAGAGACAGCGTGCGCAGGTTGTCGGCAAGCTGTTGAGCTGGAATGTTGTTGAATGCGCTGGTATTGAACCACTGGTAATGCGACCGCGCGCTCCCCGACAGCGGCACGATTTTTTCATTCCCGCCAGTGAGAATGAGGTCGGGAACATATATGGGGAATCCGCTCTGGAACCTGTAAACGGGAGAAAACTGCCATCCGCTCGCAATGTAATCGAGAGCGCGCGGGAGGTGAGTCCCGAATTTTTGCCCCTTGCCGAACGGAAGTTCGAATATCCCACTGATCGTGATGTGATGAGGAGAGTCCACATCCGAGATCACCTTCGAAGGTTCCGGATCTCCCGCGTTCAGCAGCGTGGTGTCCTCGAGGAACTTCGAAAAAGTATATGAGGCGTTGAGGCTGAAGTCGTTGCTGAACCTTTTGGTAAGACTCGCCTCAAAGCTGTTGTACCAGCTTCTGCCCTGGTAGGTGTAATAACCTATGCTGCTGTATTGCGGATAGGGCAGCAGCAAGTCCATGGCCGGTATTACCGAGCCGGCAAGATTGGTTCCGCTGAAAGCTGGAATGTTAAACGGATTCGGCACTTGGGCGGTCAGGGTATTGATGGTAGCCTGATCGCGAGTCGGAAGCGTGCTCAGGTACTTATCCGGGAGAGCGTCCAAAAGTTGAGCTGTGGGCTGGGTATTCGAACCCGGGTTACTGCCGACTTCGAGATTGCCTCCGTTTTCTCCCGCGGTCCCCAAATCGATCAGCCAACTGGCGCCGAATTGGCGCTGGATGTCAATCGTCCATTTCCGCATGCGGTTCGCTTTCGGGTTTTGGTTGAAGAAGTTAATGGGATTTCCGATCCCGGCGGCCGCGACGGCGCCGGGCGGTTGAATAAACCCGTTGGGAAACGGATTGGACTCGTTCGCAACGAAGCTCTGGCCGCCATCGAGCGATGGCACCACTTGCGTGTTCTGGAAAAAGCCGTATTGCCAAGAGTCGTTCATCCTGGTCCCCAGGGAACCGAAGTATGTTCCCCAGCCGCCGCGGAGTACCGTTTTGTCGTTCAGATTATACGCGAATCCGAAGCGCGGCATGATCTCTGAGTCGTAGGGATTCCACAGCGAATGCGAATTTCCATTTACTCCGGCGAACTCCAGCGCTCCATTCACGTTGAATTGCGATGCTGGGAGCTGGGGCGAAGGATTGGCGGCATAGTTGGCTTCTACCTGTGATGCAAACGCTTGTGGCGCGGTAGGGTTGAAGCCCGTTACGGACCGGTTGTAGCGTTCCCACATCGCGCCTTCCCGTTCGTACCGCAACCCTACTGTGAGGGTCACCTTGCGAGTGGCCTTCCAACTGTCTTGGACAAATCCGGCAAACATGTTGGAGCTGTCCGCGAAGTCGGTCGTAAATGGCAGTTGCAAAACACCGGTCGTCGGTATGCCGTAGAGGAAGGCTGCCAGTGATTGGCCTCTTGGCGCGGCTGCCGATGTGCTGGTTGGGCCTTCCGTGTATGCGGGTGTGTAGTCAAGCTCAAACAAAGGATGTCCGGTAGCTTGGGTTGGGCTGCTATTGGCGGAAGTCTGGTTGTCAGGGTAACTGCGGAACTCGCCACCGAACTTAAAGTCGTGCTGTCCCCAGATCTTGTCGAACTGGACATTGAGGTCGCGCGTTTGAGTCTGTTTGAAAAGCGGTGTGCGGGGCCCAGTCATCGTATATTCCCCGTTAAAGCTGGTATTGAGAAACTCCCAGTTCGACGGTGAGATTTGATCTTGGATAGAGGCCGGAAAACCTAGGCTGGAAAGCTGGAAGGTGCCTTGACCCGTCAACGCGTGTTGCGCCCGGACATAGGCTTGGTCGGCCACGCGAACGTCCAGCACAAATGTGGAGCTGAATGTGTGTACCGCATCTGCATCGAAACCTATAGTGTCGTTCCAAAACAACGACCCCGTCGCGGGATCGCCGTGGCCCATGTAGTCGCTATCCAGGCTATTCCGTCTATTGGCGTCGGCGCGGAACATGACTCGAGTCTTGTCGCTAATGATCTGGTCGAACCTGTACAGTTCCGTGTGGTAAGGAATGTAGCTGGGCCAAGCGCTCCTATTCACATTATTGCCACCGTCCTTCGTGGCCACGCTCTGCACCGTGTCGGGCATGGGAATGTAGCTCAGAATATTCGTGGAAATCGGGTTGATCTTAGAGGAGGGAACGATGTTTCCGGGCAGCGGAGTGTTCGTATAAATGCCCGGCGTGGCGGTGGGGACGCGCGAATACGGATCGTAAATCTGATAGGAACTGCCGAGTGCAAGCAAGGCCGAGAAGTTGCCGTTGCGCTCGGCCGCGGTCGGAACCGTCAATATGCTCGAGAGATCCGTATTGGACTGGATGTGCTCGTACGCAAAAGTGAAGAAAGTTTTGTTTTTCCCATTATACACATGGGGAATCCAGACCGGCCCGTCCATGACGCCGCCCAGGCGTTGGTAATTGAAACCCGCGGCCGGCGTTCCCGCCAGGTTGGAGAAAAACTGATTGGCGTTCCACGAGGGGAATTGCTTGCCCCAATAGAAAGAGCCATGAGGCTGGTTGGTGCCGGACTTCGTGGTGTAATTAAGAACCATGCCCTCCGTCTGGCCGACCGTCACGTCGAAGGTCAGTGTCTGCACCCTCATTTCGCCCACCGAATCGCTGGTGGGAGTCCAGGCTTCAATTACCGAATTTCGCAGCACGTCGTGGGCGGTATTGGACTGCCCGTCGAGGGT
Organism: Bryobacteraceae bacterium; assembly: GCA_049509915.1. GTDB lineage: Bacteria > Acidobacteriota > Terriglobia > Bryobacterales > Bryobacteraceae > JBEKYD01. Next base: position 2,164 of record JBEKZL010000257.1, on the reverse strand, counting down.
GAATTCCAGGCGGGATTGTCTTGACCCAATTGAGGCATAAGCCGTGTTGAGGCTTTGCCAAGGCTGGTCCTTGGTCATCTGGTCGGTAAAAGATACGTTGGGGGCGAGACCGATGATGTTGTCCGGGTCGCCATGCAAAATAGGAAGCTCTTTGATGTCCCGAAAATCCATCGTTCGCCCGGCGGAAGCATCCGTCGTATCCAGCAATGCCGCCTCGGCCGTGACTTGTACTGTCTCCGACACCGCGCCCAATTCCAGGTGCAAGTTGATTTCTATGCGTGAGCCGATGTCGACCTGCAGCCCGTTCCGATCAAGCCTCTTGAACCCTGTCTTCGACACCACAATGTTATAAGCCCCGGGTATCAGATAGGGCGTAAAAAAATTACCATCCTGATTGGTTGTGCTGGTCACCGTGACGTTGGTCGCGGTATTGGTGATCTGGACGCTAGCGCCGGGCACCACCAGGCCCGAGCTATCCGTGACGCGGCCTAAGATCGTGCCGCGCGATTCCTGTGACCAGCCCGAGTGGCTCATCGCCGTGGCAGCAAGCATCACGCCTAACACGCTTACGTAGCGAGTAAACATATCCTCTTCCTTTCCTCACTTGGGCCGCCAGTTCATACCTGGCGTTTACAGCGTCCGAATGGAGATGTTGCGCCAACGGCAAACGTTTCCAAGCCCCCACCGGTCTTTTCCCATCCGGGCATCGTTGTTGTGTACTTCCAGCGCGATATGACCTGAACGGCCGGAACGGCCGATTTTCGCCAGGATGGACTTGGGGTCGAAGGTCGGCAGCTCGATATTCGCCGTCTAGAGTTTGCTGACCTTCACTCCATTTATCCACGTTGTAAGCGTCGACGGGCGCGGCAAAATCGAGCGGAATCCGGGCAGTCGGCTCGGACGGCGCCCCGGGAATCAGGCGCAGCACCCGTCCGCTCTCATCCCTCTCCAAGTTGAAGGCGTGTTCGTAGGCCTGGATTCCGCTCGGGTTACTGCCGTAGTAAGCGGCAATGCCTCCATGGGGCCGATAATCGCACAGTACTTGAATTCCGACGTTGCTTTCCGGAACGGTGCGTACCAAGATCCCTGTATCCGCGGACCAATCGGGGCGGGCCTCAATCACAAGCTCAAAATCATCGCAGGCTTCGTCCGAAACCAGATAGGACTCGACGCCTAGTTGGTCCTGGCCTCCGATAGTCGCGCCGTTTTCGACTACCCACCTCGCCACGCTGGGCTGGCCCGTGGCCCAAGTTTTTGGTGCCGGGCCTCGTAGAGAGACACCGTCGAATAGGGGTCTAAAATCTCTGTCGGGTGGAGGGGAATTCTGACCTCTCGTAATAGCGAGAAAAGCGTAGAACAGAAGGCCTGCCAAGCAAAGGTCGCGCCTTCGGATGCAGATTCTCTCCGGGAGAACGCCGGTATCCGCTCTGCGCCCGTAAGCCATTGACGGCTCTCGGCTGAATTGTTTTTTCACGACGCCAACACTGCCTTGGCGCCCTTGCGCCTCTCGCAGTGTGCCGCCCGTAAGACGTACACCCGACTCCTTCCCTCCGGCCAGTACGGCCCGAGGATCCGACTTGGCGCGCGCATCACTTGCACGGTGGAGCCTGCCCCGTCTTTCATGGGTGGAAATTGAAGACCGAACACCGAAGGGGGGTGAAGTAGATCTACCTGAAAGTTTGCGTCTTTTCAAGTTGGGTGCTCGTTAGATAACGTTAGCTAACGTTAGCCGAAGCCCGTGAACCAACAGAATCCATGTGCTATGTTTATCGATGGGGGTGGGCTTGTGAGGATCGAAAAGAACGTACTTTCGAACCTCGAGAGAAGCAATGGGCGCTTGACCTGGTGCTATATAAACAGCGAGACTGCCCGCGCAAGGCAGCTCAAGAGGGTCCGCTATTCACCTCCGAAATGGAGGCGGCCTTGGAACCGGAGCGCTCGGCCGGCCGTTCACGTATTCTCCCGCTAAGCTTGCAACGCAAAAGGAAGGCACGAACATGTGTTCGAGACGTCACCTTGGCAAGCTGACGCTGGCTGCGTTCCCCGCCGCCGCCCTTGCCGCGAAGAAAATCGATTCCTCCGTTCACGGTATCGAGTTCGGCGTCCAGAGTTATATCTTCTTCGGTCTCGGTCTGCCGCCCCGCGCCGTCCTCGACGTGCTGAT
>JBEKZL010000256.1:0-14300 GCA_049509915.1 Bryobacteraceae bacterium | reverse complement strand
CGCCGCTTCCGGTTATCATGCATTACAGAATGCATATCCTTTTGAAGTTGATTCTGGCCGGCGGGATTCTGCCCCTCCTGGCCGCGGGCCAACAGCCCTTGCGTCTTTGCATCGTGGGCCTCGTGCACGGTCACGTGGACGGGTTCTTACACGCCGCGGGCCAGCGTAAGGATGTGGAGATCGCCGGGATCTTCGATCCCGATACCGCGCTGCAGAAGCATTATGCGCAGCGCTTCGGGCTCGCGGATGCCATTTTTTTCACGGACCTGGTGGCCATGCTGGATCGCGTGAAGCCGGAGGCGGTGGCCTCATTCACCAGCACCTCCGATCATGCCATGGTCGTGGCCGCATGCGCCCGGCGCCACATCCACGTGATGATGGAGAAACCACTGGCCGTGAATATGGATGACGCGCGGGCCATCGCGCGCGCGGCGCACGATGGCGGCATACAGGTGATCGTGAACTATGAGACCACCTGGTACGCGAGCCACGGCGCGATGTGGAAGATCGTCAAGGAGCAACACGCGGCGGGCGCCATTCGCAAGATGGTCGCGATGGATGGCCACCAGGGTCCCAAAGAGATCGGCGTGGGACCGGAATTCCTTGGCTGGCTGACCGATCCCGCGAAAAACGGCGCGGGCGCGCTGTTCGATTTCGGCTGCTACGGCGCCAACCTGATGACCTGGATGATGGACAACCAGCGCCCGCTGAAAGTGACGGCACTGACGCAGACCGATAAGCCCGACATCTACGCGCACGTCGATGATGAAGCCACCGTGCTGCTCGAATATCCTAAAGCGCAAGGCGTCATTCAGGCGTCGTGGAACTGGCCGGTGAGCCGCAAGGATTTCGAAGTCTACGGCGCCACCGGCTACGCCATCGCTACCGGCGGCGACAATCTGCGCCTGCGCCTGCCGGGTGCGCAGGCCGAGGAGACGCGCACCCCGCCTCCGCTCAATCCTCAGGAGGCCGACTCCATCTCGTATCTGATCGCCGTAGCGCGAGGGCAGTTGAAACCGGCCGGCCTGTCGTCGCTCGCCAACAACATGATCGTCACCGAGATCCTCGACGCCGCGCGCGAATCGGCGCGCACGGGGCGGACGATAACGCTGGAGCGGTAATTCGTAGGGCGGACCCCGCGGTTCGCGCTGGACGCCCTCGTCCCGCTCTTCTCTCGAGGAACTAAGCCTTTGCCAGCTGCGACGAGCCACCATCCTCACCGGGCCTAAGCGGAGGCGAGCGCCAGGGTAAGCGGCGCCGCGACCACGATCACGGGCGCCGCCCACAGGCCGAATATCACCAGGTCCCCGGTGCGCACTTCTGTCCCGTCGCGCCGCGCCAGCGCGAGGACCAGCATGGTTGCCAGTGAACCGAAAGGAGCGACGATCGGCCCCGCGTCGGCACCGACCAGCGCGGCGAGGATCGTGCCCGTGTGGGCGTGCGAGTTCAAAAGCACGCTTCGCGCGATCAACGCCGCCGGCAGGTTGTTCATGATATTCGAGGCGAATGCGGCCGCACCCGCGGCAGCAAGGAGCTTTTCGGGCGGCCCCGGTCTCATACTCCCAAGCCAACCGGACGACACCCCGACGATACCCAGATTGTCAAGCGCCTGGACGGCGACGAAGAGCCCGGCCACGAAAGGGAACAGGTCCCACGAGAGCTCGCCCATAGCCCGAAGGCGAACGCGTCCGGTCGCCGCGCCGGCGATCGCGAGCACCCCGCTCCCCGCGAAGGCGATGACGTAGGGCTCCAGCCCCGCGAGCGGCGCGAGAAAGTAACCAACCAGCACCACCGCGAGGACGGCGACACAAACCCGGAAGTAGGTCCGATTCGGCACCGGGTCTGCCGCCTCCGGGAGCGATTCGCCGTCGAAGCCGGCCGGCAGTTCGCGCCGAAAGTGCCAGCGCAGCAGAGCGTATGCGGCGGCGAGCCCGACAAACTGCGGCGCGATCATTCTCGACGCAAACGCCGCAAACGTCAGGTGGAAAGCATCGGCGAAGAGAATGTTGGTCAGATTGCTGATGGGGAGCGCCAGCGAACCGACGTTCGCTACCAACGCGCACAGTACGATGTACGGCGCCGCCGGAAGCTTGAGCCTCTTTACGACGGCCAGCACGACCGGCGTGAGCATGACCGCCGTGGTGTCAAGCGACAGAATCGCCGTGACGATCGCGCCCAGCACGAACGCGTTCCGGTAGAGAGCGCGCGCGTTTCCTTTCGCCACGCGAGCGCATCGAATCGCGGCCCAATCGAAAAAGCCGCTCTTGCCGACCAGGAGAGAAAGCGCGAGGAGCGAGAGAAGAAAGAGAAGAGCGTTCTTCCCCGCAAGGATTGCGCCGATGGCTTGGTGCGGCGGCACCAGACCGAGAATGAGCATCGCCGCCGCTCCAAGCGCCGTCCACCAAGCCTCGTTCCATCGCCGTGGGCGCACGATCACCAGCACGAGCATCGCCGCGAAAACCGCTAGCGTGGCCACCATGCGCACTGTTCCGGTCACTGATTTGCCAATCGTGTGTTGCGCGTTTCGGGGATGGCGGGCTTGCGCTCTTGACACATATTTTAGTTTTAACTAAACTATCTGCAAATGGAGTCCGCGGTATTCGAAGCAATTGCTTCGCCACGCAGGCGAGAGATTCTGCGCCTGGTGTGGGATAAGGAACAAACGGCGGGCGAGATCCACCGGGCAATGCCGGACGTTACCTTCGGGGCGGTTTCGCTGCAACTTCGGTCGCTGGTGGAGGCCGGTCTGGTGGAGGCGCGAGCCGAGCGGCGCAACCGATTCTATCGGGCCCGCCACGAGGCCCTCGGCCCGGCCGCGGAGATTCTGGAGCGCATGTGGGACGGCGCATTATGGAAGCTCAAGTTGGCCGCCGAGCTGGAGGAAACCCGCCGGGGACCAAAACGACGCCAGCCCGTCCCCAGGAAAAACCCGAAAAGAACAGATCAGTGAGGACTTGTGCCGGAACTGCCATATCGCCTGGATCGAACCGTCGTGATACACGCGACACCCGAGACGGTTTTTCAGTTTTTCACGGATAGCGCGCGATGGGCCGGTTGGTGGGGCCCCGGCTCTACCATCGATGCCCAGCCCGGAGGCAGGGTGTACATCCGCCATCCCAACGGGGTGGAAACTCTGGGGGAGGTGTTGGAGGTGCGCCAGCCCGAGCGGATCGTCTTCACCTACGGTTTCGCCAGCGGCAAGCCGATACCGCCCGGCAGTTCGCGCGTGACCATCCACCTGGAGCCGGACCAATCCGGTACCCGGCTTCATCTGCTGCATGAATTCGTCGAAGCCGGTCCACGCGACGAGCACGTTCAGGGCTGGCGCTTTCAGCTTTCGCTGTTCAGCAACGTGGTCGCGAATGAAGTGTTCGCCGATGCGGCCAAGGCAGTGGATGGCTGGTTCGGCGCCTGGGCCGTCGCCGACGATCGATCGCGCGACGAAATGCTCGCCGGGATCGTCTCCCCCGGAATCCAGTTCCGCGACCGGTTCAGTCTGCTCGACGGCATAGCCGATCTGTCCGCTCACATCGGCGCGGCGCAGCGGTTTATGCCGGGCATTGTCCTGCGGCGCAACGGAAACGTCCGGCAATGCCAGGGCACTGTCCTGGCCGATTGGATTGCGGCGGGCGCCGACGGAAACGAGCGCATGCGCGGAACCAGCGTCTTTGTGTTCAGACCGGATGGACGAATCGATTCCGTGACAGGGTTTACCAATCCATCCCAAGCTTAGAGCGACGTTACGTCACGCCCCGACGGGCTGGATAGCCGCCAGCGACCTTTCGATGTCTTCGGCGGGGTATTCGTAGTCCTGAAGCTGGCCGGTAAGGTAGTTCTCGTAAGCACTCAGATCGAAATGGCCGTGGCCGCTGAGGCAGAACAGAATGGTGCGGGGGCGGCCCTCTTCGCGCGCGGCTAGTGCTTCGTCCATCGCGGCGCGGATGGCGTGGGACGATTCCGGCGCGGGTATGATGGCTTCGGTGCGGGCGAATTGTAAGGCGGCTTCGAAGACCGGCAACTGCGGATAGGCCACGGCATCGATGTGGCCCAGTTTGCGCAGGTGGCTGAGCAAGGGCGAAGCGCCGTGGTAGCGCAGGCCGCCGGCGTGGATTCCGGCCGGCATGAAATCGTGGCCCAGCGTGTACATTTTGACGAGCGGGGTCAGCTTGCCGGTATCGCCGTAGTCGTAGGCAAACACGCCTTTGGTGAGACTGGGGCAAGCGGAGGGCTCCACCGCCAGGATGCGCGGGCCTTTGCCGGCGAGGCGGTCGAGCACGTAGGGCAGCGCCAGGCCGCCGAAGTTACTGCCGCCGCCGAAACAGCCGATCACCACTTCCGGCTCTTCGCCCGCCATCTGCATCTGCATCTTGGCTTCCTGGCCGATCACCGTCTGGTGCAGCATGACGTGGTTGAGCACGCTGCCCAACGAATAATTGGTGTCGGAGTGGGTGGCGGCGTCCTCCACCGCCTCGCTGATGGCGATACCGAGGCTGCCGGCGGAATCGGGCGTGGCCGCCAGCACGGCGCGGCCTGAATTGGTGTGATCGCTGGGACTGGGGAAGACTTCAGCGCCCCACACGTGCATCATCATGCGGCGATACGGCTTCTGGTCGTAGCTCACGCGCACCATGTAGACGGTGCATTCCATGCCGAACAGACGGCAGGCCAGCGCCAGCGCGCTGCCCCATTGCCCGGCGCCGGTTTCGGTGGCCAGGCGGCGAATGCCGGCGCGCTTGTTGTAGTACGCCTGCGCCACGGCGGTGTTCGGCTTGTGGCTGCCGGCCGGGCTGGTGCCTTCGTACTTGTAATAGATGTGGGCCGGCGTATCGAGCGCCTTCTCGAGGCGCCGCGCGCGATAGAGCGGGCTGGGCCGCCAGAGCCGGTAGACGTCCATGACCTCGCCGGGAATATCGATCTCGCGCTGGGGCGAGAATTCCTGCGCGATCAATTCCATCGGAAAGATCGGCGCCAGGTCCTCGGGGCCGATCGGCTTGCGCGTCCCCGGATGCAGCGGCGGATCGGGCGGCTCCGGAAGCGACGGCAGCACATTCACCCAGGCCGAAGGGATCTGGCTTTCCGCCAGCAAATATTTGGTGGTTTCAGACATGGAAGGCCCATTGTAATACAGGGGATGCCGGGATTCTCGCGCGACAGCGTTGAAACAAATGCACGCAATCCGGAGACCAACGGCACGACGCGGCTGCCCTAAGACGCCGGCCACTCGCGCGAGAGGGCTGAAGTTGAGAGGCTCTATTTGCCCGTGCCGCGCGCCACACGGGCGGCGTAGCGAACGTCCTGGCGGCCGCTATCCACCGCCAGGTCCAGCACGATGCTGTAACGGTCGCCGCGCATCACGCTGTTCACGAGTTCGAAGGGCTTGCCGTTAGCCAGAAAGGTGATCCGTTCGGCGGCGAATACCGGCGCTCCGGCGGGAATCCGCAGCAGACTGGCAGCCGCGCGGTCCGCCACGCTGGCGCAATGGGTCTCCCGCGCGCGGGCCAACCAAAGCCCGCGGCTGCGCAGGAGATCGTATAGGGAGCGGTTTTCAAAATCCTCCGATTCCAGTCCAGGCGCCAACGCGCTGGGTATGTGGGCGGTCTGCACGCCCATGGGCTCGCCGTCGGCCAGGCGGAGGCGCTTCAGCCGCACTACGGCCGCCCGCGGCTCCAGTTCGAGCGGCCCGGCAATCGCTGGGCCCGCGTGGATCACGTCGATCTTCAGAACTTTCGTGGCCGGCACCAGGCGATGCCGTCGCATTTCTTCGTTGAAACCCAATAGTTCGTGCGGCCCCTGGTCTAGCCGTAATTTCGTTACGAAAGTGCCCCGGCCCTGCTCACGCCGCACGTAACCGTGGTTGGCCAGATCGTGCAGGGCCTGCCGGACGGTGATCTTGCTGACCGCGAAACGCTCCGCCAACTGGTCCTCGTTGGGGAGCTGCTGGCCGGCTTGGTACTCGCCGCTCTCGATGGCTTGCCGCAAAACACACTCCAGTTGGTGATAGAGCGGCACCGGCAAACTCTTATCGAGCGGATTCATCGACACCATAATCTTGATGATCTTATATCTGCATACTCTCTACATCAAGTCAAGGATCTCTTCCGTTGTTCCTTGATGGATTGCAGAACATGCAGCGTGTTTTCCGAATGACTTGAATATGCCGGAATGAACGAGGTATTTCTGGGTAAGTTCGGGGCGGACCCGCCAGTACGAACTACGATCACCGCCGCCGGCAGTATTCCGGGCAAGCAACTCCCTGGTGGAGATCGATGCAATCGCTTAATTGTAAGAGCCGATGCCACCCCTGCGAGACCCCGGCGCGAAACGCCGGAAAGAAACCGGCCCCCTTGCGGAGGCCGGCTGCCGATAGAAACCGAACTCGACTAGAAATAGAACTTAGCGACGATCTGCATGTTGCGCTCGCCCGACGAGCTGCGGATCTGGCCGAAAAAAGAAGACGTGATGGTCTGCGAATACGGGCTCGCGAAGATGGGCGTGTTAAATAGGTTGAAGGCTTCGCCGCGCAGCTCGAAGAATCTCGCCTCGGTGAGATGAAACTGCTTGCTGAGGGAAAGATCGAAGCGGCTCATGCCGGGGCCGCGATCGGTGCCGACGCCGATATTGCCATAAGTTCCCTTGGGCGGCGCGGCGTAGGGGGAGATATCCAGATACTCCTGGCCCGGTCCGATCTGGTGGGGATCTTGCGGCGTGCCGACGACATCGACGCGGTAGCTGCGCTGACCGGTGCCGGAAGTATCCTGGTTGTATTTGATCGTGAGCGGGTAGCCGGTGTGAGCGGTGTAAATGCCGCCGAACTGCCAGCCGCCGATCACTGCGTCCACGGGCTTGCTCCAGGCCGAGCCGAAATGGCGGCTGCGGCCGAAGGGAAGCTGATAAGTGAAAGACGGGACGAACATGAACTTACTGTCGAAGTACGTCGGACCCATTTCGCAGGACTGGCAATAGAGATACTGCCAGTACGCGGATTGGCTGCCCGCCTGGCCGCCCTCGCCATAATAACCGATGGAATCCGACATGCCGTGCGAGTAGGTGAATGCGAGCTGGTATTCCAGGCCCATGCCGAAGCGCTTGCGCAGAGTGGACTGGAGCGCATCGTACCCCTGCCTGCCGATGGACGCGGTGCCGGAAATCTGCGAGATCTCGCTGCGCAGGACGGGATTGCCGGAAAGATACGGGCCTTCCGTGACCACCCCATTCGTGACGATATTTTGCAGATAGGGCATGGCAACCATGAGATGGGTTCCGTGCTGGCCGACGTAGCCGACGGTCAAAACGTTATTGCCGGGTATCTGGAAATCCGTCGACAAGTTCCACTGCTGGACCTCGGCCGGACGGACGTTCGGATCCCAGAGACGAATGGTGGCGCCGGCATAGGGGTTCTTCGGGTTCAAGCCGTACAGGCCCTGGTCGAGCGTGCTGCCCGGCAGGGTGTAAGCCGGCGTGTTATAGAGGGTCGCGAACTCCTGCTCGAATGGAGGATTCAGCGGCGTGCGCAGGTTGGTTCCGGTTCCCTCCAGGTAAGAGGAAATGGTGTAGGCGCCGCGGAGGACCAGTTTCTTGTTCAGCACATCCGGCGTGTAAGCGAAGCCGATGCGCGGCTGGAAATCCTTCTTGTAGGAGTTGTACAGGCCGGGAGTTCCGCTTTCGACCAGCGGCGCCGGGCCCGGAGGCGCGGCCAGATTGGACGGCAGCGGCGCGGCCAGTTCCAATTGGCCGCTTATTTGGCCGAAATTCGCCTGACGATTTTCCACCTCGACCCACGGCGAGCGGTATTCCCAACGCACCCCGAGGTTTAAGGTCAAACTGTCGGTCGCGCGCCAGTCATCCTGGAAATAAAAGCCCCAGACGTTGGAGCGCTGGCCCCATGTGCCGGATTGCAGGCCGCGTCCGTAATCGTCGGGCAGGCCCAGCATGAAATCGACCTCGCCGAGTTGCGTTCCCGACGGGCTGGTGGCGTTCTGGGCGGTGAAACGGCCGGTGAAGTTGATGTAACCGGTGCGGCCGTTATTGCCGGAATAGAAAACGTCCATCCGCTCGCGCAGTAACTGGCCGCCCATCTTCATCATGTGGCGGCCGCGGATGATGGTCAGGTTGTCGGCGTAATGGAAAGTGGTGTTGGCGAAGTCCGACTGGGTGCCGATGTTCTCGCTTCCCACGGCGGTGAGATAATTGAAACCCTCGAGGTACAGGAGCCCGGTACCGGCGTTGTTGATCCCCACGGTTTGCGCCAGGTTTCCCGCGCCTTCATCCGCGCCGCCGCTATTGAGCGTCACGAAGTTGATGCCCACGCGCGCTTCGTTGACGATCTTGGGGCTGATGGTGCGGGTCCAGTTGAGAACGCCATTCGCGAACGGCGAGGTATTGAAGCTGCCGTAGAAAATCGGCATCGTGTTGACGCCAGGATTATCCTGGCGGGCCTTGGAGAGCCGCGTCGTGATGTAATCCTTTTCCTCCGGCCGCCAGTCCACCTTCACGTCGCCCTGATCCCCGTACAACTGGCTCCAGGAACCGTAGTAGAAGTTGGGAGTGGTGAAGCGGGCATACTGGGGCGCGGGATAGAACTGCACATCGTTCACCAGCTTGTACGCCGCCGGATTCAGCATGCTGGTGGGAATCTGATTGTTCGGGAAGGCAGCGCGCAGGCCGGTGCTGGTGTTCAGGGAATAAGGATTGTAAAGCTGGATGGGGGCCTTGCCGGTTTGGGTGGTATCGAGCAGCGAGGAGAAGTCGCCGCTGCGCCAAGCCATCGGCATCAGCGTGGCGGAGGAAACCGATGGCGGGGTGTCTCTGCGCAGGCTTTGCTCGTCGAGGAAGAAAAACAGCTTATCCTTGACGATACGGCCTCCGAACACGCCACCGAACTGGTTCCAGCGCAGCGCGGGACGCGACACTCCGCTCCAGTTGTTGCCCCAGTTGTTGGCGTTCAACTTGTCGTTGCGGAAATACTCGAACACATCGCCGTGGAAACGATTGGTCCCGGACTTGATCACCACGTTGACGATGCCGCCCTGGAAGTTGCCGAATTCGGCGGAGGCGTTGTTGGTGATCAGTTTGAACTCCTCGATCGCATCCGTGTTGGGCTGATAGGAAACCAGGTCGTCGGAAGTGAAGTTGTTATCCACGCCATCCAGCAGGAAGTTGTTGGCTTCTTCGCGGTTGCCATTGACATAGGGACGGCCGCCGCCGGTGGCGCGCTGGCCGCTGTTGAAGCTGGTTGGATCGGGGTTGGTGACGCCGGCGGTGAGCAGCGACAGGGCGACCGGGTTGCGGCTGATCAACGGCGTATGGTCGATCTGGATGGTGTCGACCGTGGAACCGACCTGGGTGGTGTCGGTCTGGAGCAGGGCGGCTTGGCCGGTGACCTCAATGCTTTCGCTGAGGGCGCCGACTTCCAGCGTGACATCGATGCGCGCGCGCTGGTTGATTTCCAGCGTGAGCGATTGGTTGACGAAACTCTTAAAGCCTTTGGCTTCCACGGTCAGCGAATATCTGCCGTTGGGAATGCGCGGAAAGGCGAAAATCCCATCCTCGTTGGTCGAGGTGGCCCAATCGGTGTCCCGGTCCAGGTCCTTGGCCTTCACGGAAGCGGCGACGACGGCACTGCCGGTGGAATCGGTGACTCGCCCGGTAATTCCGGCGCTGGTTTCCTGTCCGAACAGCGACGCGGATGCCAGCACGGAGATCAGGAACAGAAATGACGCGAGACGGCCCATACAGCCTCCATTAGAAATTCAGACCCAAAAACTCTATATTGCAGTCTAGAGATTATGTCATTCTAAACATGGGGATGTCAATAGGAGGCCGACGACTCGACGCGCTCGACCGCCGCTCGACGCAGCGATTCCGCAAACCTTGGATTGAATGAGGTCAGAAGGGCGCAGGTGGCGTAGCCAACCGCTTTCGATTCGTAGGTGCGCTCGTCTTCGTTACCCCGCCAGTGCGCGCAGGTCTTCGATCCAGTAGTCGGGTTCGAAACGGGCCATGGCCTCGGGCTGCCCGTAGCCGTAGAGAACGGCGCAGGTCTTTACGCCCGCGGCGCGGCCGGCTGCCATGTCGGCCGCCGAATCGCCCACCATCAGGCACTCCTCCGGCTTCGCTCCGAGGGCGGCGAGGGCGGCTTGAATGACGTCGGGCGCGGGTTTCGAAGGGAATCCGTCGGTGCCCTGGACGTGATCGAAGTGGCGGATCAGGCCGAATTTCTCCAGCACGAGGCGGGTAGTGGGCGTGCCTTTGGTGGTGGCCGTCGATTTACGGCCGCCGAGGGACCCGAGCGCCTCGGCCACGCCGGGAAACACGGTTGTCGCGGCGTGGCCGCGCCCCCAGTAGATGGTCCGGTACTCCTGCAGCAGAGCTTCAAGCCGCTCCGGGCCGGCATCCCGAAATACGTCGCCGAACAGCTCATTGAGGTACGAAGCTTTTCAGAAATTCAAAAGGTTGCGGCGGGGCGCCGTTCTGTTCCAGCACCTGAGCGATGGCGCCGCAAATATCGGCGGCGGAATCGAGCAGCGTGCCATCCACGTCGAACAGGTAGACCGGATAAGCCGGGACGACTCCCGCGATTGCACCGCGCATCACGCCGGTTGGGGTGTTTCTCCTTCGGAAAGGCCGGGCAAGCGCCGGCCGCCTTCGGGCCGGATCACGTGCTGAGTGCGGCCCTCGGGATTCTTCGGCTCGGGGGCGGCGAGCGGGGCCAGAGTCTCGCCGTTGATGATCTGCATCACCTCGGCGCCATCCAGGATTTCGCGTTCCAGCAGGGCCTCGGCAATCTTGACCAACGCTTCGGAGCGTTCGTCGATGATGTGCGTAGCCGTATCGTAGCCGCCCTGCACCAGCTTCTTCACCTGCTCGTCGATGCGGATGGCGGTCTCTTCGCTGTAGTCGCGGTGCTGGGCAATTTCGCGGCCGAGAAAGATTTGTTCTTCTTTCTTGCCGAAGCTGAGCGGACCCAGTTCGCTCATGCCCCACTCGCATACCATCTTGCGCGCCAGGTCGGTAGCGCGTTCGATGTCGTTGCCGGCGCCGGTGGTCATCTGGCGGATGTACTTCTCCTCCGCGATGCGGCCGCCCATCAGAATGGAAATCTCCGCTTCCAGGTACTCCTTGCTGTAGGAATGCTTGTCGTCCATGGGAAGCTGCATGGTGACGCCGAGCGCCATGCCGCGCGGGATGATGGTGACCTTGTGCAGCGGGTCGGCATTGGGCAGCACCGCAGCCACCAGCGCGTGGCCGGCCTCGTGATAGGCAGTCATGCGCTTTTCCTTATCGCTCAGGATCATGGACCGGCGCTCGGCGCCCATCAGGATCTTATCCTTGGCGACTTCGAAATCCACCATCATGACGACTTTACGGTTCTGCCGGGCGGCGTTGAGAGCGGCCTCGTTCACCACGTTGGCCAGATCGGCGCCGGCCAAACCCGGCGTACCGCGCGCCAGCACCGACAAGTCCACGTTGTCACCCAGAGGAATCTTCTTGGTATGCACGCGCAGAATGGCTTCCCTGCCCTGCACGTCGGGACGGCCCACCACCACGCGGCGGTCGAAACGGCCGGGGCGCAGCAGCGCCGGGTCCAGCACGTCGGGGCGGTTGGTGGCGGCCACCAGAATGACGCCTTCGTTCGATTCGAAGCCGTCCATTTCCACCAGCAACTGATTCAAGGTCTGTTCGCGCTCGTCGTGCCCGCCGCCCAATCCTGCGCCTCGGTGGCGGCCCACTGCGTCGATTTCGTCGATGAAAATGATGCAGGGGGCGTTCTTCTTGCCCTGTTCGAAAAGGTCGCGTACGCGGCTGGCGCCCACGCCCACGAACATCTCCACGAAATCCGAACCCGAGATGGAAAAGAACGGCACGCTGGCCTCGCCGGCAATGGCGCGGGCCAACAGCGTTTTGCCCGTGCCCGGAGGCCCGATCAGCAGCACGCCCTTGGGAATGCGCCCGCCCAGCTTCTGAAACTTCTGCGGTTCGCGAAGGAATTCGATGATTTCCTGCAGCTCTTCTTTGGCTTCCTCCACCCCGGCCACGTCCTTGAAGGTCACTTTCTTCTGCTGGGTGGAATGCAGCCGGGCGCGGCTCTTGCCGAAGCTGAGCGCTTTATTGCCGCCGCTCTGCATCTGGCGCATCATGAATATCCAGAACGCCAGCACCACGATGAAAGGCGAGGCATTGACCAGAATCGAAACCCAGCCGCTCGAATTGGCGGGCTTCATGGTCACGTTTACGTTCTTCTCGTTCAGGGTTTTGTAAAGGTCCGGGTAGTTCAGGGGAATCGTGGTTGCCAAGCCCTGGTTGCGATTGGCATAATCGCCATGCACTTCGTCGCCGGTGATGGTCACATCCTTGATCTCGCCGGCCTGCACCTTGTTCAGGAACTCGGTGAAAGTGAGTGTGTCTTCCTTCTTCCCCTGGCCGGTCTTGACCACCGCGATCAGCATCACCGCCAGCGAGATCAATGCCACCCAGAAAATGATTGTCTTTACGTTCGAATTCACGAAACCTCCCTACTCGGCCCCAATACAATTAGACGCACGACGCTGGAGTCCCGATTCCCGCTCTGCATCGTCCGGCGCAATTTCCCGGATGCGCAGTACCATTTGGCTAGTCCTACTCGCCGCGGCCGCCATTGACGAACCGAAGCGGCGCGTCCACAGGATCGTGGAACCCGTGACGAGCACAGGCCAATCCCAGCGCTCCCACACCGGAATTCGGTCTCTTTCAAAGAGGGTTTTTAACTTCTCTTCGCCGGAACGCCCCGCGGGATGATAACGGTCGCCTGGCAACCAGCTTCGCAGCTCCAGCGGACCGGACACCGAATGCCAGTCCAGGCAGTTCATTCTTACATTATATACGCAATCGCCATTGCCAAAAGTTCCCCTGTTTTCAGCCAGTTCCAGGCAAATCACAAAGTCCCCTCCGGGCCGGACCACACACGGAGGCACGGAAACCGCCAGCCGGTAGGCGGGCCGCACGGCGCGACTGGGCGCAAAGCGCAACCAATCGAGCGAGCGCATTGCCTCGAGCCCGGGTGCCTGCACCCGTCCGTGGCCTTGGGAAGCGCCGGCTAAATCCAACATCGCCTGTATGTGGTCGAAACCGATTCCGCGCAAATCGCCCTTCACCTCTTCCAGCGCGCGCCGCACCAACCGCCGGGCGACTGCCAGCGGCAATCCGGCCAAGCGATCGGCTCCGACCACGATGGCAGCGCCGCGGCGGGTGAACAGCGCTTCCGCCAGCCGGCCGATTTCAACTCGCCAGTAGCCTTCTTCGGCCAGTGCCCAATCGGCCGTGCGCGCCAAGGTGGCTTCCAGCGCTGGATTCCAATCGGCCGCAAGCTGCGGCAGGAGCTGGTGGCGGATGCGGTTGCGGGCAAAGGCCGGGTCCCGATTGCTCGAATCCTCGCGCCAGCCGATGCCGCGATCCCGCAGCCAAGCCCTGATCTCGCTTCGCTCCACGTCGATCAATGGGCGCACAAGGCCGCTAGCAGTGACCGGCCGGATAGCGGCCATGCCGGCCGATCCGGCCCCGCGCAGAAACCGGAACAGCACCGTCTCGGCCTGGTCGGAGCGGGTATGGCCAAGCGCCACCCGGTCCACCGCGCCGCTGGCCATCTGCTGGCGAAAAAACCCCAGGCGTGCTTTTCGAGCGGCTTCCTCCAGGTTTCCATCCGCCGGCATTCGTGCCGTCTGAACGACGACGGGAAGACCCCAGGAAGCGGCCAGCGCGCGCACAAACTCAGCGTCCCCGCACGATTCCTCGCCACGCAACCCGTGGTCCAGATGCAAAACACTCAACCCTAGCCCTAAGCGATGCCCCAGTTCGCGCAGTACCGCCGCCAGGCCCACCGAATCGGCCCCGCCCGAAACCGCAACGCCCACCTTCTGTCCCGATCGAAACATCCGGTAGCGCTCGATCGTGCGCCAAATGCGTTTCAGCAAAGCAAACACTATTGTAAGCCGTGTGCGTACGCTCCCCCGCCGACGCTCAGCCAGTCGTTTTTTCGGACGGGGATTGCTGGGAGTGTGCGACATGAGGCGATTCGCCCGCGGGCCCTTTGGCGGAAAACACTGACTTGGCGCGGGACATAAGTGACAATCCCGGTGCGGGCTTTCTTTTATTGTGCCCAGGAATTCCGGGCAATTCTCCGAAAGGGAGCATTTAATACCAGTCTTACGGAATTTCGCATAATACAGTGACAAAATGATCAAAAAGAAAGGCCTGCGTGTTTGAGGTAGGAAAATGGAAGGCCTTGGGATCGGCGCACTCGTGCCATGCCTCCCTTCACTGCCTGG
>JBEKZL010000255.1:0-10579 GCA_049509915.1 Bryobacteraceae bacterium | reverse complement strand
CAACGAAGTCACCCGTTACGACGCGCGCACCAGGCTGGCCCGCTCGGTCAGCCCGTGGCTGCATACGCTCGATGCCGCGCCCGACCAGGTGAAATACCGCTGCCACTGGAGTCCCCCGCTGGCCATCGACCCCTTCGATCACAACGCCGTGTATTACGGTTGCCAGAAAATTCTCCGCACTACCAATGGCGGCATGAGCTGGACGGAAGTGAGCGGCGATCTTTCCACTCAGGACCCCAGGTTTAACATCTCCTCCGGCGGCATCGTGGGCGATAACCTGGGCCAGTTCTACGGCGAGGTGGTGTTTTCGATCGCGTTTTCGGAAATTCGCCAGGGCCTCATTTGGGCCGGCACCAACGACGGCAAAGTGTGGTATTCGCCGGATGGCTCGAAGACCTGGATCGATGTCACCAGGAATCTGACCGGCGTCCCCGCCCGCGGCGTGATTTCCAAAATCGAGCCGTCCCACTTCGACCCCGCCGCGGCCTACATTTGCGTCGACCTCCACCTGATGGATAATCGCGACCCCTGGGTCTACAAGACCACCGATTTAGGCAAGACTTGGACCAAGGTCAGTGGCGATCTGCCCACCGGCCATCCGCTCGACTACGCGCGGGTGATTGCCGAGAACCCCAACCGGAAGGGCAATCTGTTCGCCGGCACCGGCCGCGCGCTCTACTATACCCTCGACGATGGCGCTCACTGGAAACAGTTGAAAGACGGTCTGCCGGCGGCGCCGGTCTCCTGGGTGGTGGTGCAAAAGCAGGCCCACGACCTGGTGGTTTCAACCTACGGCCGCGGCTTCTACATCATGAGCGACATCACGCCGCTGGAGCAGGGTCTGATGGAGCCGTCCCGCACCGAGCCGGTTTCACTGGCGGCGCCGCCGCCGGCCTATCGCCTTTTCCAGGGCGCCCGTGCCGATATCTCGTACCTGTTGAAGTCCGCGCCCAAGTCTGCGGTCGAGATCGAAATTCTCGACGCCAAAGGCGCGCTGGTGAACAGGCTTCCCGCTCCGCCCGATCCTCACCAGGGCCTGAACCGGGTTGCCTGGGACCTGCGCTACGAAGCGCCGCGAGCCGTGGCTCTGCGCACCACGCCTCCCGAGAATCCTCACATCTGGGAGGAGCCGCGCTTCCAGAATCAGGAAACCCGGCCCATCACCCACTGGGGTCTGGCCGAAGCCGAAGTCGGCCCCATCGCCGCGCCGGGCGATTATACCCTGAAGCTTACTGTCGATGGCCAGAGCTTCACTCAGCCGCTCCGCATCCTGCTGCCGCCCGCGAGCCACGGTACCGCGGCCGACGTTCAGGCATCGGTCCGACTGCAACTCAAAGTGCGCGACGATATCACCACCGCCGCCAACATGACCAACCAAATCGAGTGGCTGCGCAAGCAACTCACCGACGATGAGAAAACCGTGGCCGGGAAGGCCGACCTGCTAAAGGTCATGGACGACATCGACAAGAAGATGCAGGCGGTGGAATACCAGTTGATCACCCGCGCCGACGCGCTGAGCGACGACAAGTATTTTCAAACCGCCGACAAACTGTATCTGAACCTCATCTGGCTGAACGGCGAGATCGGTACCGGCGGCGGCGACGTGGCCGGCTCGGCCGATTACGGTCCCACCGAGACTGCCGTGGGCCTGGTGCTCGGCCTTGAAAAAGAACTCCAGGGCGTCCAGGAACAATACAAGTCGGTAATGCAGAAAGACGTTTCGGCCTATAACCGATCAATCGCCGGCAGCGGTTTGAAGCCGCTGAAGACCGGCGACGCTCCGCCCCCGGCCAGGGGCGGCGGGTGATTCCGCAGGCGCGCTGGCTGGAAGGGGATAGATCAACAGGGATGGTGTTACGGCATAGCGGCGCGAAAGGTGCCCGGCGATCGGGAATTGTGCGGCATTCCGGCCCGCCGGGCCCAACAGGGTAATTCAGCCTATATACCTTCAGCCATAATCGAAAGGTGTAAGGCTCGCCTCGACGTCCCCCTTTTACGTATACGCCTTCTCTCCGCCTACCTGCGAATCCCAATACGTCGTAGGATCGGTGAAGAACTCACCCTGCCTGCAGAGGGGGCGTATCGCTTCTTCATTGACTTTGATGCCCATGCCTGGCCCCGTCGGAACGGGGATGTAACCCTTGACCACGAGGTCCCCTTTGTCGGTTAGGTCTTTGTGCCAGGCCGGCTGCGGCTGGTGCCATTCCATGGCGAGGAAGTTTTGGCAGGCGGCTATCGCGTGCACGCCGGCTGCGTAGCCGATCGGGGTAGCGTTGCTGTGGACCATCATCCCCACCGAATACTTGGCCGCCATGTCGGCGGTCTTCTTCAATTCGAGACAGCCGCCGATCACACAGTGATCCGGGTGGATATAATCGACTGCACGCGCCTGGCAAAGCGCCTCGAGCGATTCCACCAGGTAGGCGTCTTCGCCGGTCAAGGTGGGCACCCGGATCGAATTGGTGATGAGCTTCCACTCCTCTACCCGGAACCACGGGACCATGTCTTCCAACATAGAGGGGGTGACCCTCTCCAGCGCGTTGGCCAGCTTGATACAACTTTTCGCGGTGAGGTGCCCGAAATGGTCGTGCGCCATGGGAATGTCGGCGGCGTCGCCCATGGCCTCCTTAATCGCAGCGACATGGTCGGCTACGAGTTCACATCCCTTGTCGCTGACCTCCAAACCCTGATAGTAGTTCTCGGGGCCTTCCCCCGGTTCCCCGTTATAGCCTGCCGGCGCGGAAATCGTGCCCCGCTTGCCCTGGAGAACGCGAGGTACGCCCAGATCATACTTGAGCATCGTAAACCCCGCGGCGACTCTCTCCCTATAATCGGCGGCGATGTCTGCGATGGAGTCCGTTTTCGGGTCACCCTCGCTGTACATGCGTACCTTGTCGCGAAATTTCCCGCCAAGCATTTGATAGATCGGCACGCCATAAGCTTTGCCGGCTAGATCCCACAACGCGTTCTCAATCGCGTTGACGCCGCTCCCTCGGCGGTTATACGCGCCGTGGATCTTGATCTTGCGGAAGATCTTGTCAACGTTGCAGGGATTCTCGCCGAGCACTCGGGCCTTATGCGTCAGCACGTAGTTCGGCTGGGGGCCGTCCCCAATCGTCTGGCCGTAACCCGAAATCCCCTGATTAGTATCGATTCGGACGACGATCACGCCGCCCGATGCCGCTCCCGCGCCGGGAGTCGCAGGAGGTATCGGTCCCCTGGGGCCGCCGCGTCCGCCCCCATAACCCGCGGGCGCCTGGCCTCCCGGGCCTCTCAGAACGGCGATGCGCATGTCCGTGACTTTCAAGTCCGACGGAATTGAATTCCGGTTGACATTCTGGGGATACGCTTCGAGGTCAGCCAAGAGGCCAAGCCCCGCCACTGCCGCGCCCGTGCCCAGAAGCGAACGTCGCCCAATTGCGTTTTCTTTTGTAGACATTTACTCTCCTTTACGCCACCAAAACCGACTCGCGTCTGGAACCGGTTCATTCTCTCATCACATAAGGTAACCGAAATTGAATCTCGAAGCAGTTGCTCGCCCGCTCCGAAGTTCGATCCTAGCACCAGTACAGCTTCGCCGGCTCGATTAGGCTGGTGTTCGCAAGTGGCGTCGGCCTGCTGCTCAATCCGCAACTGCGGCGGATTGCGGCCGAAATGCGAGCGGAGCTGACGAGCGCCGAAATTGCGCTGAGCGGATCGTATTTCGATGACGTGCTGCGCGATCCGCGGCGCTACGCCATTGAGAACACCACCGACAAAGTGCGCCCGCCGGGCGCTGTTCGACGAAGACGCGACACCGCGTGCACCGAGCGTCGCCATCTCGTCGAAGTGCCGCTCGGGCCGGGTCACGCGCCACTCGGAAACCGCCGATTTCGGCTCGACCGGCCGGATATCCCGTTGCGGAGACGACGGCCTACAAGGTCACAAAAGCGGATTTCTGGCGGTAACAGCCTATCCACCAATGATCGCGAGGCGGCACTTCTCTCGGAACGGCGGCGCGGAATTCGGTTCCTCAAGGGTTGAATCGCGGCGAACCGTTCCCGGTAGTCCCCGTGAAACTTGGTTCAGGGCTGGCCATGCCCCTCATTCCTGCGGCTGCACCCTGGCGGCGCGCGCCAGGCTCAATAGAATCGCGGCCAGGGCCAGACTAGCTGCGGCTAATACTACGTAGATCAGCCAGGGCGAGCGCTCCGAAAACGGTTTGGGCTCGGGACTGTAGATCGGGTTCGGGAGTTGCGCGGAGAGCGACAACCGCACGGGAGCCTCGGCCGGACTCGCGGGGATACGCACGCCCAGATCGTAGCGCGGCGCCAGCGCCTTGGGATTGCCGTAGTAGAGGCGCGCCGGGCCGGCGGACGCCGAGGCACCGGCTTCAAAGATCACCTGCCGCGCGGCGCTCACCGCGGCGATGCCGCCGATCCCGAGAGGCGGATTGCGGTCGTCGGTCACGGTCAGTTTCAAACGGCGGCCGAAACGCTCGAGGAAGGCGATCGCGAGCGGCTGGCCGCCGGTCTCGGCACTCCGGGTCAGCTCGCCCGAGGCAATCACCACGGGCGCGGCCGGGTCGTCCACGATTTCCACCTGGAAGGGCCGCGAGAAAGCCGGATCCGCCACGTCGAACGTCAGGCGCTCGAACGGCACGCGGCCTCCCAGGTCGATGCGCCAGATGGAAGCTGGGCGGCCATCCCTGCGGTCAGGTTCGCGATCCACGCGTTCGGCGGGGAATGAAACCATCTCGCCCCGCATCCGCACCGAGCGGCGAACGCGCAGCGCGTCAATTAGGGGCGCGCCGGAATCCACTTGGGGATCGCGGCTCACGCGCACGCGCAGATAGCGGTAGCGGCTGACGGGATAGGAAACCGCCGACTGCTCCACCGAGCGGCCGGCGGCGGCGAAGCGGAACAAAATCGCCTCGGAGGCCAGGGTGGACCAGGCCACGCCATCGGAGCTGCCCTGAACGTCGGCCAGGCGGCGGTAATCCACACCGGCGGTATCGATCTCGACCAGATTGTGCTCGGCGGGCTGCGGGCCCAGGTCGCAGGAGGCCACGGCGGCGTTGCCCTCCACCGCGAGGTTGAACTCGCGGACGGCGAGTACGCTCTGGGTTTCCACCGCGCGCCGGACGCGCAACACGTAGGGAATCTCGCGGCCGGCGCTGTCATAGAGGCGAAGATCCGCCTGGTCGGCGCGGGCCTGGTCCAGGGTTTCGCGGTCGAGGACGAAATCGAGCAATCCCGGCACCGTGCGGGGCAGACGCAATTCCTTGAAATACGGCCAGCCGCTCAACGCCTCTGGCGCGCCGGGGGCTTGCGCCCGCGCGACGGGTAACAGGGCCAAAACCAGACATCCGGTCGGGAAGATTCTCTTCATCGCGTTTGCTCCCGGCGAATACTTCGCTGATAGATCCATGCCGCCCCCAGCAGGACGAGTCCCAGTGCCAGCAGGGCGACGATGCGATAGAACTGGCGCAGCTCCGGAATATCCTCCAGTAGCACTTTGACGAGGGTGACGCCGAAAACCACCAGTCCTGTGGAGCGCAGGGCGCGGAGCCGGAAACGGAAGCCGGCCGCGGTCGCGAGGCCGGCGTAAGCGGACCAAAGCAGCGACAATGAGAGCTGCCCGGCCCAGCGCAGGTGGCGCAAGGTTTCACCGGTTTCGAGACCCGCGGAGTAGGCCAGCGCCTCCGCCCGAACGCTGAAGTAGGTGAAGGCCTCGACGCTGGTACCGATCCACAGAACGGCAAACGCCGCCAGGCCGGCCAGGAGCGCGGCGCGCGGCCGCGCTCGCCCGTACAGGTACGCGGCTGCGCCGAGGCTGGCCGTGAGCGCCAGCATCCCCAGGAAGTAGCGGTTGAAAACCGGCGTGAACGCCGCGCGGGAACCCCAGGGCGTGTCCGCGAACAGGTACCGGCCCGCGGCTAGGGCGAAGACGATCGAGGAGAGCAATCGGAGCGGCCGCGCGCCGGTTTCGACGCCGGCCCACAGCAGCGCCATGGCCTCCGCGCCCCAGCCGATGGCGATCCAGTTCGACTCCAGTTGGACCGGGATGGCGAGGGTGACGAAAGTCAGGGCCGTGCCCAGCGTGACCAGAAGGATGCGGCGGTCCGACGGCCGCAGTGCCAGTTCGGCCCGCGCCAGGGCCGCATAGACTATCGCCAGGAGCAGGGCCAGAACGGCCATCCAGTCGTGGTGGTCGTCATTCAGCAGCGTGTAGCAGGTGGCGTAGAAGACGAAGGGATTCACCGCCAGCCGGACCCATTCCTCCCATCCGGCGGCGCGGCGGCGGAAGTGCGGGGCCAGGTCGGCCAGGATAAACAAAAGGAAGATGGCGGTCTGAAACACAAGCGCCGCCGGGCGTTTTGCCGGATGGTAGTGCTCCGAATACCAGCTCCAGAACAAGAACTGCGTGCCGGCGTACGCCAAAGACCCGATCCAGCGCCACGAGCGGCCGATCACCACCCCTAGCATGCCCAGGTCAAGCAGCCCGATGTAGGTGAACAGAATGCCATACTGGTCGCGGCCGGTGGAGAGCAGCACGGGAACCAGGAAGCCGCCCACCAGGGCCATGACGGCGATCGATGGCGCAAGGTAAACGGCACTCAGCAGAAACGCCTCGGCCACCACTATGGCGAGAAAGACGAAGGCACCACGCTGGTCGATCAGGTGGTAGTAGCCGAAAGCTCCGTAGATGGAAAGATAAAGAATGGCGATGCCGCCGCCGGTCAGGATCTGCGAGAAATAGCGCCACTGCTTCTGATGGCGGTCATGGCCGAGCCAGACCAGGGTGAGCGAGGCGGCGACGCCGAGCATCACTCGGCCCAGCTCGCCGATCCAGCGGTTGTCGAAAGCGTACTTCAGGAAGTACACCGTGGCGCCGAAGATCAGCAGGATGGCGACCCATCCCAGCCACTTGCGGCCTATGAGCTGTTCCAGGTTTTCCCGTGGTGCGGCGATCTCGGGAACCGTCGCGGGAGGCTCGGGAGACACCAGAACGGCGGGCGCGGCAGGGATGGAGGGGATAATCCGGGCGGCTTCGGCCGGCTGCGGCGCTTCGGCTGCGCGCTCGCCGATGAGGCGGAGCAGGGCGGCTTCCAGTCCGGCGACGCGAAGCTCCAGGGCGCGGATGCGGCTAGTCC
This sequence comes from Bryobacteraceae bacterium, assembly GCA_049509915.1. GTDB lineage: Bacteria > Acidobacteriota > Terriglobia > Bryobacterales > Bryobacteraceae > JBEKYD01. The sequence goes on along the minus strand of JBEKZL010000255.1, from coordinate 3,444 downwards.
GGACGATGGCGACAATCGGCAGGACAATCAGAGCGATCAGCAACAGAGCGACGAGTAAGATCGCACCAGCCATATCCACCAGCGTTCCGTATCAGAATACACGATTGCGAGCAGACGCAGCGGCCCGCTCATCCAGCCGTGGCGACCCTCCCCCGCGTTTTAGTACACTTTTACCCATGATCCACAGACGTCTCGCTTGTCTCGCACTCGCTGTGTCCATGGGTTGTTGTGTGCCGACGCTGGTCGCACAAACCGCCCCCAAAATCACCGCCCCCACCGAAGCCCTCGGATTCAACCTGGGCGACGATTACCAGATGGCCAGCTACACCCAGCTCGAAGCCTACTGGAAGACGCTGGCCCGGGAATCCGACCGCATGAAGCTGGTCGCGATCGGCCCCACCGGCGAAGGCCGCAATCAGTACATGGCGATCATCACCTCGCCCGAAAACCTCGCCAGGCTCGATCATTACCGCCAGATTTCCGAAAAGCTGGCCCGCGCCGAGGGACTCACCGACGACGAGGCGCACGCTTTGGCGCGCGAGGGCAAGGCCGTGGTATGGATCGATGGCGGCTTGCACGCCAGCGAAACCGTTGGCTCGCAGCAGCTCATGGAAACCGTCTACCAACTGGTCAGCCGCAACGATGAAGAGACGCTGCGCTTTCTGCGCGATGTGATCGTGCTTTGCGTGCAGGCCAATCCCGATGGCCAGGAGCTGGAAGCCAACTGGTACATGCGCCGCTCCGAAAAGCCCGGCGCTCCGCTGGTAGTGCCGCCCAATAAGCGCACCTTCGCCAACACGCCCCGCCTTTACAACAAGTACATCGGCCACGACGATAACCGCGATTTCTACATGTCCAACATGCCGGAAACCACCAACATGAACCGCGTCATGTTCCGCGAGTGGTATCCGCAAATCGTCTACAACCACCACCAGACCGGCCCGGCCGGCGCGGTGATCTTCATGCCCCCCTTCCGCGATCCCTTCAATTACAACTTCGACCCGCTGGTTCCCCTCGGCATCGAACTGGTGGGTACGGCCATGCACAGCCGCCTGGTGGCCGAGGGCAAGGGCGGCAGCGCCATGCGCAGCGGCGCCAATTACTCGACATGGTGGAACGGCGGCCTGCGCACCGTTACCTACTTCCACAACATGATCGGCCTGCTCACCGAAATCATCGGCAGCCCCACCCCGATGTCGATTCCGCTGGTGGCGGAAAAGCAGTTGCCGCAGGGCGACTGGCCCCTGCCCATCGCGCCGCAGGAGTGGCACTATCGCCAATCCATCGATTACGACGTGACGAATAACCGCGCGGTCCTCGACCTGGCCTCCCGCTATCGCGAAATCTTCCTTTACAACATCTACCAGATGGGCCGCAATTCGATACAGAAAGGCAGCCGCGATAACTGGACGACCACCCCCAAACGAATCGCCGCCCTGGAAGCTGCCGCCGCGGCCGCAACCCCTGGCGGCCGTGGAGGACGAGGCGGCGCGGCGCCGCCGCCCACACCCGATGCCAATCCCGATCTGCCCGGCGGCCTCGGCGCCCGCACCCTCCCCACGCCGCTCTATAACACCGTCCTGCACGATCCCAAGCTGCGCGATCCGCGCGGCTACATCATCCCCGCCGACCAGGCCGATTTCGCCAACGCCACCGAGTTCGTCAACGCCCTGCTCAAAACCGGCATCGATATCGGCCGCGCCACAGCCGATTTCAGCGTCAACGGAAAAAGATATCCGGCCGGCTCTTACGTGGTCAAGACCGCGCAAGCCTTCCGTCCGCACATCCTCGACATGTTCGAGCCCCAGGATCACCCGAACGACTTTCGCTATCCGGGCGGCCCGCCCATCCCCCCCTACGACATTACCGGCTGGACCCTGGCCCTCCAGATGGGGGTGAGATTCGACCGCCTTCTCGACGACTTCACCGGCCCGTTCGCCAAAATCACCGAAGCTTTGCTGGCACCGCCGCCGGCCAAAATCACCGGCCCTTCCAGCCCGGCCGGCTACCTCCTGAGCCACCAGATCAACAACTCCTTCATCGTGATCAACCGCCTGCTCAAGGCCAATTGCGACGTCTACTGGATCAAGGGGGACGAAACCGTGGAGGGCCGTGACCTGGGCGCCGGCGCCATCTGGGTGCCCGCTTCCGACCCCGCCCGCACAGTGCTGGACCACGCCGCCCAGGAGTTGGGCGTACCGGCCTATGCACTGGGTAAGGCTCCATCCGGCGATGCCATGAAGCTCAAGCCAATCCGTATTGGCCTGTACGACCAGTTCGGCGGCTCCATGCCCTCGGGATGGACGCGCTGGCTGTTCGAACAGTATGAGTTTCCCTTCCAGGTGATCTACCCGGCCGCGCTCGATGTCGGCGACCTGAAAAGCAAGTTCGACGTCATCGTGCTGACCGATGGCGCCGTGCGCCGCGGCAGCGCCATGGCCGGCCGTGGCGGCGGCCGCGGCGGATTCACCGAAGGCCCCGAAGCGCCCATTCCCGACGAATATCGCGACCGCCAGGGCCGCATCACCGACGACAAGACCGCGCCCCAGCTCAAACGCTTCGTCGAAGCCGGCGGCTCGGTAGTTACCATCGGGAGCTCCACCTCTGTCGCCGACCTGTTCGGCATCCCCGTGAAGAGCTATCTCACCGAAATGGGACCGGACGGTAAGCAACGCCCCTTGCCCCGCGACAAGTTTTACATCCCCGGCTCCCTGCTCAAGGTCAATGTGGATAACACCAATCCGCTGGCTTACGGCATGCCTAGCCAAGTGGACGTGTTCTTCGACTCCAGCCCGGTGTTCAAGCTGGAGCCCGACGCCGAAATCAAGCACACCGATCCGGTAGCGTGGTTTTCCGGTACCCAGGTGCTCGATAGCGGATGGGCTTGGGGGCAGCAATATCTGGACGGCGGTACCGCCGTGGCCGAAGCCAGCGTCGGCGAAGGGAAGGTGGTGCTGCTGGGGCCGGAAGTAAACTTCCGCGACCAGCCCCACGTCACCTATAAGCTGCTCTTCAACGGACTGTACTACGGCAGCGCCAAACCCGCCGCTCTGCCGTAAGGCCGTTGTGCATTCTTGTGCATCGGAACAGAATCACGGGAGTAGACATGCGCTCCCTTACTCAGATGTAAGGGAGCGCATGTCGGGTGTTCGGACAGCCGTTCCCGATTGATCCTTAAGCCATCTTTACCAGGTCCCAGGGTTTGCGGTACGGGCGGAACTCAAACTTGTTGGCCTCGGTATCGCCCGGGAATGTCCTGGTCTCACCGTCCCACTTCAGCTTTCGTCCGGTCCAGTGCGCCACGTTCCCAATGCAGCCGACGGTGGTGGCCCGGACGCCAACCTCGATGTTCGCGAACGGTTCCTTCCTGGCGCGCACGAAATCCACGAAGTTCTTGGTGTGCAGCGGAGTGGGTTCGTCCTCGTTCATCTTGATCTTTTCCAT
>JBEKZL010000254.1:0-16040 GCA_049509915.1 Bryobacteraceae bacterium | reverse complement strand
TTTGCCTGCATCTCCAAGCCATGTCCCAGCCGCTTCTCGGCGGTGGTTTGAAGGCCGTTGTAGTGGCTGTTGGCGCCGGTGGCGAGTTGCGTGACGGCTGCAAATCTGCCGTCGGCCGGCGTAGCATAAGGGAACGGGGCGAAACAGCCCTGGCACACCGTCTGATCGCCATTCACCTGAGTCGTGTACGGCTGGTTTACCGCGCGCGTGCCGACATACTGGACACGCAAATGAACGTTGCCGGCCTCGTGTTCGACACCGAAACTCCACTGCATGAAATAAGGAGCCCGCAGCTTCCCGTCCGGCACGGCGGTGACCGCGACCGGCTGCAAACAGGCGCTTGGACTGGATAGCAGCGACGCGCAGGAAAGTTGGCCCGAGGCGAATCCGGAGTTGAAGGCGCGGCTGGCGGCAGCCGTGGCGTCGACGGCGCTATTGGGCACGCCCGGAGCGATGGCGGTGCCGCCGACGGTTCCGAGCAGCCCGCCCTGAAACGTTTCCGAGTAGGGAGGGTTTACGCCCACCAGATCGGCCACGCTGCCCGGCAGCAGATCGCTGAACAGGCCGAATCCGCTCCGGAGGACGGTTTTGGGCGCGGCCTGCCAGGCGATCGCCGTGCGCGGCTGCAGGATCGCGAGCGGCGTGGAATCGAAAACGTTTCCCAGTCCCGTATGGAGCGCTGCGTTTAGCGGCTGGTTCACGTCGTGGGAGATGGCGCCAAAGGAACCCGCCAGTCGCGCCACCGCGTCGTGCGGATTCACCGGGTTGGCGTTGTGCGTCGCACGGAGGCCAAAGGTCCACGTCACCTTCGATGTCACCTTCCAGGTATCCTGCGCGTAGAGATCGACGTTAAGGAAGTTATACGGCTGCGAATCGGCCAGCGGAAATGTCTGGGACGCGGTGGAAGCCACGCCATAGATGAACTGCGCCAGCGTGGTGTAACTGACCAGCGGCACCGTTCCCTCGCCGAAGTCGTAGTCGTTCAGGCGGAAGATCCGGGTGTTGGTTCCGAAGCGGAGTTCATGCGCGCCGATGGTCCACGCCAGGTTGTCGTTGAGGAAGAACCGGCTGGCCCGCCGCCCTTGCACCCAGGTATTGTCCAGGCCGCCCACGGTAGTAAAGGGCGCGTCCACGCCACTGCCCTGGAGCACGATGGGGAACGCCGACAATGTCTTGGCCAAATCGTTCGGCCCGAAGAGACTCTCATACCAGGAAAACGCCGGATTGAAGTAATTCACTAGCTTCGGCGAAAAAATGTGGGTGTAGCCGGCCGCGAAGGAATAGAGCGGTTGCGGGGAAGCCGAATCGAACAAGGGATTGATCGGGTCCGTGTAGGCTGCCTGCAGTCCCGTGTCGGCCTGAAAGCGATACCAGGTAGTGTTGGCTTCGTCGATGTTGTAATCGATGCGGGCGGTCTGGACCTGTTCGCCATCGTCGCTGGAATGCGAGACGCTTTGTCGGTTCGCGCAGCCGTTTCCGTCCTGAGGTAAGCCGGCCGCCGGACTGCCGTCGCTGTCGAAAGGGCAGCCCGGAACAGCCAGCGGCGTTCCGGCGGTGTTCGCGTAGAGGCTGAACATTTTGCGGTAGAACGGCACCTGTTGCGGCGCCGGCTGGTAGGTGGACCCGGTCACCGTGTCGGTGCCGCCCAGCGGCAGTTGTTGCAGCACGTAGCTTTGAAAAGCACCTGTCGGAACCGTCGTGGCGGAGACGATCGGCAGCGCGATCCGCACCCATTCGGTGTCGAAGAAGAAGAACAGCTTGTTGCGCCGGATCGGCCCTCCCAGGCTGCCGCCGAAGTGGTTCACCGTCGAACGGGGCTGGTGATTGCCGGCCGTGGCGCTGGTGAAAAAGTCGGCCGCGTTGAACCGCGATCCGTTCCATAGCTCATACAGGTTTCCGTGAAACTGGTTGGTGCCCGACTTGGTGACGTAATTGACTTGCGAGGCGCCGTAGCGGCCCTGGTCCACGGCGTAGGAGAGCGTATTCACGGTGACCTCGGCGATGGAGTTCAGGCCGAGCACCAGGTTGGTGGAGAGGCCGCTATTCAGGTTGGTGAGCGGGTCGTTGGTTTCGAGTCCATCCACGATATAGCCATTGGCAAGCGCCGGCAGTCCATTGAATTGGACGTTGCCGTAGCCGTTGGTGCCGCCGACGAAGTCGTTGCCGCTGCCGGCGGTATTCATCAGGGCGCCGGCGGCGAACTGCAAGGGATACGTCATATCGCCGCCGGGATTGGGCAGATCTTCCAGTGCCGCCGCGGTCAGCGTCGTCGCGGTATTCGGATTGTCGGGATTCACCAGCGGCGCCTCGCCAGTCACCAGCACTTCTCCCCATTGGGCGGCGACTTTCAACACGAAGTTGACCGACTGGGTTTGCCCCAGGCCCGCGGAAACCGAATCGCGGCTTTGCGGCTCGAACCCCACTGCGGCGGCCGCGACGGTATAAGCCCCCGGCTTCAACTGCGGGAAGTTGAAACGCCCGGCAGCGTCGGTTTTCTCGCTTCGCTTCGACCCCGTTTCCTGGCTGACGATGGTTACCACTGCGTCGGCCATGGCGGCTCCGGTGGAATCGGCGACGGTGCCCCCAATGGCGCTGGTGGTTTCTCCCTGGGCGCGCAGCCGCTCCGGAATCGCGGCCAAAGCCGCCAGGCAACCGAGCCACAAAACAACCCTTGCGGTCACTCCTGAGTTAGGCATGCCTAATATTAAACCAATCCCATCCCGTCACGCAAGCGGCAGGGCTGCCGGCGCGATGGCGCCAATCCGTTCTTTAACCGATCCGGCCCGCTCACGTTCGGCTTCAGCCCGCTTGCCAGAATTCACGCTGGCCGTTATCATGTTTTTAGTGTCAACTAACTCTTTCGCCCTGGAAACGTCCGAAGCCGTCGACGACTACCTGAAAGCGATTCTAGAGCTTGGCGGAGCCGAGGATTCGCGGGTGACTACTAACGCCCTGGCCGATCGGCTGGGCGTTCGCACCCCTTCGGTGACGGGAATGCTCCAGAAGCTCGCCTCGCAGCATCCCGCCTTGGTCCGGTATGAACGGTATCGGGGCGTCCGGCTCACGCCGAACGGCAAGCGAAGGGCTTGGGAGCTTGTCCGCCATCACCGCTTGATCGAGCTATTTCTGCACGACGTTCTGAAGTATTCGTGGGACGAAGTCCACGACGAAGCCGAACGCCTGGAACACTTCATCTCCGAGCGTTTCGAAGACCGGGTTGCGGCCATCCTCGGCGATCCGGAAATCGATCCGCATGGGCACGCCATTCCCCACAAACACGAAGCCGGTCTGTACCGCGCCGAAGTACCGCTGGCCGAGTGGCCGCTTCATACGCCGGCGGTCATCAGCAGCGTTTCCGACCGCAATGCCGTCGCGCTCCGCGAACTGGAACGGCTGGGATTGATGCCGGGAGTCGCGTTGACGGTCGAGCAAAGGAACCCCGGCGCATCCGCGGTGCGCGTCCAGGCTCGCTCCGGCCCCGTTCGCCTCGGCAACGATTTAGCCGGCTATATTCAGGTTGCCGCAACGGATCGGCGGCCGTAGGGCGAGCGGCGCGATCAGTTCCGAGGCGCCGGCGCGGCCACGGCAACGCGTTCGTCGTAGGTTCCGTGCCGCTCCACTCGAATCGGTTTGCCGCCTGCCAGATGCGGCCCAATCGCCGCGGCATTGGCGTATTCGAGATCGAGCCGAGCCACCGCGAACAGCATATAGTCTCCGGTGGGGATATTCGCCCAGGAGAAGCTTCCATCGCTATCGGTTTGATAGCCGCGATAGTCGCCCGGATCGGTGGATTCTTTCCGCGGCGCAAGCACCGCCAGGACGCCGGGCACGGGGTCGTCGCCATTCATGACGAACCCTTTCACCTGCCCGGTGTCATCGTCGGCAAAGATACTCAAGGTGACTTTGGCGCCATCCACCACGTCGAGGACGCCATTCTTCAGAGTCGCGCCGTCGGCCGAAATCCGCGCGATCGAGAAGCCCTCGGCGTGCGTGATCTGCGCGCGGAATTTCGAGGCGGCCACGCTATCGAAAACGAAGCTACCATCTGTTTCCACGGCACGCGCGCGGAGGGGGCCGTCGACTTCATCGATCAGCCGCACATACACGGTCGACTTCGGACGGGCGGCGGGGTTGGCGAAAACGACTCGGCCGCTCACCGACGGCGGCGGTTGCAACGCCAACTCCACCGTCACGTCGGTAGATGCCACGTCGATGGTCTTTCGCGCCGAGAACGGATTCTCGCCGCCGCCCGCGAGGTGGACCTGGTAGCGGCCCGGCGGAACGGCCGGAATCGTCTGCCGCATCCCATAGAAGTTCAGCTGGCGCTGGAAACCCGCCGGTCCTTCCACCCCATCGGCAACGAGGCTCAGCATGCCGCTGCGGCCTTCCGCGTTGGGACAATTCACGATCACGCGCACGCCCGTGGTCGTCCGCAGAGTGAAATCGGCGCGAACTTCCCCGCCAGCTTCGAGAATTACCGGCGATGCGCCGGCCAGATCGCTCGCTCCCGGATAGTAATTGGGGGCGTAGGCGGCGGTGGGCTCGGAGGGCTGATCGGGCATGCGCGGCAACGCGGCTTGCCCGACGTACCACGGCGCACCGGTGACCGCCAGGTAATACGTGCCGCCGGTGACCGGCCCAAACCGGTAAACTCCGCGGTCGTCGGTCCAGAACCAGCCGGCCGTCACCAGGCGCTTGCGGCCCGCCGCGACCATGGAGCGGATCAACTGCACCAGCGCGCCTTCCACCGGTTCGCCGCGATCATCGACCACGGTGCCCGTAATCGCCCCGGGAGCAAACCAGCGAAACGTCAGATGCCCCGTATCGTGGTCGGCGCCGGTAATAATGGAAACGCCGAAGCCCAGACCAGGACCTTGCAAGCCAAAAATCTGCCGTACTCCGCGATACTCCGCGGCGAGTGAGTAGCGGCCGTCCGGCACTTCGAACGAGAAGCGCCCGGCGTCTCCCACGACGAGTGACATCGGCGTCGATCCGGACTTTGCCGGCGTCAACACGATGCGCGCGCGCCGCAGCGGAGATCCGCTTTGAGCATCCACGATCACCCCGGCAATGGGAAAGGCGCGGGCCACGGCGGCAAGAGCCAGCGCGGCAAGGATCACAGGCAGGCCGGATTTCATTTGACCACGCTCGAAAGAGTGAGTTCCTGTTGTCCGTTTTCCTCAATATGGACCGGCGTCCCGTTGCTTAGCGATTGCAGGAACGCGGGATTGCGAAACTCCAGGTCGTCGCGTTGAGAAAAGGCGTACGCAACGTAATCGCCGGGCGCGAGGAAGTTGAACTGGAATGGCGCTCCTTCCTGGGAACCCGGTGCAGGGAATGCGGGTTGCAGCACCGGCCCCGGCGACGGGGTGAACAAGGGCACCAGCAGAATTCCCGGCGTTTGCGGCAGCGGACTTACCACGAGCTTGCCGGAAAGCAGGCCGCCGCCCGATTTGAGAGTTCCCATGCACTGAAGCACCACGCGATAATCGCCCGGCAATACATTTTCAATCGCGCTTTCGTCGTTCCCCGCTTTGCGCCTGCCGAAAAGCCCGCGCGCGTTGCGATCGGAGGATTGCAGGCAAACCGTGCACATGGAATACACCAGCCCGGCAGAATCCCCGAGGCGAAACACCGGGCCGGTCTGAGGGGGCCCACCCAGCGAATGCTGGATCACCCTCACCGTCACGGCGGGCGCCAAGGCCAATGCAATTTGATTGATGTCTCTGTCGGTGACGGTTACCATGGTTTCGCCGCGGGCTTTCTGTTCCTGCGTCGCCCGAAGCAAATAGGTGCCGGGAGTGACATCGGCGATTTCGAACCGCCCCGTAGTCCCGTTCACCACGGTGCGGCTGGAGGACACCTGCTCGTCGCCGCGGAGCAGCTCGAAGGTAACTGATTGGTGCGGGATGTAGTTGCCGAGCGCACCGCGAATCTTGAAGGCGGGCGCACGGGTGATGTGAATGTCGGCGCGCGCCTGGTCGCCGGGGCCAATTACGATGGGGTTGGCCGAATCCAGGTTGTGCCCGCCTCCGGCATAGACCGGTGCAAAGCCCTCCCAGGCGTCGGCGATGACCGCACTTTCACCGACATAGGTGTGCGTCCCGCCGGCACGGCCGGCGGCCTTGACGTAGTATTTGCCGGGCATGAAGTTCCACATCCGGTATTTGCCCCGATCGTCGGTAACGACGGTGCGATTGGAGCGGGGTGTACGAATGCCATCCTCGATTCTGGCCTGCAGGGCAATCACATTCACGCCGCGCACCGGCTCGCCATCCTGATCGACGACTTCTCCCTCAATCGCGCCCAGCGGCGAGAGCTTGAGGCGCACGTCCCCGATAGAGAATTTTAGTTCGATCACACCCGTGGGTTGCTGAGTTACCTCCGGAATGAAACCCGGCTTCTGGGCCGTTAGCATGTATCGGCCCTCGGCCAGGCCGGCGAACGAAAACTCGCCCTCCGGACCGGCGAAGGCGGTCTTCGACGGCGGCATGCGGAACTCGCGCGGATTCGCGCCCTCGGCCTGCGGCGCGGGGATTCGAGCGAGCGTAACCAGGGAGTTCTTGACCGGCTCCCCGGTTTGCGAGTTGAGGACCACGCCTCCGATGGAATTGTCGCCGGTCTGAATTTGCGCGGCTAACGCAAGTGGGACCAGCAGAAGTAGATTGTGCGTCATGTCGGCGCCGACACCAGTTATTTGAGAATTTAAGGCCTTGTTTAATAATAGGCAATCGCGGCGTGGGCGGACGGTGCGAAATCAGCAACCTGGAGAGCGTCTTCGAGAGAGCGGTTGCAGGATGTGTGACCGTAATTGCGAAACCGGGTCCTAAGAACGGCATCGGGCCTAACCTGGGTGCGCTAGCCCGACGCCACCGCGGCACGCAATCTGTCGCCGGCGTTTGGTCGCGCCCGGAGGACCTCTCGGCACGGCAGGCACGGATGCCGGGCGATCACTTGCGCCGCGCGGCCCGATCGAAGCCGATGGGACCGCCGCCGGCGGCGGCCAGATACAAGAAAACGAAACAGTACAGAACCGCCAGTTCGCCGCCGTTTTGAATCGGCGCGAAGCCGCGGGGAAAGTGCGTGCCAAAGTAGGCGACGGCCATTTCGCCGCAAAGCAGAAACGCCACCGGCCGGGTGAACAGACCGAGAATGAGCAGGACGCCGCCTACAGCTTCCAGCACGCCCGCCACCCAGAGCTGGGACCACATATGTGCCGCGGCTCCGTGGCCGCCCATGCCTCCGAACATTCCGAATAGCTTCTGAAAGCCGTGTAAGGAAAAAGTGAGCCCGGCGACGATGCGCAGCACTGAGCGCACATATCCGGTCCAGTCGTCGTGCCGCATGCTTCCGCTCCTCTCCTGCCTATCCTATAGCATCCATCGGTTGGATTGCCCAAATTCCACCTGCCAGGCAAGAATAGCCGGCCATCCGGGTAGACGTATACTTCAAGAATGAGACTCAAGAACGCGGCGCTGTTCGCATTCATTGGGATGACTCTGCTGACGGTTCTGTTGGCAGCGGGTTTTATCCGGGACCTATCGGCCTTTATGAGCGGCGCGGTTGCCGCGATTGCCGTGCTGACGTCGGGAGTTCATCTGCTGGCAAGCTTCAGCCTGGCCGTATTCCTGTTCGTTTTCCAGAAAGGCTCGGCGGCTTAGGATCGCCTTTCGGAATTACGATCCCCGGTCCGGCGACTGTTCCCATAACCGTCGCGGCTCGGACTTGATGCCCGGCCGTGATTGCGAAAGGCAAGCGTCTAGGTAGCGCCAAGTTTCTGGCGGGCTTTCTTCTGCCGGCGCGGCAAGCGGGACTTGTTCTTTTTCTCGAGCTTCGGCACTTTCGTCGAAATGGTGTGCGGCTTAGCGACGGGGTCCGCGACTTCCGCCGGAGGCGCTGCCGGGGCCGCAACGGCAGCTTTGGCTTTCTTAGCGGGGCGCGCGGCGCTGTCTTTGGTTCCCGGTTCGGCCGGCTTGCTGCGTTCTTTCTTGGGTTTCTGTTCGTCCGCCATACTTTCTCCGAAATGACTGTACCACGACCGTGGCTATCGAGCCGAGCCAGCGATCGGGGACAAACGGGGAGAAACGGGAGAAACGATCGTTTTTCGATCGCCGGTTATGCCTATGCGGCAGCAAATAGTGCCAATAATTAAATTGTGCGGGAAAACTGGCGGCGCACGCTGATTGTCGGGCTGGCTTTCGTGCTGGCCATGGCGGGCACGTTCGTCTTCGCCTATCGGGCCGGCCGTCACGCACGGTACCTGCACGCGGCCAACGAGCCCATCCGCGCCTGGATGTCGGTTCCATTTATCGCCCATACCCACCATGTCCCCGCCGCGGTGCTGTTTCAGGCGATTGGGGTCGCACCGCGCCAACCGCATGACCGGCGATCCGTGCGCCATCTCGCTCACGACCTGAACCGTCCCGTTCCCGAAGTGATCGCCCAACTGCAACGCGCCCTCGACGCCGCCGCGCATCCATCCGGCAGCTAACCGCGATGAACGATCAGCTCCTCGCATTGGTTTCCCTGTACGGCGCCCCGGCCCTTTTCGGAATCGTGGCCATCGCCGCCGTAGGAGTGCCGCTGCCCATCACGCTGCTTCTGATCCTGGCCGGTTCGATGATCTCCCAAAACGCCATGAACTTGTGGTGGGCGATCGGCGCGGCCGCCGCCGGTTCCATTCTCGGCGATCAGGCCGGCTACGCCATCGGCCGATGGGGCGGGGCCGAGGCCGTCGAAAAGCTCAGCCGGCGATTCGGAGGCAGCGCGCGCGTGCGCACTATGGAAGCCAAAGCACAAGCCTGGGGCGGTCCCGGCATTTTTGTTACACGCTGGCTGCTCACTCCGCTGGGCCCCTGGATCAATGTAGCCAGCGGCACTGCCGGCTACCCGTGGCACCGATTCGTGTTCTGGGACGCTCTCGGTGAAATCACCGGAGCTGCCGTCTATATCTCGCTGGGACGATATTTCAGCGATCGCGTGATGGCCTTATCGGCGGTGCTGGGAGATCTGAGCTGGGCGGCAGTGACACTGATCGCGGCTCTCATTTTCGGATATTGGCTGCTGTCGCGTCTGCGCCAGCCGCGGGTGCGGTGAAGGTTCTCCAGAACCCTCAGGCCAGAGTGGAGTGCCTGTCCGCCAAGGCTTGGTCCTCAAGCTGCCCATCCGGATACCGCTGCGGACGCGCGTCGTAGAACTGCAGACGACATCGCCAGCAATAGTATAGCGGCGCGCCAAACCAGCCCTGTACGCGGCGGATCAGGCCCTTCCGAAAGCCTTCAATGTAGTCGCGCCTGCTGAGCACCTCCAACCGCTCGGACCAGCACTGCGGGCACCGGCGGTGCATCGAAAAGTACCGCCGTACGATCCCATGCCGGTGCGCTTCCCGCGCCCCGCATGCGTCGCATTTGTATGTCGAGCGGTATATCGGCCTTTGCCACCATCTGCGGTGCTCCCGATGAAGCTTTCCACCACAGCGCCGGCACATGGGCCTGGGCTTTTCAGAATGCAATACACATTGTATAGCAATTTCAAACCAGGCTCAAACCTAGGTGATCCGCCACTTCCTCCAGCGTTCGCGGAGAGATTCCTTCACCCGATGAGCGACGCTCCAGAAGCTGGGCGCAGATCGCGCTGATCAGCCGCGGAACGCCGCCGGAAAGGCGGTGAATCTCCTCCACCGGCAGAGTGGCAACGGCGCCACTTTCGCCGGCGCGTTCGAGCCTGGTGCGAATGTATTCCGCTGTCTCCTCAACCCTCAACGGGCCCAGCCGCGGGCGCAGCACGAACCGCTGGCGCAAGCCTGCCATTTCCGGCTGGTTCAGCCGAGCCTCGAATTCCGGACAACCTGCCACGACCACTTGCAACAGCTTTCCTTTACGGGTTTCCAGGTTGGAAAGGAGCTTGATCTCCTCCAGCACATCGAGGCTCAGCGCCTGGGCATCGTCGATTAGAAGCGCCGTCGTCCGCCCCAGGCTGGCGCGCTGGAGCAAATGCTCGTTAAAGGCCAATAGTACGGCCGTCTTGGAGAGGGAAAACGGCTTGAGGTCGAAGTCGATGGCCAGCAATTCGAATAGTTCGAACCGGGTCACCCTGCTGTTGAAAATGAACCCGTACTCGATGTCGGCGGCGCGTAGCCGGTCGGTCAGACACTCGAGCAGCATGGTTTTTCCCGTGCCGGCATCGCCCACCAGCATGACGAAACCCTTGCGGTTCTTTATGCCGTATTCGAGGCTCAACAGGGCTTCCCGGTGTTGTGAGCTGGGATAGAAAAACTCCGGGTCGGGCGTGAGCGCAAAAGCGTGGGCCGGCGCACGCGGCTCGATGGCGGCGGCGGGATCGGGCGCGGCCGGCTCCACAACCGCGATCTGCGCCTGTGGCGGAACGGCCGCCTCGACCACGGGGGATTCGACGGTTGCCGCCGTCTCGGGGACGGGTGACGCGATCGATTCGGCTTCGTTGGGCGTGGACGCCGACCGCTCCATTTCCAGGTTGCGGCGCCCGGTCCAAATCCGGCCGTCGGCACGGCAGAAGGTGGCTCCGCCGCCGACACCTTCCTGGGATCGCTTTAGGATCAGCAGCACGCCGTCCGGAAATAACTCCGCCCAGGCTCCCTCATCGGCTTCGGTCAAAACGACGTCCCTATGGCTGACGGATTTGTACCATCCGACCGGCTCCAGACCTGCGGCGAGAACCGCCTGAACGGCCTTCCGCATGGAGTCTCGGTCTCTCGCGGTCAATTCGTAAGAAGGCCCGTTGGCGTGTTCGCAGTCCACCGGGCGATGATCCGCAATCGAAAACGAGTTGCCGTCGCGAATGCCGATCAGAACCCCGCCAACCTCGACGCCGCCCCAGGAATAGGCACGGAACCCGGCTGTCATTTCACTGGAAATCTGTTCGAGTACATCCCGATGGTATCGTACTAGACCGTTCCAAACATCGATGGGCCATTCGTTCCAATCGCTCATGCGCGCCTGCAATTATTCTAAACCGGCCCAATCCGGAAAATCCCGATACCAATCCTTGTATTACGCCCGGACTCCTCCCGGGGCTCTGCTCGCCCGTTGATGCACGGCTCCGAGCACACCCGTCATGCATGCCACGGCCCCCGCGCCGCAAACGCAGCCAGCAGCTTGCGGCCGGCGAAGAAGGCGATGGCGAAGAAGACGGCGCCACTGATGGCGAAGACGGCGAGGCGGCGGGCCGGGGATAGGGTGGTCACGTTCGGTCCGGAGGGCAGGCCGAAATCCAGCCATACGCGCAACCTCACCATGGGGGTTTTGCCATCGCCGAGCTGGTTGTCCAGCACGATGGCATATTCGCCGGGAACCCGAATGGCGTGGCGCAGTGTACCGGAACTGTCCGGGCCGGCGATCTCGAGCGCGCCCTGCGGCAGCCCGCGCCACAAATGTTCCAGATCGTTGCGGCTCACCAGCGCCATGCGGATGCGGCCGGCGCCGCTCGGGGCGTCGAACCGGGCGGTTACGGTAGCTGGCCGTTGCTGGAGATCGATCCGAAAGAATTGCCACTCGCCGGCGGGAATCGGGTAGACCTCGTCCACCATCATGAGCCGGCTTTGCGCCAGCGCGAACAGGCAAAGAAATGGGAGCATACTGCTTGTCACCTAAGGAAAACTCAGAGACTCCAATCACCGGCAGCCGCCCGTTAACGGTCGCGGCTAGCGGCGCGGCGCGCGCCGATGCCACCAGCCCCATTCCGCCGGGAAAGCCTCACGCGCTCGTCGAAGGGCTACAATAGGGCCATGACCGACAGTATGGCACAGCCGCGGGAGGGGCTTGCTGCGCTTGCGCCCGCTTGAGTCTCCCGCCTGGCAGAGGCGCGTGAGCTGGGTGGCCGCGATTCTGCTGGCCGCATTGTTTTCGGCTTCGGGCGTCTGGAAAATCGCCTACACCGAAGAGTGGGCGGCACGGATCCACGAACTGCTGGTGCCGGCTTGGCTTAGCCTCCCGGCCGCGCTGGCGTTCGGCATCGTGGAAACGCTGGCCGGAGTGTTGATTCTGGTGCCGCGGTTTCGCCGCTGGGGAGCGGCCCTGGTCGGCTTGCTGCTGGTTTTCTTCTGCGCTTATTTCGCCCTTCACTACCAGGCCCTGGAGGGTGCCGACTGCGCCTGCTTCCCTTGGGTGAAGCGGGTAGTGGGTCCGCAATTCTTCATCGAGGACGGGCTGATGCTGGTGCTGGCGGCGATCGCCGGCCGCTGGGCCCGTCCTTCCAGCGGCCTGCGCTCGGCGAGTGTGATCCTGGGCGCGGTGATCGTGTTCGCCTTCGTTTCCTATGGCGTGGCCGCGGCGCGCCATGGCGCCGCACGGGCGCCGGCCACCATTACCGTCGACGGGCGCCCCTACTCGATCTCCCGCGGCCGCTTCTTTCTGTTCTTCTTTAATCCCGAGTGTACCCACTGCCTGGATGCCGCCAGAAAGATGGCGCAATTCCATTGGCACGATACCACGGTGGTCGCGATTCCGGTGGATGTGCCGGAGTATTCCCCCCAGTTCCTCGCCGAAAGTGGATTGAAAGCGGTGATTTCGAGCGATTTCGACCGGCTCAAAGCAGTGTTCGGTTATGCCGGCTACCCGTTCGGCGTGGCCATCGAAGACGGGCGCGAGCAGGCGCCTTTGCCCCGTTTCGAAGATGCCGAGCCGGCATCGACCCTCAAGCGGATCGGATTCATTTACTGATGAACATTCTGATTCCCAATCTGGGATCCACGTCCCTGAAATACCAGATCGTCGAAATGCCTTCGGAAACCTCGCTGGCGAAGGGACGGCTGGAGCGGGTGAAAGACTACCGCGAGGCCATCGGGCAGATCGCCCACGCGGGCATCGCCATCGACGCGGTGGCGTTGAAGGCCGTGCACGGCGGCCCGGACTATCGCGGAACCTTTCTGATCGACGAGGGGGTGGTGGCGGCGCTGCGCCGGTATCTCGCGGCCGCGCCGGCCCACAACGCCATCTACCTGACCGCCATCGAGGCCTTTCAAACGGCTTTGCCCGGCGTGCCCCTGGTCGCCGCGTTCGAACCGGAATTTCACCGCACCGTGCCCGAGGAGGCGCGGCTCTACGGCGTGCCCGCCCAATGGCGCGACGAAGGGGTGCTCAAATATGGCTTTCATGGCGCTTCGCACCAGTACATCGCCGAGCGCACGGCCACGCTGCTGGGCGCGACCGGCAGGCTGGTGAGCTGCCACCTGGGGGGGAGCTCGTCGATGTGCGCCATCGTGGACGGGCGGAGCGTCGACACAACCATGGGATTCTCGCCGCAATCGGGTCTCGAAAACGCCACCCGCCATGGCGACCTGGACGTCTTCGCCGTGCTCTACATGATGGAGCGCCATGGCTGGACGACGGATCAGATTCGCACCCAACTGGCCACGGGCGGAGGTCTGGCCGGGCTTTCCGGCGTGGCGGGCGGCGATTTGCGGGACATCCAAGCGGCGGCGTCGGCCGGCAGCCGCGAGGCGCAACTGGCCGTCGCCGTATTTGCCCTCCAGGTGAGAAAAACCATCGGCGCCTTTGCCGCTGCCATGGGCGGCCTGGACGCGGTCGCGTTCACCGGCGGAATCGGGGAAAATTCGGCCAGCCTGCGCGCCGCCTGCCTGCTGGGCCTGGAGTTTCTCGGCATCGCGATCGACCGGGCCCGCAATGAAGCGGGTATCGGAGACCGCGCGGTTTCCGCCGAGGGCGCGAAGGTGACGGTGCTGGCGCTCGCGACCAATGAAGAACTGATCGTCGCGCGCCGCGCCTATCGCTGCCTGGTGGATGGCGGTCGGGTTGGCCCCTAACTCGGTTCGGGCTAATCCTTCATCAACATCACTTCCGTCGACTTGATGATCGCCGTCACCGTGTCTCCTTTCTTCAGGCCCAGTTGTTCGGCGCTGCGGCGGGTGATCACGCTTTCGATCGTGTTCTTGCCGACGCGTACCGAAACATGGGCCATCACCTCGCCCAAATGAATCTCGGTGATGCGTCCGGTCAGTTGATTACGTGCGGAAATCGGCATGTTCGTGCAGTCTCCTCTCACCCGACAATTGTCGCGCGATTGCGGCCAGTTCTTGCGGGCTGACAGCGCCTTTGTGCGCCCTGGAACGCTCGCGAACGGCCGCGAGGATTTCCGCGCAGAGCGACGCGGATACGGAAAGGCCGCCGGCCTCGAGACTGGCGCGCACACCGGCCGTTCCGGAGTGCTTTCCGATGGCAAAGTCCTCCGGCGCGCGGCCCACTTCCTCGCAGGGAAACGGCTGATAAGCGGCGGGGTTGCTGAGGAGCGCGGCGGTGTGGATACCGGATTCGTGACGGAACACGTCGGCCCCGGCGATCGGTTTGGTACGGTGGATCGGCCGGCGGGCGCGGCTCGCCACCAACTCGCAGAGAGCGCTGAGCCGCGATGTATCTACCCCGGCATCCCTCCCCAGCGTGTGGCTGAGCGCCATGGCGACCTCTTCGAGCGGGGCATTGCCGGCCCGTTCTCCCAGTCCGTTCACGGTGACGCTGACGGCATCGGCGCCGCCTTCGACCGCGGAAACCGTGTTGGCGGTGGCCATGCCCAGATCGTTGTGCCCGTGAAATTCGAGCGACAGCCGGTTTCCCGCCATCGCCCTCAGCCGGCGAAACGAGCGCCACGCCTGACGGGGATTCCAGATGCCGACGGTGTCGGCCACGCGTACCCGGCAGGCGCCGGCATCCCTGGCGGCGAGGACGAACCGGTCGAGCAGCATCCGGTCCGCGCGCGATGCGTCCTGCGCGCCGACGGAAACGTAGCGGAAGCGGGCGCGCGCATGGCCGAGGATTTCCGGAAGGCAGAGCCACAGCCAATCCACATCCTTGCCCAGAACGCCTAGGAGAATGGACGACACGGGGAAGGAGATGTGTACGGAATCGACACCGCAGCTTTCGGCGTGGTCGAGATCCCGCGCGGTGGCCCGGCACCACGCCGTAACCCGGGAGCCCAGGCGCAGATCGACAATCGCGCGGAGATCGGCGCGCTCCTCCCCGTCGATGGCCGGCGTTCCGGCTTCCAGTTCCGGAATTCCGGCCGCCACGAGCTCGGCCGCAATCTCCAGCTTTTCGGAACGGGAGAACACCACGCCCGGCGATTGTTCGCCGTCGCGCAAGGTGCTGTCGATGAGGTGGACTCTGGCGTGTTTCATGGGCGGTCAACTGAGCAGAAGAGCTTCCGCCGGTTTGCCCTCTTCGAGCGCATCGAGCAGCTGGTCGATGCGTTCCTCGTCCATCTTTCCGTACCAGTGGCCTTCGGGGTAGACCACCACGACCGGCCCCTGTTCGCACAGCTTCAGACAGCCAGCGCTCGATACGGTGACGCCGTCCAGCCCACGGTCCGACACTTCGGTCTCCAGGTACTGCACGAGGCCCCCCGAGTCTTTCCGGTGGCAGATCCCCTTGGGATCTCCCGCCACGCGGAAGCTCCCGCAAACGAAGACGTGATGTTTTGGTTTTTGCATATGAATTTCCTTTCTATCCACACCCCGTTCCGGTGCCCGAGCAACCGCCGCAGCCCTGGAACAGCTTCTGCATCCCGCGCGGCACCTGGCCCGTCCGGTTCCACGCGACGATCGCGTCCGAAGCCACGCCCACCGCCTCGATCACCCGGATGCCGCGTTGTTCCAGAATCCGCCGCGGCGTATTGCCCACGGCACTGGTGAACACGGCCTTGCAATCTCCCAGCAGATCCGCCAATTTGTGCCAGCGGGCCAGGCCGCCGCCGGCGTCCGGAGCGTCGCGCGCTTCTATCAGCGCGGGCGGCCCGTCGGGCTGTGGCTCGAATACCCAAAAGCGGGAGGCTTCCCCAACGTGCTGATTGATGAGCGCCCCTTCGTGGCTCGCCAGCGCCACGTACGGGCGGCTCTCGTTGGGGTTGGCCGGTCCGGCGGCGGTGGCGCGGAGCAGTTCCACCAGCTCGGCCGATTGCGGCTCGCCCAACAATCCCACGGCATCGGCGCGGCAGCGCGTGCAGTGTTGCATCTGCGGCAGGAACTCCGCCGTGCGCCGCCGCAACTCGGCCGTTTC
>JBEKZL010000253.1:0-12743 GCA_049509915.1 Bryobacteraceae bacterium | reverse complement strand
TTCGACCTTCTGAAGGTCACCTGCCGAGCATAGTGTACCCAGTAGGCCGCAGTCACAATCCGCTCTATTCCCCAAATAATCAGCTACTTCCAGCTCATCGAGAGCGGGAACTTCGGGCTAAAGGGAATGAAGACGTACGTGGCGAGGACCTCCGGTCTGCCGCGTCGGCCTTCCAGCCGACGTTCTTTGCTTCGGTAGCGCCGGCGATCTTGTCGCCGGTGGTTTTGACCGGGCGCGTCTTCAACGGAGCGGTTTCTTAATAGGTTGCCGTAATCCCGAAATTGAGTACTTCGTTGGTCCGGGCCACCCGCCCGGCAACTCAAAAGACGTCCGTAGTCAGGTAGTCGTGGATGGCCTTGGCCCCGTTGCGTCCGGCGCCCATCGCCAGAATCACCGTGGCCGCGCCGGTGACAATATCGCCGCCCGCAAATACGCCGCGCTTCGAGGTCTTCTGGCTCTCGGCATCGGTCACTATGTAGCCGCGTTTATTGGTCGCCAGGTCGGGGGTGGTGGATTGCACCAGCGGATTGGCCGTCGTGCCCACCGCGATAATCGCCAGCGAAACCGCCGTTTCGAACTCCGAGCCCTGAACCGGTACCGGACGCCGCCGGCCGGATGCGTCCATCTCGCCCAATTCCATCCGGCTGCAGGTGACGCTCTTCAGCCATCCCTTTTCGTCGCCCTCGAACGCCAGCGGATTCACCAGAAAATGGAACTGAACTCCCTCCGCCTTGGCGTGCGCCACCTCTTCTTTTCGGGCCGGCATCTCGGCTTCGGTGCGGCGATAGAAAATGGAAGCGGAACGAGCACCCAGCCGCAGCGCCGTGCGAACCGCGTCGAGCGCCGTGTTGCCGCCGCCCACCACGATCACGTCCTTGCCGCGGCAGTCGTAGACCGGCTCGTCGTATTCGGGGAACTGGTAGGCGCGCATCAGGTTGACCCGCGTCAGGAACTCGTTGGCCGAGTAAACTCCGTTGAGATGTTCGCCGGCAATGCCCAGGAACTGCGGCAGGCCCGCTCCCGTCGCCAGAAAGACGGCATCGTAGCCTTCTTCCTGCATCAGTTCGTCGATGGTCACCGTTTTTCCCACCACCACGTTGGTCTCGAACTCCACACCCATCTGGCGGAGATTCCCCACCTCCTGCCGCACAATTTCCTTGGGCAGCCGAAACTCGGGAATACCGTAGATCAGCACGCCCCCGATCTCGTGCAGCGCCTCGAAGACCCGGACCTTGTGCCCCTTCTGGATCAGGTCGCCCGCGCAGCTCAAGCCGGCCGGACCGCTGCCCACGATGGCTACTTTCTTCCCCGTCGGCGGCGCAATCGCCGGCATGCCGAGCTGCCCGGTCGATTGCTCATAGTCCGCCACGAAGCGCTCCAGGTACCCGATCGCTAGCGAAGAACCCTTTTTCGCCAGTACGCACTTCCCTTCGCACTGGTCCTCTTGCGGGCAAACCCGTCCCGTGACCGCCGGCAGGGAATTATCCTCGCGAATCTTCCGCGCCGCGCCGATGTAATCCCCCGCCAGCACCAGGTCTACAAAGTCCTTGATCTTGACCCCCACCGGACAGGCCGTAATGCAGGTGGTCTTTTCGCAGGCCAGGCAGCGCTGCGCCTCGATCTTCGCCACCTGCTCGGGAAGGCCCAGGTTGACCTCTTTGAAGTTGTGGCCGCGTTCCACCGCCTCCTGCTCCGGCATGTGCTGCCGCTGAATCTTGTAGCGTTCTTTATTGGTGAGCGGGTTATGCGACGGCATCGGAAACCTCCCGCTTCGCGGCCGCTTCCAGCGTCTCCAACTGGCAGCGCTCGCGATCGGCGCGGCTGCGCAGGTCGCGCATCAGTTTCAGATCCTCCTCGGGATTGGCCAGGAATTTATCCAGCGAACGCTTCTCGTCCCCTCGATACATATTGTTGCGCTGGACCAGCACGTCGAAGTTAATCTCCGCCGCATCGAACTCCGGCCCGTCCACGCAGGCGAACTTGCTCTTGTCGCCGGCCAGCACGCGGCAGCCCCCGCACATACCGGTGCCGTCCACCATGATCGAGTTCAGGCTTACCACCGTCTTGATGCCGTGCGGCCGGGCCACGTTCCATACCGCCCGCATCATCGGTACCGGCCCAATCGCCAGCACCAGGTCGATCTTCAAACCGCTGTCGATCAGCTCCTGCAACTTCTTCGTCACCAGACCTTGCTCGCCGTAGCTGCCGTCGTCGGTCATTACGAAGGTTTCGTGGCTGACGGCGCGAAGCTCGTCCTCCAGCACCAGCAGGTCTTTGCTGCGCGAGCCCGTAATGCCAATCACGCGGTTGCCGGCCTCTTTCAGAGCGCGCGCGGTGGGAAGGGCGACGGCGGTGCCCACACTGCCGCCGATCACCACCGCCGTGCCGTAGTTGTGGATTTCCGACGGCTTCCCCAGCGGGCCGACCACATCCAGAATGACGTCGCCCGCTTCCAGCGAATTCATCAGCGAGGTGGTCTTCCCGATCGACTGTACCACCAGCGTGATCGAGCCCTTCTTCGGGTCGGAACCCTCGATCGTCAAGGGGATGCGTTCGCCACGATCGTGCAGACGAAGGATGACAAATTGCCCCGGCTTCTGCTTGGAGGCGATGCGGGGCGCTTCAACCTCGAACAGCTTGATATTTCGTCCCAGGGCTCTGGTGCGGAGAATGCGAAACATAAGAAACTGGTTCCCTCCTTGGCTAAACGTCTTTCCAGAGTTGCTGCGGGGCCAATCCGCCGCGCGCGATCCCGGCCCCTATGGCCGCCGAAAGCGAACGGCATGCTCTCGCCGCGTCCAGGCGGAACATCGGGAGAAACTGGCTGGCAACCGTATCATAGCGCGATTGGCGCCGGTCCCAGACGCGAGCCAGCCATCGTTTGGGGTGCTTAACCGGCCTGGGGAGATCCGTTCCCGGCAACCCCTTCCTCGCGGTAGGGCTCGTTAAGTGATTGAAAACGCGGTGCCCGCAACCGAGCCGCGACCGCGAGGGAGCGGCTGCCGCGCCTAAACTGCGAATCCCCAAATCAGTTAAGCACCGCATCGTTTTTCGTGGTCCGCCCTGCAATTGGCTGCTTTCGAGGAGCGGGCGTTTTCGCCTGCGATTTGTTTTTTCACAGACCTCGGCGAAGCCAAAAAGCTGCTCCTCCCGTCCCAAGAAGCCCCGCCTGACCCCAATAAAGGCGCTTCGTTTAGAGGATTCTTCGTGGCCCTGGCTCTCAGTCCGCGGCGTCGGCTTTCGAGCCGACGTTGTTTCTCCTGGTACGCTGCAACAGGCAAAAAACCTGAGCGTACTGACGCGCAACCGTTTATCGTGGATAATAGGAAATCGCGGAGGTGGAATGCGAGGCTTGGCGGGGATACTGGCATGGATGGTGGTGGTGATCCTTGTTCTGGCGGGACGCGCCCAGGACAGCGTCCCAAAGTTGAATCTGGTGATCGTCGAGGGCGAAGGTGCCATCAACAACATTCACCAGCGTACGGCGCGAGAAGCCATCGTGCAGGTGCAGGACGAGAATCACAAGCCGGTGGCCGGCGCGTCAGTGATCTTTCTGCTGCCTTCCCAGGGAGCTGGCGGGACCTTCGCCAACGGCTCGCAGACACTCGCGGTAACTTCCGATAGCCAGGGCAACGCGATCGCGCGCGGCTTTCGCCCGAACAACGCGCAGGGCCAGTTTCAGGTGCACGTCAACGCATCGTTCAACGGCCGCACCGGCTCCACTGATATTCACATGCGCAATGAAGCGCTTGCCGGGGCGGCCGCGACGGTGGCGGGGATTTCGGTCAAATTGTTCGTAGTCCTGGTAGCGTTGGGCGCGGCGGCGGCGGCCGGCGGTGCCTATTATGCCACCCATTCCGGCAGCGGCGGCAGTTCCACCGCGTCGTCGGTGGTTACGCTAACGCCGGGGACTGGCACTGTAGGAGCACCGGGACAATGAGCACGCGCAAACTGCTGGCATCATTTCTATTGTTGGGCGCGCCGGCGCTAGCGCAGCCGGGGCAGTTGAGCGGCCCCGTGGCCGGCTACGTGTACGACCGGACGGCCGCGGCCCTCCGGCCGGTTCGCGGCGTGCCGGGCGCCGCCACGCTGGGCGATCGGCTGGCGGTTCCTTTCGCGCTGGAGGCCGGTTTTGTGGGCTCGCGTCAGGATCTGGCCGTGCTGGTCGCGACCGACGGCACCACTCATTGGTTCACCTTGAGCGGCAATGCCGCTACCGAAGTGGCGGCCACGGGTTCGATCGCGACGCCCAGACGGGTGGTCTTCAGCCCGTCCGGCACGGCGGCGGCGCTGGTCGCGAGCGATAGCGTGCAGGTGGTCACGGGATTGCCCTCCAGCCCGGCGCTGGCTGGCAGCGTGGCACTGGACGCCGCCACCGCGGCGGCTGTTTCGGTTCACTCGTCCGCCGGCTGGCTGGCGGTGAGCGACGATGGGGTGTGGCTGTTGCTGGCTACGGAAAATGGGTTGCGCCTGGCGGCGGTAGCCGGCGGCAGCAGTAATTCGCTGATGCCCATTGGCCAATCCGGAGTGGTGGCTTTTGCGCCCGGAAGCCACGATGCGGCGATCTCGACCGGCGGCGTCCTCACCTGGATTCACGATGCGGCCGGCAGCGCCGTCCAGCAGGCGGTGGCGCAGAACGCGGCCTTGGCCAGAGCGGTCGGAGTGGCGTTCTCGGCCGATTCCGCAACGCTCTATGCCGCCAACGCAGCCGGTTCGATATGGAGCTTCGATCTGGCCGCGGGGACGAGCGTGCAACAGTCCAGCGACGCACTGGCGACGGGGCTCGAGCCAATGGGTGGCTTCTTGCGCTTGAACCAGGCGGGGCGCGGTCCGGTGTGGCTGATCGACCCTAACGCCGGCTCGCCGCGGGTTTTCTTCGTGCCGCCCGCCGTTACTTCAAACTGAACTTCTTCATCTTGTAGCGCAGCGTGTCGCGGGTGACGCGCAGCAGGCGCGCGGCCTGGGTCTGGTTCCCGTTGGTCTTTTCCAGTGCCCGCACCAGCAGGCTGCGTTCGTGATCTTCAAGCGACATGCCGTCCACGGTGGCGGCCGCGCTTCGGCCGTCGAGGCCTGTGTCGGTAATAGGCGCGTATTCGGGCCGGCTGATGGAAATAGGCAGGCTGGCGGAATGGATCAGGGCCGACTCCTCCAGAATCATGGCCCGCTCGATGGCGTTCCGCAATTCGCGCACGTTGCCGGGCCAGTCGTGCGAAAGCAGCAGCTTGGCCGCGTCGTCGCTTACTCCTTCGATGCTGCGCTTGAACTTGCGATTGTAATGGTCGATGAAGAAACGCGTCATCGGCACAATATCTTCGCGCCGCTCCCGTAGCGGCGGAATCAGAATCTGGATGACGTTGAGGCGAAAATAAAGGTCCTGCCGGAAGGCGCTTTCCTTGACCGCTTCGCGCAGGTTCTTGTTGGTGGCCGCCACCACGCGTAGATCCAGTTGGATGTCTTTCAATCCGCCCAGCCGGCGGAAGCTCTGTTCTTCCAATACCCGCAGCAGCTTGGCCTGCAGCATCATGGGGATTTCGCCGATCTCGTCCAGGAAAAGGGTACCCTTGTCGGCCAGCTCGAAAATGCCGCGTTTCTGCGAACGGGCGTCGGTGAAAGCGCCTTTTTCGTAACCGAACAGCTCGCTTTCGAGCAGGGTTTCCGGAATCGCCGCGCAGTTGATGGCGATGAAGGGCTCGGCCTGCCGCAGGCTCTGGTAGTGCAGGGTCTTGGCGATCAGGTCCTTGCCGGTCCCGTTTTCGCCCTCGAGCAGGATGGTGGTGGCCTCGCTCGATGCCACCCGCCGCACGAAATTCACCACCTCGCGCATGCCCGGAGATTCGGCGATCACCTCGCGCCGTTCCGGCGAGGCCTCCTCGGTAACGTCCTTGATGGTCGCCACCACCCCGGACAGCCGCCCCTGGTCGTCCAGCATCTGGGTGGTTTTCATCACCACCAGACGTTCCAGCCCGTTATCGGTGTGCAGCCGGACGGTCGAATGCGGGGTCGATGGCGCCTGGTTCAAACCCACCAGCATGCCGCAGCCAGGCTCGCACAGCGAGCACCTGAAGACTTCCTGGCAGTGCTTGCCCAGCATTTGGTCCGAGGAAATTCCGAAAAGCTTTTCAGCGGACCGGTTCACTCCCGTAATACGGAATTCCGGATCGTAAAGGATTAGCGCGTCGGAAAGCTGGTCAAACACCGCTTCCAGGACATTCACGCTCTGCCAACCTGGAGAAAGCTTCGACATGGATCGGTTATGGTTCCAATTATAACAGTCCGATTGAGCGAAATAACGCAATCTTGAAGCGCTAGGGCGGGAATTGCCCCGCTCCGAGGCCACCAAACAGGCAAAAAGGTCTGAAATTGAACCGCTTACCTTGGTGGCGATGCAATTGCTCTTTTCCCGGTGGAGGCTAGATGCCGCACCTCAAACTCACTCTTCCCGCCGCCATCCTGGCGGCCGGGTTCTTGATTTGCTCCATTGCGTCCTATGGGAAGCCGGAGTATACCAAGAGCACCAAGAAAGCCTGCACCTACTGCCATGTCGATGCCAAGGCGAATCCGAAAGCTCTGACCGATGCCGGAAAGTATTACTCCGTGCACAAGACCTTGGACGGATACCAGGATAAGAAGTAGGGGTCTTTCGGGTGGAGGCTTCCCAGCCGCATATGCTCCAGACGGTCAGGCTTACGCTCTCCGATTCCGCTTACGCTGCGGCGCTGCGAGACGCCCTGAACCACACTTGCGCCTGGCATATCGACTCGGCCGCGAGTTCCGATTCGGGGCAACCGTCAGTGCTGGTGCTGGACGATACGGCATTGGCTAGTCTGCCCCTCCCTCTGTCTCACCCCGAATGCATCGTATTGATCACTCACAAGAATTCCGAACGCATGGCGAGAGCGTGGGATGCGGGCATCGTTTCGGTGGTCGGTTGGGACGATTCCATGGATACCGTCTTGCTCGCGATCATGGCGGCAGCATTACGGATGCCGGTTGCCCACTCCCCCTACGCGGCACACGCAATTTCCCCCAATCCCGCGCCAGTTCCTGCGTCAATAACCCCAATTAGCCACCGGCCCAGCCGTAAGCGTTGCAAAACACAATAATTAACGGGGTCGTCATCGTGGAATTCGGCGTGCATCTCACAAAGTGCCCGAAGCGCGGATGGTCGGCGCGGAATGTAGTATAAAAGAGTTGATTGTCTGAAATGGAGGCCGTTAATGAACTTTTTCTTCGCAATTTGGATCCTCATGGCGTTGGGTGTGGCGGGCCTGATTGTATACCGCCGCCACATTGCCAGTCAGGAAGATGACGTCTTGCACTTGGGCGCCTCGAGCGGTGCTGTGGCGCAGCAGACCACGGTAGCGCAAAAGCTGGACCAGGTGGACAAATGGGGCAAAACTCTGACCATAGTCGCGGTGGCGTATGGGTTCGTGCTGGTCGCGATTTACTTTTATCGGTTTTGGGTGTCGAGCTCCACAACGGGGATTTAGGGCTATGCGAAACCGGGCTTTCCAGACAGTACCCGGGGGGCTCGGTTTCGCCATCCTCGGTTTTCTTGTAGCTTTTGCAGTTCTTGCGGGCGCCACCGCTTGGGCGGCCGCCCCGGCCAAGGCTAGTTGCACCGACTGCCACGAGCAGGGCGCGAAACTGGCCAAAAGCGCCCACGCCGGCCTCACCTGCGATACCTGCCACGAATCTCACGACCAGTATCCCCACCCGGCCAATATCCCCAAACCGGTATGCGGCAATTGCCACACCGACCAGGCCGGTGATTACTCTCTCGGCGTACACGGACAGGCCCGCTCCCACGGCAACGAAGGCGCGCCGGATTGCGCCCTCTGCCACGGCAGTGCCCACGAGTTGCTTTCGCCGAAATCGCAAGCGTTTCGCGCCGGAGTGCCGGACACCTGCGGCATGTGCCACAGCGACGTGGTCGACCAATACCGGGCCAGCATCCACGGGCAGGCGCTGGCCAGGGGCGTTTCCCAAGCCCCCCTGTGTACCGACTGCCATGGCGAGCACAATATCATCAAACACACCAGCGCTGCTTCTCCGGTGAATGCCGCGCACATCCGCGATACCTGCGGAAGCTGCCACGGCAACGTCCGCCTGAACAGCCGTTTCGGCCTGCCCAGCGACCGCATGATCAGCTTCGATTCCTCCTTCCACGGGTTGGCGGCCAAAGCCGGCATGCAGACCGTCGCCAATTGCGCCAGTTGCCACGGCGTTCACGACATTCTGCCGTCTTCCGACCCCAAATCCACCATCAATCCCAAGAACCTGCCCAAGACCTGCGGGCGATGCCATCCCGGCGCCGGCGAACGCTTTGCCATCAGCCAGGTACACGTCGCTGAAAACGCCGCCGAGCCTGCCCCGTTGCGCTTCGTTCGCAGCACCTATCTCCTCCTTATCCCAGTAACCATCGGGCTGATGCTGCTGCACAATGCCGGCGATTGGCTGCGCAAGCTAATCCGCAACCGCTTCCGGAACGTGGCGCGAATCTCCAGCCCGGCCGGCCACTCCGGCCCGCGCATGCTCCCTTTCGAGCGCATCCAGCACGCCGTCCTGGCGATTTCGTTCCTCATCCTGGTCTGGAGCGGTTTTGCGCTCAAATACCCGGACCAGTGGTGGGCTCGCCCCTCGTTGGGCATGGCCGGCACGCTCTCGGTGCGCAGCCTTGTTCATCGCTGCGCGGCCATGGTGTTCATCCTGATTTCCGTAACCCACGCGGTTTCGCTCGTCGTCAGCCGCAAACTGCGTAAACACTGGAAGGAAATGTGGCCGAACCGCAACGACCCGCGCGAAGCCATGGCCAATTTCGCGTACAATCTAGGACTGGGAGCGACGCCGCCCGGCCGCTCGGCGCACAGCTATATAGAGAAGGCCGAGTATTGGGCCGTGGTTTGGGGCGCCGTGGTGATGGCTTCCACCGGGATTCTGCTCTGGGCCAATAATATCGCCATGCGCATTTTGCCTAAAGCCTGGCTGGACGTAGCCACTTCCGTGCATTTCTACGAAGCCATTCTGGCTACTCTGGCCATCGTCGTCTGGCACTTTTATTCGGTGATCTTCGACCCCGACATCTATCCGCTGAACACCGCCTTTCTCAACGGCAATCGAGAGGAAAATCCGCAAAAATGACCCCACCGCCGAGTCAGGGCCGAGGGTGGCTCTCCCCCTATATCCATCTTTCCAGCAACTGGGTCAGCCTGCTCGGCGTGATCCTGGTCACGTCGGCCACCGTGTTCTGGCTCTTCCTTCTGCCCACCACGCTTCGAGGCGGAACCGAAAGCCCCTACATCGGCATCCTGGTGTTCATGGTTTTGCCGGCGCCGTTCTTTGCCGGCCTGGTGCTGATTCCGCTGGGCATCTGGCGGCGGCGCCGCGCCGACCGGCGGGCTCACCTCTGGCCCGCCTCCTTTCCGCCGCTCCGCTGGAGCAACCCAGAACTGCGCAAGCTGGCCTATTTCGTCATCTTCACCACTGCGGTCAACATCATCGTGGCCAGCCAGCTCAGCTATGGCGCCGTCAATTACATGGATTCGGTCACCTTCTGCGGCCAGACCTGCCACACCGTGATGCAGCCCGAATACACCGCCTACCAGCAGTCGCCGCATTCGCGCGTCGAATGCGTCAAATGCCACATCGGTCCCGGCGCGTCCTGGTTCGTCCGCAGCAAGCTGTCCGGCGTGGGACAGGTCTTTGCCGTGACATTCCACACTTACCCCCGGCCGATCCCGACACCCGTCCACAACCTGCGCCCCGCCCGGGAAACCTGTGAAACCTGTCACTGGCCCCAGAAATACGGCGAAGACCGCTTGCAGATAATCAATAAATATGCCGACGACGCCACTAATTCCCTTACCAAGACCGTGCTGCTCATGAAGATCGGCGGCGGCAACCACGGCATCGGCATTCATGGCACCCACCTCGGGCCGGGCGTCCACATTCGTTACGGACACTCTGACGAAGCCCGCCAGAACATTCCCTGGGTGGAATACGATAACCAGGGCGCCAAGACGGTGTATGCCGCCAAGGACGCCCAGCCCGCCGGCCTCACCGTGCGGGAAATGGACTGCATGGATTGCCACAACCGCCCCTCCCACAGCTTCGAGCTGCCCGAGCGGGGTCTCGACCGCGCCATGGGTTCCGGCGACGTTTCCCCCAGCCTGCCTTTCGCCAAGAAAGAGGGCCTCGAGGTTCTGAAGGTTAACTACCTCTCGCGCGAGGAAGCCGCGAGCAAAATTCCGGCCGCTTTCGCCGCCTTCTACCAGCGCAATTACCCGGAAATCTGGGCTAGCCGGCGCAGCGAAGTCACCTCCTCTGCTAAGGGCGTGCTAGCCATCTACGATCGCAACATCTTCCCGGAGATGAATGTCACCTGATCACCCAGGATTGCAACGCCTGCCATAACCTGCTCTCGATGGATGAAGCCAATCCCAAGGTCCTGACCGACCTGGGAATCACGGAAACGAAACCGTAAAACCCGAACTCCGCAACTTCATCGATTCGGCGCCGTTCGCGATTGCCGATCCCATGTCGGCTCTAACAGACTATCTGTGTGAAAAAATTGCGATTCTTCGTAACTAATCCACAAATTCGACGTACTATAATAAGACCATCTATGGGAACGGAGAAAAACAGAGACGACCTGTTACCGGGCACGCTCGACATGCTGGTGCTCAAAATATTGATGAGCGGCCATTTGCACGGATACGCGATCGCGCAACTGATCCAGCAACTATCCGACGATCTCCTGCGCGTGGAGGAGGGCTCGCTCTATCCGGCGCTGCAGAGGCTCGAACTGAATGGATGGATCGCCGGCGAGTGGGGCCTGTCGGCGAATAACCGGCGGGCCCGCTTCTACCAACTGACGCCCGATGGACGAAAGCAACTGGCGGCGGAGTCGGCCCGCTACCGGCGGGTAACGGGCGCGGTCGCTCGGATTATGGGGTTCGCGTAAGGGGGCTACGGAGATCGCATGCGGGCAGGTTCCAGTTGGGGACGTTTTCGACGCCGCTTCCGGTTTTTGCGGTCCGAGAGCGAGCGGCAGCGGCTGTTGTGGGAAGAGATGGAGTTTCACCTCGAGTCAATCGCTCAGGACTTCGCCGCGCAGGGCATGTCCGAGGTCGAAGCGCGCGCGGCGGCAAGGAGAAAGTTCGGCAATATGACGCAGAAATCGGAAGAATCCCGCGGCGTGTGGCTGGTTCGTTGGTGGAGCGATCTGGCACAGGATCTGCGCTACGCGTTTCGAGGGATGCGGCGCGATCCCGGATTTACCGTGTTTACGATCCTCATCGCCGGCCTCGGCATTGGGGCCAGTTCGACTGTGTTCAGCGTGGTGAACGCGCTCCTGCTGCGCCCCCTCCCGTTTCGCGATCCGGGCCGTCTGGTTTGGATTGCGAACCAGGAATGGTCCACTCAGGTGAGTAACTTTCTCGACCTTCGGGAGTACAATCGTTCCTTCTCCGATCTGGCCGGGTGGTCCGGCGGTGGCACCGGAGACTGGCAACTGACGGGCGCCGGCGAGCCGGAACGGGTGACGGGCGTCTCCGTGACGCAGAATCTTTTTTCGCTGCTGGGCGTAGATCCGGTGTTGGGCAGGTCGTTCACGGAGGACGAATGCCGGCAAAAAGCTAACTTTCCTCAGGCCGTGCCGGTGGATATCTTTATCCCCTGGCCGCTGACGGAGGAAACGAATCGGCGCGGCAACACGATGACGATCATCGGCCGGTTGAAGCCCGGCGCGAGCGTAGAGAACGCGCGGCCGGAATTCACTCTGCTGGCAAAACAGATGGAGATCCAGCATCCTCCGCCGGAACGGAACCCGACGGTTCCGCGGCTGACTCCGCTCGATCGGCGCATCAATGGCCGCGTTCGGCCGGCGTTGCTGGTGCTGGCGTGCGCGGTCGGTGTAGTGATGTTGATCGTATGCGCGAACCTCTCGAATCTCCAGTTGGCCCGGCTGGGGGCGCGGCAAAAGGAACTCGCGATGCGGGCCGCGCTTGGCGCGGGGCGCTTCCGGCTACTCAGGCAGATGTTTACAGAAAGCATCGCGCTTTCCTGTTGCGGGGCCGCGCTCGGGCTGAGCCTCGCCTTCGCCGGCACAAGTGTGGTGGCGCATTTGAGCGCCTTCAATCTTCCTTTGCTGAACAGCGTGCGCATCGACGGAAACGTGCTCGCTTTCACGCTGGTCACGGCCGTCGTTACCGGCGTCCTGTTCGGGGTGTTGCCTGCGCTTCAGGCTCCCGCATTAGAGATCCAGGACGCGCTGAAAGAGGGTGGCCGCGGGCTGATCGCCGGCAAGCGTCGTGCCTGGCTGCGCAACGGATTGGTGGTTTCCGAGATCGCCTTCGCCTCGGTCTTGCTGGTGGGCGCGGGTCTCCTGGTGCGGAGTTTTGTTCGCGTGCTCGACGTCGATCTGGGCTTCGAGCCGGAGCACACCGCGGTCCTGCGGGTCGATTCTACTCGAATTTCGAACCTCGCTCAACAGAACGCCTTCCTCGATGACATGCTGCAAAGGGCGCGATCGATTCCAGGCGTCCGGGCGGCGGGAGTGAGCGACGTTTTGCCGTTTGCCGGAGACCGGTCGTGGCAGGTCGGCGCAAAGGGACATGTTTACCCGAAGGGCCAATATCCGCCTGAACCCTACATTCGGATGGTCAGCGACGGATACTTCGCGGCCGCCGGGATCCGTTTAGAAGCCGGCCGGGGATTCACTGAGCAGGATCGTGCATCGAGCG